>JBITAB010000074.1:12146-15398 GCA_044439825.1 Phycisphaerales bacterium JB064 | reverse complement strand
AGCAAGAGGTCCATGCGGTTCTGGGCATAGAGCCGTGAGACGAAGAGCACGACCGGGCCGCGATCGAGCCCGTGCTCGCGCTGGAACGCGGCCAGGGCGTCGGGGTCGGCAAGCCACTTCTCGCGGGCAGCCTGGATCGGCCCCTGATCGAGCGCGTTGAGGGCGACGAAGATCTTCCGGGCATCGAAGCCCTCGTCGATCATGCGCTGGCGGGCCTCGTGGTTGTACAGCACGACCGCGTCGGCCTTCGAGCCCAGCCAGTTCCGCAGCTTGCGCGACCACTTGGAGTCGCGGACCGAGTACCCGTGCCCCCAGACCACTGTGCCCACGCCGTTCTTGCGGGCCCGGCGGATGGCCGGCAGCAGGCTCGGCACACCGCTGTTGTACTCCAGCACGGCCACGTCGGCCCGGGCCGGGTCGACGGCCTCCATCTGGGCGCTCACCCAGCGCACCTCACGCGGCCACTTCAGCAATGTCTTCTCCGAGACTTGCCGCGCCTCAAACCCCTCGGCCGCCACGTTGGGCAGCTTGGCCTTGTCGCTGAAGAGCACCTCGACGCTGATCCCCGGCCGCCGTGCGAGCTCGGCAAAGACGGGGATGCGGTAGGCTGGCAGGGCCGGCTGCTGGAAGCAGGCACGGATGGAGTCGGAAGATGGCGGGGCGTCGGGCGGCGTCATGGCGGTCAGGCTATCGGTTCACGCGGGCCTCGGGCGTCTACGATGGACCTCTTCGAGGCCTTTTGCGAGGCCCGGCAGACCTATCGCAGACCAAACAGGAGGCCAAATGAGCACGACCGACCAGATGAAGGCGACCAACATCCACTGGCACGAGGGCGACCTGAGCCGTGACGAACGCTGGGGCGCCCTGAAGGCCAGCGGCGCCACCATCTGGTTCACCGGGCTCAGCGGCTCGGGCAAGAGCACGATCGCCAGCGCGGTCGAGCAGGTGCTCGTCCAACGCGGGATCAATTCCTACCGCCTCGACGGCGACAACGTCCGCCACGGGCTCAACAAGAACCTGGGCTTCAGCGCCGAGGACCGGGCCGAGAACATCCGCCGCATCGGCGAGGTGGCCAAGCTGTTCGCCGACGCGGGTGTGCTCGCGCTGACCAGCTTCATCAGCCCCTACAAGAGCGATCGCGACCTGTGCCGCAAGATGCACGAGGACTCGAAGCTGGCCTTCATCGAGGTCTTCGTCGACACCCCGCTGGAAGAGTGCGAGAAGCGCGATCCCAAGGGCCTCTACAAGAAGGCCCGCGCGGGCGAGATCAAGGGCTTCACCGGCATCGACGACCCCTACGAAGCGCCCGCGAACGCCGAACTGGTGCTCAAGACCGCCGGCCGTCCGATCGACGACTGCGTGCGCGAGGTGCTGGGGTATCTCGAGAGCAAGGGCCTGATCGCATGACGCCAGCCGGGGCCTGAGGCCCCAAGCGAAGAGCCACGCGCAGTGCTGGGCATGCAGTTCCCACCTCTTACCGAAGGGAGTTGCCATGGAGCGCTGGACAGTCTGGGCGGCCATGCTGGCATGCCTGGTTTTCGCGTGGACCGCGTCAGCAACAGACCGGTTCTATCCAGATCAGCACGTGACGTCGGCGGCCAAGGCCTTCCGTCTGGACGCGACGTCTCCAGACAACGCGGGCGCGACGGCCCGACCCTTCGCCCGGAACTTCACCTACACGCTCACGCGGCTCTCAGACGGGCAAGAACTCTGGAGCCGCAAGCAGCAAGGCGCAGAGCCGTCACCCATTCGTGCGTTCGTGCACGATGATGGCTGGGTCGTCGTGTGGAACGCGTCGCACGAGTTGATGGTCCTGGACAAGCAGACCGGTGCCGTCAAGGTTCGGGCGTCCATACTCGACCAGTTCCCAAAGGCAGAGTCGCAGAAGTACGTGCATCAGACAACGGCGGGGCCCATGTGGTCGGCGGGATCGACCTGGTGGTTCGCCCAACTCGACGTCCGCACGGTGTTCGTGATCACGACCGGCTGGGGCCGTCGCCTGGTGATGGACCTTGCCGAAGGCAAGTACATCCAGGTGAGCGGGGCGGTAGAAGCGCAGCTGCTCCGATTTGAGGCCCAGGCAGCCAAAGAAACCCTCCGTGTAGCGATCGAAAACCTGGAGGCCCTGTGCAACGGCGCTCCTGTGGTTGACGGCAAGGCCGGAGAGCCGCCAGTATCCCCCGGAGAAGTCTCCTCTGCCCTGCTCGTGCTGCTCAGCGCCGAGGAGAGCGACATCATCCCGAGCCTGCGCCGGCTCGAGCAGTGCACCTACATCGGTTCCTCGGGTGGATGGTGGGACATCGACGGGAAGTACGCCAACGGGATCAACCCCTTCCAGCAGCGCGAGTTCACGCTACGCCGGATCGCGCAGTTCGGACTAAGACGCTTCGGACTGAAGCCCGCGGAACTCTCGGGTGTCCAGATCTCCGGCGCCGAGGCCATTGGTGTCCAACTGCCCGAGCCCAGAGCCGAACGGGTCGAACTGGTGCAGCCCGGCATGGAGCCCCGCGAAATCCTCGAGTTGATCGGGCATCCCGACATGCTCCGCTTTGGACGCGCCGGCAAGTGGGAATACGACATCGACGCCGAAGAGCCCTACACGCTGGTGATCCACTTTGACAAGGACCATCGCGAGGTCGCTCGGACCGAGCGCGTCCCGCCGAAGTGGAAGGATCAGGAGCGGTGGGACGATGTATTCAACCTGAACTAATCCGGTCGCCTCGAACTGGTGTCGATTGGCGCAGAGACTGCCACGTGAAGGATTTGGGCGCCGTCCCTTCCAACTGGTGGACGACCCGCGTGCACCGGCCAAATCCGAAGTCGGGGCCGGTACCGCCATCGGTTCACAAATCGGTCGTGGAAAGCGGGTGAACGGACTCGAACCGTCGACATTCAGCTTGGGAAGCTGACGTTCTACCACTGAACTACACCCGCGGGCGCCGGCAGTATATGCCGGCGGGCTAGGGGCGTGTGGGCTGGTGAGGCAGGCTGTCGAGGTGCAGCAGCAGGATGCGGCGGACCTCGCGGATAGCCAGGTTGCCGGTGCGCACCTTGACGTCGCGCACGCAGCCGCCGACAAGCGGCACCATGGCGTACGCAAAGAGCAGTACGAAGCGGAGCTCAGGCCTCGAACAGCTCGCCATCGCCCCCATCCCCCGTGCTATGCGCGGGCGGTTGCACGCCAACATGAGCGGCGCCAGCCTCGGTCAGCTCTCGGCCGCGGCGGTGGCGGGCGACGAACCCCAGCTTCAG
>JBITAB010000074.1:0-12046 GCA_044439825.1 Phycisphaerales bacterium JB064 | reverse complement strand
CGCAAGTGGTGGATGAGCCCGAAGCGGCTGCGCAGCGGTGCGCTGAGCAAGCCGGCTCGCGTCGTGGCGCCGATCAGCGTGAAGGGCTTGCACTTGATCTGCACGGTGCGGGCGTTGAGCCCCGCGTCGAGCGTGACGTCGACGCGGAAGTCCTCCATCGCCGGATACACGAACTCCTCGACGGCGGCGGGGGTGCGGTGGATCTCGTCGATGAACAGGATGTCGCCGGCCTCGAGCCGCGTGAGGGCGGCGACGAGGTCGGTCCCTCGCGAGAGTGCCGGGCCGCTGGTGACATGCACCTTCGTGCCCATCTCGGCGGCGATGACGTGGGCCAGCGTGGTCTTACCCAGGCCGGGCGGGCCGTGCAGCAACACGTGGTCGAGGGCCTCGCTCCTCGACCGAGCGGCCTGGACGGCGATCGCCAGCCGCTCAAGCGTCTCGCGCTGGCCGACATATTCGGCCAGTCGCTCCGGACGCAAAGCCCAGCCGGCGTGCTCGTCGGCGGTGTCGGTGGCGGCTGGCGAGATCACCCGTTGCAGGGCCATGGCTGACTTCCTATGCGCAGGTCATGGACACCGGAGGTTGTAGGCTCGATGCCGACCAGAATCCTACTGGCCGGGCTACCGAGTGCTCGTTGGCAGGCCCTTGCGGCTCCACAGGTTCAAGAGGGCGTCCTTGGTGGTGGGCGACCATTGCGAACCATCGCCGCGATCGCTGCCCATGAACTCGCCCGCCTGGTCAAACAGGGAGATCGAGCGAGACTCCTCGCCCAACTCAGTGGTCAATCGCCACGCCGCCTGGCCCGAGATGGCTTCGAGCTCGAACTGGCGGTAGCGGACGCTGGTGTCGCCGATGGTGTAGGCGTAGACGCCGTAGGTGGCGGGGGCCTCGTTGCCCACGAGCAACTGTGGCAGAAGGTAGAACTCAACCTGGTTGACATAGCCGCGAGGCGGCACGGCGGGCTGGAAGGTGTTGGACGTGCTGCCACGCCGGGCGACCTTCATCTCCTGGCCCTCGCGCACGCCGAACTCGCTGTTGACCACCGGCCGCTGGTCGCCCATGCGGAAGGTCGTGCTGGCCGTCCACGACTCGTGCTGGCGGTCGGGCGTCATGAAGCAGATGACGCGTGTATCGACGATGTTCCACTGGCCCGATTGGAGGCGCTCGACCATCCGACCGTCCATGCGGACGATGTACCCCACGCGGTGGTCCTGCTCCGACCAGTTTTCCTCGCTCCGCTCGGGATTGATCTCGCCCTGCTTGCCCTTCCAGGCCCGGATGTAGCGATAGCCGCGCTCGGTGTCATCCATCGACAGCCCCGTGCCGGCGGGCTGCTTCAGGCGGTCCCAGCGCTCGTTGACCTGTGCCAGGGCCCGCTCGTAATCGCCGCTCGTAAGGCTCGTGAGCAAGGCCTCAGTGGTCTCGATGCCCACCGCCCGCGCGACGGCCACCTGGGTGTTGCCAGAGAACTGGGCGCTCGATAACACGGCCAGATAGGCCAGACGCGCCTCTTCCTGGTCCTTGGGCTCGCAGAACAGGTCGAAGCTGACCATCTGCCCCGCCCCGGCGTCGACCAGGGTGTACATGCGGATGCGTTCGCTCGAGCCCTCGCGGGTGCTCTCGGGGAAGGCCACGTAGAACCGCGAGGCCGGCCGCCCGGCGATCACCAGCCCCTTCTCACGCACCAGGACGCGAGCCCGGCTCTCGATGCCCTCGGTGCCCTGGCGGTCGTCGCGATAGCTGCCGAGCAGGTTTTCGAGGATGCGTTCGGTCAGGTCGTCGACCGGGAGGTTGCCGCCCACCTGCCTCTGGCCCGACTCCGGGTTGGCCGCCCGCTGCTGCGGAGCCTTCACCAGCAAATACCAGTGGCCAAGATCGGGGCTGATCTCCAGTGTGGGCACGTCCCCCTGGTCGGCCCTGAAGCCCGTGGAGTCTCGGGGGATCTGGATCTCAAGGCCCACCGAGTCGAGCACCAGCGGCTCTTCGGACATGATCACGCTGGATGGGCTGGCCTGGGCGAAAACCGAGGACCCAGGCCCAAAAGCGGCCAAGAGCGACAAGCCGGCGAGGGCCAGGAGTGAGAAATGGCGACCGTTGGTGGGCATGATGCACCCCTCCGTGGGTGATTGGGAGATGGTTCCTTGGGGCGACGTACGCGACGCCTTAAAGGATAGGAAGGGCGACAAGACTTGCCCGATCTTCACATTCCTTGCGCTTGGCAGTTGACGGGGGTTCGCAGCGATCTATCCTTCTCTCCGCGCCGGTGGCGGGGGGCTGCGGCCCTTCGGGCGTGGGTCAGTACCGAATCGGACTTTCCGAGGCGGTTGACGCAGAACCTAGCAGGCAGGAGGTTGGCCGGCTCATGCAAGGCGGTCGCATTCGTATTCGGATGGAAGCGTACGACCACATCGCCCTCGATGCTTCGGCTCGGGAGATCGTGGACCATGCCAAGCGAACCAACGCCCGCGTTGCCGGCCCGGTTCCCCTGCCGACTCGCATCGAGCGGTACACGGTCCTCCGTGGCCCGTTCATTGACAAGAAGAGCCGTGAGCAGTTCGAGATCCGCACCCATAAGCGGATCATCGACATCCACGAGCCCAACGCCCGCACCGTCGAGGCGTTGAACCGGCTTGTGGTGCCCGCGGGCGTGTTCGTGAAGATCAAGGCCTGACCGTCCCAAGTACCGGACCGGTCAGCACAGCAGCAAACGTGAGCTTCCTCTGGCACGGGTGACCCCCGCAGACCACGAAGCAAGGTGGAACGAAGCATGGCAGGCAAGGACAAAGTCGGGCTCATCGGCCGCAAGATCGGCATGACCCGCGTCTACCTGGAGAACGGCGTGTCGATCCCGGTCACGGCCATCGAGGTCGAGCCGGCGGTCATCACCCAGATCCGCACGCCCGAGCGTGACGGCTACTCGGCCGTCCAGGTCGGCGGCATCGATGCCCGCCCCCGCCGGGCCTCGTTCCAGATCATGGGCCACGACGCCAAGGCCAGCACCGGCCCCAAGGCCGTCCACGCGGAGTACCGCATGGACGAGGCCGAGGCTGGTGAGTTCGAGCTTGGACAGAGCCTGACGGTGGAGCACTTCGCGACCGTCAAGTTCGTCGACATCGTCGGCACGAGCAAGGGCAAGGGCTTTGCCGGCACCATGAAGCGCCACAACTTCAAGGGCATGCGCGCCAGCCACGGCGTGGAGCGCAAGCACCGTGCGCCCGGTTCGATCGGTGGCCACGCCACCAACCGCGGCTTCTCGGGCAAGCTCAAGAAGGGCAAGCGGATGAACGGCCAGATGGGCAACGAGCGCGTCACCGTTCGCAATCTCGACGTTGTTCGGGTCGAGGCCGACCGCAACCTCCTGCTGGTCAAGGGCGCGGTGCCCGGGGCCAACGGCGGGATCGTGCGGATCCGTCCCTCGGTCCGTTTGCGGCCCGCGAAGGCCGCCGTCCAGAAGGCCGCCGCCGGCTGAACGGACGAGAGTGAATGAAGGCGCCCCCTCGCCAGAAGCGTGAGGCGAAGGGGCGGCCCGGAGGGTCGCGTGAGCGAAACCGCCGGGTCAGGACAAACAGGTTTGGGGCCCTACTCGCAAGAAAAGGCCCCTTGGACAGACTGCCGAGTCTGATCCGAGCTCACTCCCGCCAGGCTGCGTAGGCCGGTGGGGAGAACCTCCCGATAGGGGTGAGCCGGTGCGGCAAGCGACCCTCGGGTCGCACAGGCGTCAGGAGCGAGCACGATGGATGTGCCGGTCTACAACATGAATGGCGAGTCGGTCGGCTCTATGTCGATCGATGAGGCCACCCTGGGCGGGTCCTTGAACCCCCAGCTCATCAAGCAGGCCTACGTCTGCTACCACGCCAACCTGCGCCAGGGCAGCGCCCGCACCAAGGGTCGCGGCGAGGTCGCCGGCTCGACCCGCAAGATCTACAAGCAGAAGGGCACCGGCCGCGCCCGCCACGGCAACAAGAAGGCCCCGCAGTTCCGCAAGGGTGGTCATGCTCACGAGAAGCGCCGCACCCGCGAGGACTTCCGCCTGTCGATGCCCAAGAAGATGCGTCGCAAGGCCAACCTCAACGCCCTGCTTGCCAAACTCATCGACAACGAGGTGAAGATCGTCGACAGCATCAGCTTCGACAGCCCCTCGACCCGCGGCATGACCAGCCTGCTCAAGGCCCTTGGCATCGACCGCCGCGTGCTGCTGGCCCTCCCCGAGGGCGCCACCAACGCACGCCTGAGCGCCCGCAACATCGACGACGTGACGCTCTGCCGCAGCGATCAGCTGACGGCCTGGAACCTGCTCAACAGCCGCTACGTGATCATCGAGAAGGCCGAGCTCGAGGCCTTCCTGGCCGGCCCGCACACCCAGACGGGCAAGGACGCCAAGCTCGAGCCCCGCGGCCGCAAGGTCGCCAGTGAAGGGGAGGCCGCCTGATGCACCCGAGCACCGTGATCAAGAAGCCCATCGTCACCGAGCGCAGCACCGCCGCGATGGCCGACGAGAACCGCTACACCTTCCTGGTCGATCGCCGAGCGAACAAGACCGACGTGAAGCGGGCCGTCGAGAGCCTCTATGGCGTGAGCGTTCTGGGCGTCACCACGCAGCTCCGCAAGAGCCGCGAGCGTCGCCTGAAGTACGGCTACGTGCAGCAGCCGCCGAGCAAGAAGGCCGTCGTGCGTCTGGCCGAGGGCCAGACCATCGAACTGTTCTAACGTCGGGCGAGTCGTACGCGAGATGCTCTCGAGATTCTGAAGGATAAGCCATGCCCATCCGTGTCTACAAACCAACCTCGCCCGGCCGGCGCAACGCCTCGGTGAACATGCACGCCGAGGTCGACAAGAAGCGCCCCGAGAAGGCGTTGCTGAGCCCCCTGAAGAAGAAGGGCGGCCGCAACCACACCGGCGTGATCACCGTTCGTGGTCGCGGCGGCGGCGCCAAGCGGATGTACCGCCAGATCGACTTCCGCCGGAAGGATCGCGACGGCATCCAGGGCAAGGTCGTGGGCATCGAGTACGATCCCAACCGCAGCAGCCACATCGCCCTGATCGAGTACGCCGACGGCGTCAAGCGCTACGTCATCGCCCCCAAGGGCATGAAGACGGGCATGACCATCGTCACCTCGAGCGACTCGGCCGTTGAGCCCACCGTCGGCAACTGCATGCCGCTGCGGTACATCCCCTCGGGCCTCGAAGTGCACTGCATCGAGATGGCCCCGGGCAAGGGCGCCCAGCTCTGCCGGTCGGCCGGCTCCTATGCCCGCCTGACCAACCGCGAAGGCAAGTACGCCACGCTGGTCCTGCCCTCGGGCGAGACGCGCCGCGTGAGCCTGGACTGCCGTGCGGTGGTGGGGGCCGTGGGCAACAGCGATCACCAGAACCGCCGCCTGGGCAAGGCCGGCCTGACGCGGCACCTTGGCCGCCGGCCGATCACCCGCGGCGTGGCCAAGAGCCACCACGCCCACCCGCTGGGTGGTGGTGAGGGCCGTTCGAAGGGCAACCGCACGCCGGTGAGCCCCACGGGTGTGGACGCCAAGGGCGGCGGCACCCGTAACAAGAAGCAATACAGCACGCAGCTGATCATCCGTCGCCGCCGCAGCAAGCGGTACGGCCAGCTGTCCAAGTGAGTGTGTCCGAGTTGAAGAGGCAGGTAGTGCGGACGTTTGTTGGAAGCACTGGCAGGAGCGTGAAGCATGGGTCGTAGCCTCAAGAAGGGTCCGTTCGTCGACGAGAAGCTGTACACGAAGGTGATGAAGCAGCAGGAAGCCGGCGAGCGCGAGCCCATCAAGACCTGGGCCCGTCGGTGCACCATCGTGCCCGAGTTCGTGGGCCACACGTTCCAGGTGCACAACGGTCGTGCGTTCCTGGAAGTGTTCGTGACCGAGGACATGGTGGGCCACAAGCTCGGCGAGTTCTCCCTGACGCGCACCTTCCGCGGCCACACGAACAAGAAGGAAGGCATCAAGTCGGGCAAGTAAGCCCGGGTTGAAGGCTAAGAACAGAGCGACTCGAGCGAATCGGGCGGCAACGCCAGCGACAGGAAACGGACGACTTCGGAGATCCATCGGTGAGACTGCGTAGCGACCAACTCAAGAAGTTTGCCGACGAGGCCGGCGCCAGCGTCGAGACCCTCGCCGAGGCCGTCCGTCCGCTTGGCCTGCCAGGCGACAAGGCCGACAAGGCCGTCCGGAACTGGATGGCCGGCCGTCCCAAGCCCTCGTGCCGGACGCCGCACATCCAGGCCCTGGCCCGTGCGGTCAACGCCGAGCCGCGCGACATCGCCCGGTTCGTCAGCGAGGTGCGGTTCCATCGCGGCAGCACCCAGAAGGCCCGCCTGGTGGCCGACCTGATCCGCGGCAAGAGCGTGGACGAGGCGCTGAACCTGCTGAACTTCAGCCAGAAGCGCGCCTCGGTGAACCTGGCCAAGGCCCTGAACGCCGCCATCGCCGACGCCGAACTGGCCGACGCGGACGTGACCGAGTTGTACGTGGCCGAGAGCCGCGTCGACGAGGGCCCGCAGATCAAGCGTTTCCGCCCCAAGGACCGCGGCCGGGCCCACCCGATCATCAAGCAGACCAGCCACATCACCGTCGGTGTGCAGGAGCGTGCGTAATGGGACAGAAGATCCACCCCTTCGGCTTCAGGCTCGGCGTCACCGAGGCGCACCGCAGCCGGTGGTACGCGCCCAAGGCCATCTACGGCGAGCTCCTGGTCGAGGACCAGAAGATCCGCGAGTACCTGGACAAGCGGCTCAACCGCAACCCGGGCCGCCCGCACGCCGCCGTCGCCAGCGTCGACATCGAGCGCACGCGTGAAGAGCTCGTGGTGCTCGTCCGCACGGCTCGCCCGGGCGTGGTGATCGGCCCCAAGGGCGCCGAAGTCGAGCGGATGACCGAAGAGCTCCAGCTGATGACCGGCCGCAAGGTCTCCATCAAGATCCTGGAGATCAAGAACCCCGACCTGAGCGCTCAGCTCGTGGCCGCCAACGTGGCCGAGCAGCTCGGCCGCCGCAGCAGCTTCCGCCGCGTCGTCAAGATGCGTGCCGAGAGCGTGATGCAGAACGGCGCCAAGGGCGTGAAGATCCAGATCTCCGGCCGCCTGGGCGGCGCCGAGATGAGCCGGACGCTGGACACCCGCCTGGGCTCGCTGCCGCTGTCGACGCTGCAGGCCAACATCGACTACGGCTTCGAGGAGGCCCGCACCACCGCCGGCCGCATCGGCGTCAAGGTGTGGATCTACAAGGGCGAGTACGAGGCCCAGGACGAGGAGACCACCTCCAAGGCCGCCGGCGCTCGTGTCCGCAGCAGGGGTCGCAGGTAAGTAGACGTGCATATCGGCCGGCCCCGAGGTGTGGGCGGCCGTGAGGAAAGGTTTCATCGATGCCACCGTACAAGATCCCCAAGCGAGTGAAGTTCCGCAAGGAGTTCCGCCGCGTCCGCGATCGCAAGGCGACCAAGGGCAACTACGTCGCGTTCGGCGACTACGGCCTGCAGGCGTTGGAGGGTTGCTGGCTCAAGAGCAACCAGATCGAGGCCGGCCGCATCGCTTCGACGCACTACCTCAAGCGTCAGGGCAAGCTGTTCATCCGCGTGTTCCCCGACAAGCCGGTGAGCAAGAAGCCCCTCGAGCAGCGCATGGGTAAGGGCAAGGCCGACGTGGACTACTGGGCGGCTCGCGTGCGTCCTGGCACGGTGCTGTTCGAGCTCGGCGGCGTCTCGGAAGAGATGGCCCGCGAGGCGATGAAGCGCATGGCCATGAAGATGCCCATCCGCTGCCGATTCGTCAAGCGTCGCACGACGGTGGGCTGAGGCATCGGTTGGGTTTGCAGGATCGAGTTGAGTCGAGTGATCAGGATTTCGCGGGCCCGGCAGGGCACTGAACTGGAGAAGGCTTCATGACCGGGCAAGAGGTTCGCAAGCTCGACAACAACGAGATCCAGGCGGAACTGGTCCGCCTGCGCAAGCGCCTGTTCCAGCTTCGTGTGCAGGCGGCCACCGAGAAGGTCGAGGACAACAGCGAGTTTTCCAAGACCCGCAAGGACATCGCCCGCCTGATGACCGAGCGTTCGTCCAGGCTCAAGGCCAAAGCGAGCTAAGAGGGCGAGCTAAACAGGTTTCACAGCGGATTCGGTTTACGGGATTCGGCACGACCCAAGAAGAGAACGTGAGCGTATGAGCGACAACACCGCCAGCACGACCGAGACGAGCCAGAAGGCCAAGGGCGCCCGCGTGGGCGAGGTGGCCACCGCCGGCCGCGACAAGACCATCAAGGTCGTCGTCGCGTACGTGGCGCGTCACCCCAAGTACGGCAAGTACGTCCGCCGCCGGACCGTGCTGCACGCCCACGACGAGAAGAACGAGGCCAAGGTTGGCGATCGCGTCGAGGTCGTGCCGTGCCGGCCGATGAGCAAGACCAAGACGTGGACGCTGTCGCGCATCATGGAGCACCGCCAGGCCGACTGAGTCGCCTGGGCACACACGCACGCCCAGCGCACGCTGGCGGGGCAGACAGGAAGAAGTAGCAAGCCATGCTTCAGCAAGAATCTCGATGCGAAGTCGCGGATAACTCGGGGGCCAAGGTGGCCTACGTGATCCGTGTGTACGGGCGGACCAGCGCCAGCGGGAACAACACCCGCCCGGCCGCCGGCGTGGGCGACCGCGTGCTGATCTCGGTCAAGAAGGCCCTGCCCGGCGCCGACATCAAGCCCGGCGATATGTCCAAGGCCGTGGTCGTTCGCACGGCCCGGAACACGCGTCGCGCCGATGGCTCGTACGTGAAGTTCGACAGCAACGCTGTCGTCCTCATCAATGCCGACGGCAACCCCCGCGGCACGCGCATCTTCGGGCCCGTCGCCCGCGAGCTGCGCGAGAAGAACTACATGAAGATCGTCTCGCTCGCTCCGGAGGTGGTGTGATGGCTCGGCATATCCGCAAGGGCGACAACGTGATCGTGACCGCCGGCGACCACAAGGGCCGCACGGGCGAGGTGATGCGTGTGGACGTGGCCAACGACCGCGTGTACGTGAAGGGCCTGAACCTTCGCACCCGCAACGTCAAGCCCACCCGCGTGAACCCCGAGGGCGGCCGCGTGACCAAGGAAGCCCCCTTCCACATGTCCAACGTGAGCCCCGTGGTCGATGGCAAGCCCAGCCGCGTCCGGTTCACGACCGACAAGGACGGCAACAAGCAGCGCGTGGCCGTCAAGGGCGGCAAGGTGCTGTCGGTGGTAGCCCGTCGCAAGGGTGGCGAGACCGCAACCAAGGACACACTGTAAGTTTCGCAGTCTGTGTAGAGACGTTCAGAGCAGCCAGGTAGCCCGCAAGGCCGATTCGTTTCGAGTGAAGGACAGACCCGATGGCCAAGAACAAGCCCAGTAAGGACGACCCCGCCATCCAGGCGGCCGCGGCTCCTCGTGAGGGCAAGCCGCGCCTCCAGGAGCGCTTCTTGAACGAGGCGCGGGCCGAGGTGACCAAGCAGTTCGGCGTGAGCAACCCGATGGCCATGCCGGTGCTCGATCGCATCGTGCTGAACGTCAACATGGGGCGCTTCCTGGACGGCCCCAAGCTTCCGCCCAACATCCGCGCCACCGTGCTCGACACGCTGACGCAGATCACCGGCCAGAAGCCCGTGGTGGTCAAGGCCAAGAAGAGCGTGTCGAACTTCAAGGTCCGCGAGGGCATGGAGACGGCCGCCATGGTCACCCTGCGTGGCGAGCGGATGTGGGACTTCCTCGACCGCTTCATCAACCTGGCCACGCCCCGTATCAAGGACTTCCGCGGCCTGTCCGAGACGGCCTTCGACAAGGCGGGCAACTACTCCATCGGCCTCAACGAGCAGGGCGTGTTCCCCGAGATCAACATGGCCAACGTGACCTTCACGCACGGCATGAACATCAACTTCGTGTTCCGCAACAGCGACAAGGCGATGAGCCGAGCCGTGCTCGAGTCGCTGGGCATGCCCTTCCGCAAGCCCGTGGCTCCGAAGAAGAAGGCGAGCTGATCGAGACAACCACCAGGGCGGCCAAATGCAGGGCCGCCGGGAGTGAAGCAGACGTATGGCGACCAAGGCACAGGTAGCAAAGAGCAACCGGACACCCAAGTTTTCCACCCGGCAGGTTCGCCGGTGCGAGCTGACGGGCCGGGCCCGCGGGGTGTATCGCAAGTTCCGCATCAGCCGCATCATGCTGAGGAAGCTGGCCCACGAGGGCAAGATCCCCGGCATGCGCAAGGCGAGCTGGTAAAGGGCGGTTTATTGAGCGAGCCCACGCCGGGCGGACTCTGGGCAGACTTTGGGCGGACGCGCCGTGCCTCGAATGGGCGGGCGGCAGCGGGCAGTTAGGCCAGCGACCTACGGGTCTTGGCAGGAGGTCTTCGGAAACGATGTCGGTCAACGATCCGATCTCGGACATGCTCACGCGGATCCGCAACGGGCTGCGCAACCGCGCCCGCAAGGTGGACTGCCTCAACAGCAAGGTGTGCCGCGGCGTCGCCCAGGTCCTCCAGGACGAGGGATACGTCGAGGGCTTCGAGGTCGTCGAAGACGGCCGACAAGGCATCATCCGCGTGTCGCTGCGCTATGGCACCGCCGGCGAGCCCCTGATCGCGTCGGTGACGCGCGTCAGCAAGCCGGGCCGCCGCGTGTACAGCAGCGTGGACGACCTGCCCCGTCCGTTGCAGGGCATGGGCATCGCCGTGGTGTCCACCAGCCGTGGCGTGATGAGCGATCGCAAGTGCCGCACCGAACGCGTGGGCGGCGAGTTGCTGGCGGTGGTGCAGTAAGCCAAAGGGCAGTAGCGGCGGCCAGCGACCTGGCCGGCCGAGGAGGTTGATTCGAATGTCACGCATCGGCAAGAAGCCCATCTCCGTGCCCAAGGGCGTCAAGGTCGGCGTCGACGGCCAGTCCGTCCGCGTCGAGGGCTCCAAGGGCTCGCTGACCCACGTGGCCCACCCCATGGTGAGCGTCGGTTGGGACGAGGGCGCCCAGACCCTGTCCTTCACCGTGCCCGAGGGCAAGGAAGGCGACCGCCAGGCCAAGAGCCTGTGGGGCACCACCCGCTCGATCGTGGAGAACAACATCCGCGGCGTGAGCCAGGGCTACACCAAGGTGCTCGAGGTGCAAGGCGTGGGCTACACCGCGACCGTCGATGGCAACCGCCTGAAGCTGGTCGTCGGGTTTGCCAACCCCATCTTCAAGCCCATCCCCCAGGGTGTGGACGTGAAGGTCGAGAAGCAGACGGTGACGGTCACCGGCTACGACAAGCAGGTCGTGGGCCAGTTCGCCGCCGAAGTTCGCGCGACGCGCAAGCCCGAGCCGTACAATGGCAAGGGCATCAAGTACGCCGGCGAGCAGATCATCCGCAAGGAAGGCAAGACCGCCGGCTCGTGATGCCGGATGGTTGGCCCGGGGTGTTCTCTCCGGCGTGTTTGGAGAGTTCGCACAGACGTTGGTCTGGTATTTTGAGGTTCTGACGCAATGGACAGGCAGAAAGCCAAGCAAACTCGCCGGACCCGCCGCCGCATCGGCATCCGCAAGCGCGTCTCAGGCACGGGCGAGATCCCGCGTCTGAGCATCTACCGGTCGCTGCGGCACGTCTACGTCCAGGTCGTCAACGACCTGGACGGCACGACGATCTGTGCCGCCTCGACCATGGACAAGGGCTTCTCGGGCGAGGCTTCGGGCAACGTCGAGGCCGCCAAGGCCGTGGGCAAGCTCATCGCCGAGCGCGCCAAGGCCAAGGGCATCGAGAAGGTGGTGTTCGATCGTGGCGGGTTCCGCTACCACGGTCGTGTACAGGCGCTGGCCGACGCGGCCCGCGAGGGCGGGTTGAAGTTCTGACGCATTCCGGGCCTTGCCAAGATGGCAACGGTCCGTCGCAGCAAGGGAAACGAGGGCGCTGATGCCTGAGATGATCGACGAAGCCGGGCAGATCGAATCGACCACGGTCAACATCTATCGCACCGCAGCGACGGTGAAGGGTGGCCGGCGCTTCAGCTTTGGCGCGCTGGTGGTCGTGGGCGATCGCCAGGGCAAGGTGGGCTACGGCTACGCCAAGAGCA
>JBITAB010000073.1:13224-15691 GCA_044439825.1 Phycisphaerales bacterium JB064 | reverse complement strand
AGGTCGACCTGGATGCGGCCGCACGTGGGGCAGGCGATGAGCTCGGCCCCGATGCGCTCGCGCAGGCCCAGGGAGTAGAGTAGTTCCAGCCCGTCCTCGACCTCATAGATGGGGTCGTTGGCGTAGCTGATGCGAATGGTGTCGCCGATGCCGGTGGCCATCAGGGTGCCAAGCGCGACGACCGAGCGGATGCAGCCGGTCTCCTTTGGCCCCGCGTGAGTCACGCCGAGGTGCAGCGGGTGGTCGAAGCGTTTACTGATCTCGGTGTAGGCGTCGATCACCATCGTCGCGTCCATGCTCTTGGCGCTGATGGCGACGTCGTGGAAGTCCTGCTCGTAGAAGATGTCGAGGTATTCCTCGAGCTTGGCGATCATGATGGCCAGCATGTAGCCGTGCTTGTGGTCGCTGAAGAAGGCGCCCAGTTCCTTCGCACGCTTCTGCTTGTCGCGCCGCTCGATGATCGAGCCCTCGTTGACGCCCACGCGGATGGGGAGTTTCGCGTCCTTGCACGCCTTGATGACCTCGATCACCTGCTCGCGGTCGTTGATGTTGCCGGGGTTGAGCCTGATCTTGTGCACGCCCGCCTCGACGGCCTCGAGGGCCCGCTTGAAGTGGAAGTGCACGTCGGCGACGATCGGCACCGTGGTCTGCTGGAGGATCTCCTTGAGGGCCTCGGTGTCCTTCTTTTCGGGCACGGCCACGCGGACGATGTCGGCCCCGGCAGACTGGAGCTTGTGGATCTCCGCGACGCAGCGATCGACGTCGTGCGTGTAGCCGGCGGTCATGGTCTGGACGCTGACCGGGGCCACAGGCGAGCCGTCGAGGCCGCCGCCGACCTGGACGATGCCGGTGCGGTCGTTGCCGACGAAGATGGGCTTTGTTGGGCGTCGGGGTTGCATCGGTGAAGTGTACGTTGCCCATAAGCGACAGGGTCGGTGGCTTGCCGCCCCTTGCCCGGCGGTGGGGGTAGCGGCAACGATGCCGGGTGCTCCTGTACATCGGCATCGACGAGGCGGGCTACGGGCCAATGCTGGGCCCGCTGTGCGTGGGCGTGGCCGGGTTTCGCCTCAGCCGATGGCAGCCCGCCGACGGTGTGCCCGACCTCTGGAAGCACCTCGAGAAGGCGGTGTGCCGATCGCCCCGCGACAAGCACAAGCGGCTGGCGGTGGGCGACAGCAAGCGGCTGTGCAAGCCGCTGGCCCAGGGCAAGGGCCGCCTGGCCGAGGCCGAGCGCAGCGTGCTGGCCTTCGTGCACTCGATCACGGGCGAGGCGCCCACGACCGATGCCGAGTTCTTCGATGCGCTTGGTGTCGCGCCGTGTGACCTGGACTGGTACGGCGGCGAGCCCCTGCCGTGCCCCGGGCACTGCGGCGGCGCCGAGGCGATGATCGCCGCCAACGTGCTGGGCCGGGCGATGGCCGCTTCGGGCGTGTCGTGCGAGTTGCTGCGCGTGGCCCGCACCGACGAGGTGCGCTTCAACGCCCAGCTTACGGGCGGGCGGAGCAAGGCGAACACCACGCTGGCGGCCATCGCCGAGCACGCGCCGGCGATCCTCGCGTTGATCGAGAACACCAGGGACGAGCACGGTGATGTTCATACGCGCATCGTGCTCGATCGCCAGGGCGGGCGCACGCGCTACGAGGCCGAGCTGAGCCGAGTCTTCGGTCGGCCGCTGAAGACCCTGGCCGAGGCGGCCGAGGCGAGCACGTACGAGTTTGCCGATCTGCCCAACGCGCGCATCCGCGTGCAGGCCAAGGCCGAGGACGAGCACTTGCCCGTTGCTCTGGCGTCGATGCAGGCCAAGCTGGTGCGCGAGCTGACGATGGAGCGATTTAACGCCTACTGGGCGACGCGATGCCCCGAGGTCAAGCCCACTGCGGGCTATACCACGGACGCCCGCCGCTGGCTGGCCGACATGCAGGCCGTGCTGAGCGACGACGAGCGGCGGACGCTGATCAGGCTGGCGTGAGGCTTCACCAGAAGGATCGTGGAAACCGTCTGCGATCGCCTCACTCAGAGTTCAACTTCACAGCCTCGCGCACGAGTGACTTGAATGCCTTGGTATCGAGCGAGTCGCCCTCGCTCAGGTCGATGGCGCGCATCGCCTTGCCGCCCAGGCTGGCGTTGAAGAGGCCCTTGGGATCTTCCAGCAGGGCGCCCTTGCCGAAGGTAATCTTGGCCTTGTTCTTGAAGGCCCCAAGCGTGCAGATGATGCCGTTGCACTCGTAGGTGGGCACGCCCGCGGGGTTCGACGGTTTGCGCCACTTGATCGTCTCGATGATGTCGGGATCGGCCGCAAGGATGAGTTCGCGGGCCCGCTGGAGGGAGTCGCCACGCCAGTCGCCCGTTGCGGCGAGGATGGCGTCGACTTCCTTTGCGGTTTTCCTGGCCTCGCTGGCGCTCACAGCTTGTCTCCGGGCAGTTGGCTGGCCTGGCGTGCCCAGCCGGCGAACTGGGCCTCATCGAT
>JBITAB010000073.1:11940-13124 GCA_044439825.1 Phycisphaerales bacterium JB064 | reverse complement strand
GCGGTGATGAGCAGCGGGCTGGCGGCGTTGATGGCGTAGAGGTCGCGGATGTCGTTCCATGCGCCGCCTGCCGTTGTGCCCATGGCCCCCAACGGAGTTGGGAAGTAGGCCGATGCGTTGTGGACGAGCACGTCGAGCCGGCCGGTGCGGTCGGCGGCTTGTGCGCACGCGTGGGCGGCAGCGTCTGGGTCCTTCAGGTCGCAGGCGATGGTGGTGACGCGCGTGCCATGCTCGGCGTGCAGCTTGGTCGCGAGCGCGTCGGCCTCATCGCTGCTCGTGTTGTAGGTGATGATGAGGTCGAGCCCGCGCGAGGCGAACTCGGTGGCGATGGCGGCGCCGACGCGCTTGGCCCCGCCGGTAACAAGGGCGACGGGCTTGCGTGCGGGTTCAGTCATCCTTGCCGTCCCAGTCCCAGTCGTTGCGGTCGCCCAGCACGTCTGTGGCGCTGGGCTCGGGCTTGGCGCGCTTGCCGCTCTCGGCCCAGGCGTCGACGTGGGGCGTCTGGGTGGGTGCGGATCCGCGGCGGGAGCGACGCATGCTGGCGAGCACCAGCAGCCCGACGATCAGCACGATGGCGCCCAGCGTGAGGCCGAGCAGCGTGAACCAGCCGCGGGCCAGCGGGCTGGAGGGTTGGGCCTGGGCCAGCAGATTGGCGAACGCGTCGATCACATGGGACGGTATGGCCGGCCGATGGGCAACGCGGCGAGGAGGCTGGTCGTGGGGGCGGGCCCGGCCTGGCTGCTGGGGCCATCCTGTTTGGCTTGATCGTGGTACACGAGCGTCGTGTGGCCCTCGATCGTGATCATGCCCGCGGGCGTGCCGGCCTCCCTCAGCAGGGCGAGGGCTTCCAGGTCGGTGAGGCGCTCGGTGGGTGTGCTTGGGGTGCCGACGCGTGCGATGCGTGAGGTGTCGGGGGCGATGTGTGCGATGGTGGGTGTATTGGAGATGGCCAGCGTGCTGGCAAGGCCCGCGGTGGTCGCGACGCGGATGATTGACGGACTTGGCGTTGCGTCCGCGATCGGTGTTGGCGAGGAGGGGGCGATCGGCTTGGGCGCAAGGGTGATCGCGAGCACGGTGACGCCCGCGGTCAGCAGGATTGTCAGCAGCGCGTGTTGTCTGGCGCGGCGACGCTGGCCGCGACGCTCGACGGCGTGCTGGCCGAGGCGGAGGATGTGCTCCTTACG
>JBITAB010000073.1:0-11840 GCA_044439825.1 Phycisphaerales bacterium JB064 | reverse complement strand
GCGGAGCTACTCATGGGTGTCTCCCTTCTGCGGAGATGCGCTGGCCGAGAGCGTCGCAAGCCCGCGGCGCACGAGGCCGTGCACGGCGTGGCGGCTGAGGCTCATGGCCCTGCCGACGGCCGAGAGCGGCAAGCCGTGCCCGATGTGCAGGCGCAGGGCGTGCCACTGCCGGTCGTCCAGGTGCTGCTCGCATCGTGCGAGCAGGGCGGAAAGCTCGTGGTCGTGATCGGGTGCCACTGCCGTGGCTTGGTGGATGGCCGATTCGCGGCGTGTCCGTGCGGTATCGGATCGGATGCGGTCGATGGCGCTGCTGGCGATGGCCGTGCGGAGCCACGCGCGGCAGGCCGGCCAGGAATCCATGGTCGGCAGCTTGTTCGCGGCGCGGAGGTAGGCGTCCTGCACGGCGTCGAGGCAGAAGGCCTCGTCCCTGCCGGTGAGCCTCTTGGCGTCGGCCAGCGCGTCGTCGAATGTGCGTTCGTAGAACACGGCGAAGGCGTCCTGGTCTCCCCGAGCGAAGTGTGCGGTCAGAGCGCGCACGTCGATGGCCCGGGCGTCGGGGAGCGATGCGTCCGGGCCATCGAGTTGGTCTTGCGGGGCCGTATCGGGCACTGAAGTTCGGCTCTAGTTGTCCTTGAGCTTGGATTCGAGGGCCGTAATGAAGTTCTTAAGCTCGGCAACCTGGTTCTGGAGTTCGATGATCCGATTCTGCTGGTCGGCGTTGATTCTTTGTAACTGGAGCACTTGGTTGCGAAGGTTGTCAGCGCGGTTGACCTTCGCAATCAGGTCATTGACGTCTGTAGCGCCCACGAATTCGAGCGTGCTTTGCAAGGGATCACGCAGTTCGCGTTCCTGGCGAGACTCCCGCGAAACACGCAAGTTCAGGATCGTACTTTCAATCACCCCGGCCTGCTCTCTGGTCACCCGGGCGAACACCAGCCCCGTTCCCTCGTGATACGCGAGCTTGACCTCGTCGCCCTCTTCCATCGCCAGGGCGGCCTGGAGGGCGCTCAGCACATCGTCGGCGGACAATGCGCCCGGACCAGCGATGAGCTCGGCAATGGAGTGGACAGCGGTGGAGCGGTCGGACTGGCCCACAAGCATCTGGCCGCGGGGTGTCGAGATATACTGTGGCGAGTTGTCGAGAGTGACGGCGTAGACGCCATCACCTACCGAGTTGATGTCCCAGCGAACCGTGCGACCGGCGCTCAGGGTCGTAGGACTTCCGGCAGACGTGTACGCCAGGCTCTGCAGTGTCGACCGCAAGTCGGCGCTGGACACCTCGAATGGCGGCACCGGGATGTTGGCGGCCTCGACGCTGTAGAGGATGTTGACCGGACGGTCGGGCGATGCTGCCTTGAGAGCGGCGACCATGTCCTCGAGCGTGCCGCCCTTGAAGTCGATCGTGATGAGGTGCGGCTGTTCGCCCTGCTCGCGGAGTATCGTCCGCTGGCGCTCCGGCGGGGCCTGCTGAGCGAGCGTCGGCGGTGTCAGCATGGTGATGATGAGGGCGGAAGTGGCTAAGAGTGCAAATCGTCGCATGTCATTCTCCTTCGGCTTCGGTTCGGGACTCTCTCTCCCCACAGGGATGAACGAAGCCCGGGCCCCCGCGCGGCGCGATCTGGCCTGATTTTTCTTCCCGGGCCGCTACCATCCCCCTCACCCAAACAGACACGTGGTCCGGACACGTGATTATCCCAGGACGGCACACCATGCACTACGACGCCCACCAGCCGGTCATCGATGACCTTGAGGCGCGGATCTTGACCATCCGCGACTCTCTTTAACTACGACAGCAAGCACGAGAAGCTGGCCCAGCTCGAAGAGGAGATGGGCAAGACCGACTTCTGGGACGACCCCGACCAAGCCAAGAAGGTGGTGGGCGAGCTCAAGCTCATCAAGGCCCAGATTGCGCCCCTCGATAAGGTGATCGGGGCCTTCGAGGACGCCCAGGTGGCCTACGAGATGGCCCGCGAGGGCGACGACAAGGACCTGCTGGCCGAGGCCGACGAGGCCCTCTTCGAGCTCGAAACGAAGATGGACAAGGTCGAGCTGCAGAGCCTGCTGAGCGGCAAGCACGACCACCGCAACTGCTACTTCACCATCCACGCCGGCGACGGCGGCACCGAGGCCAACGACTGGGCCGAGATGCTCTTCCGCATGTATCTCTACTACCTCGAGAACATGGGCTGGAAGATCGAGGAGGTCTCCAAGGGCTTCGGCGTCGAGACCGGCATCGACCACATCACCCTGCACGTCAAGGGGCCGTACGCCTTTGGCTACCTCAACTGCGAGCGTGGCACGCACCGCCTCGCACGCGTGAGCCCCTTCAACGCTCAGGGCAAGCGGCAGACCAGCTTCGCCACTGTCGATGTCACGCCCGAGTTCGAGGACATGGACGTGCAGATCCCCGAGAAGGACCTGGAGATCACGTTCTTCGCGCGGTCGAGCGGGCCGGGCGGGCAGAACGTCAACAAGGTGGCCAGTGCCTGCCGAATCGTCCACAAGCCAACCGGGCTGATGTACGTGGCATCAAGCCACCGCGACCAGCCGCAGAACAAGGCCCAGGCCCTGACGCTGCTGCAGGCCAAGCTCGAGCAGATGGAAGAAGAGAAGCGCAGCGCCGAGATCAAGGCGGCCGCCGGCGGAGACCTCAACCGCGGCTGGGGCACGCAGATCCGCAGCTATGTGCTCTACGACAACCGCGTGAAGGACCACCGCACGAACGTCGAGGGCAACCCCACCGACGTGCTCAACGGCAAGATCGACAAGTTCATCGACGCCGAGCTCAAGCGGCGGCGGGCTGAGAAGGGCTAAACGCTCCCGGCCTCAGGTCGAGGCGGCGCCGTACATCTTCTCGTAGTAATCGCGGTAGGCCCCGCTGCGCACGCGCTGCCACCACTGGGCGTTGTCCTGATACCACTGGATGGTGTCTTCGAGGCCCTTGGGCCAGGCGCTGCGCGTGGGCTGCCAGCCGAGCTCGGCCTTCATCTTGCTGGCGTCGATGGCGTAGCGGCGGTCGTGGCCCAGGCGGTCGGCCACGGGGCGGATCATCTCCTTGCCCATGCCCATGATGTCGAGGATGGCGTGCGTCAGCTCGAGGTTGCTGCGCTCGTTGTTGCCGCCGATGTTGTAGACCTCGCCCGCGCGGCCGCCCTCGAGCACCGCGAGGATCGCCTCGCAGTGGTCGACGACGTGCAGCCAGTCACGCACGTTCTTGCCATCGCCATACAGCGGCACCTGCTCGCCCTGCATGAGGTTGGTCACGAACAGGGGGATGACCTTCTCGGGGAACTGGTAGGGCCCGTAGTTGTTGCTGCACCGCGTGACGAGCACATCCATGCCGAAGGTGCGCTGGAAGGCCATCGCGAGCATGTCGGCCGCGGCCTTGCTCGCGCTGTAGGGGCTCGAGGGATCGAGCGGCGTCTCCTCGGTAAACAGCAGCTCGGGTTGTTCGAGCGGCAGCGAGCCGTAGACCTCGTCGGTGCCCACCTGCAGGAATCGGCCGGCCTTGCCCTCGTTCTTCCAGGTATTGCGGCAGGCCTGCAGCAGCACCTGCGTGCCCAGCACGTTGCTGGTGATGAACGGCGCGGCGTCCTGGATGGAGCGATCGACGTGGCTCTCGGCAGCGAAGTTCACCACCGCGTCGCAATCGGCCACCAGCGAACGCACCAGGTCGCCGTCGGCGATGTCGCCCTTGACGAAGGTGTAGTTGGGGTGGCCCTCGATGGAGGTGAGGTTCTCGAGATTGCCCGAGTAGGTCAGCACGTCGAGGTTGGTGATGCGCACGTCGGGCCGCCACTCGAGCACCGAGCGCACGAAGTTGGAGCCGATGAAGCCGCAGCCGCCGGTGACCAGGAGGTGCTTGAATGCTCGATTCTCAGGCATTTGTGATCCCTTCCGGCACGCGACGCAGCACGTCGGCCAGGTTGTCCTTCCACTGGGGCATGGGCCCGAGTTCGGCCTCGGTCTCGTTGATGTCCAGCACGCTATAGGCCGGGCGTTTGGCGGGCCTTGCATACTCGACGCTCGCGCACGGCTCGACTTCGGATCGTGCGTCGATGAGCCGCTTGATCTCGCAGGTGAAGTCGTACCAAGTGCAGGCGCCGCCGTCGGTGCCGTGCCAATGACCGCGTGCACGATGGTCGATCAACCCGAGCGTGAGGCGCGCGAGATGCTCGGCCGACGTCGGCCGGCCGCGTTGGTCGTTCACCACACGCAGGCTGTCTCGTTCCTGCAGCAGCTTGCGCATGGTGAGCACGAAGTTCTTGCCCCATGGGGCATACAGCCAGCTCGTGCGGACGTGCAGCCAGCGGTGCTGCTCGGCTGCTTCCATTGCCTGTTCGCCGACGGCCTTAGAGCGGCCGTAGGCGTTTACGGGTGATCGCGCGTGGCTCACCGTGTAGGGCTTCGTGCCGGCGCCGTCGAAGACGTAGTCGGTGCCGAAGGTGACAAGCAGGCCGGCTTTGCCTGTGCTGAGGATCTGGCCGATGGCATGGCCGTTAATCTGCGTGGCCAGGTCCTCATGCTTCTCCGCGCCATCGACGTCGGTCCAGGCGGCGCAGTTGAACAGCACGTCGCACGGCTGCATGCTTGCGATGGTGTTGGGCTTGGACAGATCGATGTCGTCACGCGACAGCGCGGTGTACGGCACGCCGCGGCTGGTCAGCTCAGCCAGCAGCGCTCGGCCGAGCATTCCAGTTCCGCCGAGCACGTGGACCGTCTTGCCGGCGAGTTCGCTCATCCGTGCTGCACGCCCCAGGGGAATTGCTCGACCGCATCGTGGCCCATGCGGAACTCGTCGGGCTCCTTGGGGTCGTATTGGTGTGTGACGTAGTAGAGCAGGCCGGCGGGCTCGTGGCCGACAGTCGCGCAGCCGTGCCACAGCGGTGGGGGGATGATCACAACGCCCGGGCGACGCTCGCCGACGATGGCCATCCATCGGCGGCCATCACTCTCGCGGAAGACGCCGGTCTTGACGTGGCCGTTGATGCACAGCCAGAAGTCGGTCTGCTTGGTGTGGCGGTGCCAGGCCTTGATGACGCTGGGGTACATCACCGAGTAGTTGATCTGTCCGGCCGGCCCCAGCACGCCCTGCATCAGGTTCATCACCGACCAGCCGCGATCGTCGGCGAAGATCGACGCGGGGATCAGCAGCGGCTCGAGCTCTTCCTTGGCCATCTCGAAGGCCTCGGCCGGCGAGAGCTGCACGCTGCGGATGGGCTCGGGCTTGCGGGCCTGGGCGGCCGTGGGCATGTCGGTAGTGATGCTGCTCATGCCTTGGCTCCAGCGGGTTGTTGGGCGGGCATGCGCACGTGGTTGGCGCCGCCCTCACGCACGAGGTTGGACGCGCGGTGCAGGCTCTCGAAGGTGCCCGCGTCGGTCCACCAGCCATCGAGCGTCTCGTAGGTCAGGTCTCCGCGCTTGAGGTAGAAGTTGTTGACGTCGGTGATCTCGAGCTCGCCTCGGGCGCTGGGCTCCAGGCCGTCGCACATCTCGAAGACGTCGGCGTCGTAGAAGTAGATGCCCGTGACGGCGCTGTTGCTGGGCGGGTCGCTGGGCTTCTCGATGATCTCGGCCACGCGCTGGTCGGCGCCCTCGCCCTCGAAGCGGACGACGCCGAAACGCTCGGGATCGTCGACGGTCTTGAGCAGCAGCTTGGCGCCGCTCTTCTGGGTGAAGAAGTCGCCGGCGGCCTTCTTGATGTTGCCCTCGATGATGTTGTCGCCCAGCACGACGCAGATCTTCTCGCCGTCGGCGAAGTCCTTGGCCAGCCGGAGCGCGTCGGCGATGCCGCCCTCGCCCTCCTGATAGGCGTAGGCCAGGCGCTTGACGCCCAGGTCGTGGCCGTTCTTAAGCAGCTTGAGGAAGTCGCCCGCGTGCTCGCCGCCCGTGACGATCAGGATCTCGGTGATGCCCGCGTTGAGCAGGCATTGGATGGGGTAGTAGATCATCGGCCGGTCGAAGACCGGCAATAGGTGTTTGTTCGTAACAAGTGTGAGCGGCCGCAGCCGAGTGCCCAGTCCGCCAGCCAAGATCACGCCCTTCACTGCTACCTCCCGGGGTTGGTCCTCACCCGTTATCGACCATCGACGGGGCCAACTCGCGTTGCTGCCCGGGCTTGCCGAGACCTGCTCGGTGGTGCCCAGGCCCTCTCTTGGCGGTATTGTTGACACGGGGCGGCCCCGATCCTGTTTGCGGACGTTGAAGTTGGCGCGGACGGGCCAGGCCGGTACCCTGCATCTTCGAGAGAAGACGCGATTCGTTGATATGGATGGGCCCGACCGACAAGGAGGCCAGCGGTGACTGCAAACAGAACTCGAACAATTCTGGCGATGGCTCTTGCGGCCCTGGCGACGGTTGCGTCGCTGGCCTCGACGGCGCCCGCCCAGCAGACGGTGCTCCGTCTGCCCATGCGCACGGTCGGCCCCAACACGCTCGACCCGGCCGAGGGCTCGACCACCTACGACAACATGGCCTGCTCGCAGGTGTACGAGACGCTGCTGCAGCCCAGCTATGCCAATCCCAATGAGCTCGAGCCGCTGCTGCTGGCCGAGATGCCCACCAGCTACGACGACGAGCAGGGCCGCAAGGTCTGGAAGTTCAAGCTCCGCGAGGACGCGTACTTCCACGACAACGCGTGCTTCCCAGAGGGCAAGGGCCGGCAGGTCAGGAGCGATGACGTCTTCTATTCGCTCAAGCGTCTGGCCGACCAGCGTGCAAGCGATGGCAAGAACTGGTGGCTGCTGGCCGACACCATCGTTGGCTTCGACGAGTACAAAGCCCGCCAGGACCAGGCGCCGAGTTTCGACTACGACGCACCGGTCGAGGGCTTCCGCAAGCTGAGCGACACCGAGTTCGAGATCGTGCTCAAGGAGCCGATCTACCGCTTCATGTGGGTGCTCCAGATGTTCCAGACCTCCATCGTCGCCCGCGAGGCGGTGGAGCACTACAACGCCAACGGCCAGAACCTCTTCTCGGCCAACCCCGTGGGCACCGGGCCGTTCGTGTTCCGCGAGTGGCGTCCCAAGCAGTCGTTGGTGGTCGTCAAGAACCCGAACTATCGCGAGGCCTACTACCCCAGCGAGGGCTGGTCGAGCGAGGACAAGGCGCGTGGCCTTGCCGAGCCCGGCGGCCAGCGCATCCCGTTCGTGGATCGCCTCGAGTTCTCGATGTACGTCGAAGACAACCCGCTGTGGCTCGACTTCGAGAACGGCAAGCTGGGATACATCGAGCTGCCCTTCGACTTCTTCGAGAAGGCGTTCAACGCCCGCACGAAGCGCATGGACCGAGGCCTGGTCCGCAAGGGCGTGGAATACGTGGTCGAGCCGCAGCTCGATTTCATCTTCCGCGCGTTCAACATGGAGGACGACCTCGTGGGCGGCTACACCCCCGAGAAGGTCGCCCTGCGTCGAGCCATCAGCCTCGCGATGGATCTCAACGAGATCAACGAGAGCTTCTACGCCGGCCTGTGCACGGTGTACGACGGTCCCATCCCGCCCGGCCTCGATGGCCACCCGGAAGGCCATAGCACCAGCCCCAGCTATCGCGGCCCGAATCTCGAGCTTGCCAAGGAGTATCTGGCCAAGGCTGGCTACCCCAACGGCGAGGGCTTGCCGCCCATCCGATTCGCGACCAGCCGCAGCGATATCAACGCGCGGCAGACCGCGATGATGAAGCGTCAGCTCGATCGCATCGGCATCCGTGTCGAGGAAGTGCTGCTCGACTTCCCCGATCTCATCGGCCAGGTCAACCGTCGCGAGCTGCCCTTCTTCGGCTTCGCGTGGTCGAGTGATTACCCAGATGGCGAGAACAACCTGGCGCTGTTCTATTCGCCAAATGCCTCGCCTGGCAGCAACCACGGCAATTACAGCCGGCCAGAGTATGACACGATGTACGAACAGGCTCGCCTGATGGAGCCCGGGCCCGAGCGCACCGCGCTGTACGAAGAGATGCGTGACATGGTCATCGCCGACGTGCCCTATGTCGGTTCGCTGGCCCGCAACCGCTACTTCCTCATCAACGACAACATGAACAACGCCAAGCCCACGCAACGCTTCTGGTCGTGGTTCAAGTATCTCGACACCGACCAGACCCGGTAACGAAGCTGGATAATGGCCTCGTAGCGGGCCGGGAAAGGCGGCTGCATCGGCATGTGGGCGTACGTCCTCAGACGCATCCTGTACAACATCCCCGTTTATATGGGGGTGATCCTCTTCCTGATGATCCTGCTGCGCCTGACCGATCCGGTCACGGCGTATCTGGGCAAGTATCCGACGTACGACCAGTACACCGCGAAGCGCACCGACTTCGGGCTCGACAAGCCGCTGCTGGGAGACTGGCAGCTTGGTGGCAGGACGTGGGCGCAGCGCACCACCGACGCGCCCGTCATCGGCGAAGACTACCTGGCCAAGGGGCCGGGCAACGGCAGCGCCTGGGTGGCGTGGACCTTCGACCTGCAGCCGGGCACCTACACCGTGCAGGCCACCTGGCCCAGCGAGCCCGATGCAGAAGGCAACCCGCAGTCACTTGGCAGCAGCGGCCTCGTGTGGGTGCGGCTGATCGAGGGCGAAGTGGCGCTGCGCACCGTGTCGATGGATCAGACACGGCCGGCCCGCTCCGTCGAGATCGATGGCCGGGGCTGGCACACGCTGGGCAATATCGACCTGACACGCAACGAGCCGCTCACCGTGCGCGTGCTCGACGACACGAACAAGGGCGTGGTGATCGACGCCATCCGCATCCAGCCCGTGCGTGTGCAAGAGGGCGAAACGCCCGAGCCGTTCATCGCCGACGCCGAAGCGGCCAACGTCGAGATCGTCGACGACCCATGGACGTTCGGCGGTTTCGTCCGCAGCCTGTGGGACAACCAATACTTCGACGCGCTCGGTCGTATTGTCACGCTGAGCTTCGATCAGCGTAGCTGGTCGGTCGAGAGCCAGAGCGTGGGCGGGATCATCGCGTCTTCGATCGTGCCGAGCCTCTCGGTCACGCTGCCGGTGCTCATCCTCACCACGATCATCTCGACGAGCCTGGGCCTGCTCGCGTCGTTCAACCGCGGCAAGCCGCTGGATCGCGGCGTGATGTTCCTGGCTGTGCTCGGCATGAGCATCAGCTACCTCGTGTACGTGATCGTGGGGCAGTACTTCGGGGCGCAGTGGCCACGGCTGGCGTTCGATCTCGAGATCTTCTCGACCTTCGGGTATGAGCCTGTGCTCCCGCTCTGGGAGCGCGTGCAGGCGTCGCTCGTGGAGAAGGGGGTCGAAGATCCCGGCTTCTTCCGCACGCTTGGCGCGTGGTTTGCCGCCGCTCCCGCCTCGCTGAGCAAGTGGCCCTATTACTGTCTGCTGCCGGTGATCATCGGCGTGATCGTGGCGATGGGGTATGACACACGCTTCTACCGCGCGGTGATGGTCGAGGAGTGCAACAAGGACTACATCCGCACGGCCCGCGCCAAGGGCGCGAGCAACCGGCGGGTGATGTTCAAGCACATGCTCCGCAACGCGCTGATCCCGATCATCACGCGCGTCATGATCTCGCTGCCCTTCATCATCATGGGATCGCTGCTGGTGGAGATCTACTTCGGCATCCCGGGCATGGGCCAGCAGCTCTTCAACGCCATCACGAACAAGGACTTCCCGGTCGTCGAGGGCATCACGGCCCTGCTGGCGGCCATCTTCATTATCACCAACATCCTCACCGACGTGCTCTACGCCATCGTCGATCCACGGGTGACCCTGAAGTGAGTACCAAAGTGAGAGGGGCGCTGCGTTGAGCGGATCGCTGCTGGATCGCAAGATCGAGGCCGAACTGGCCCAGGGGAAGACGGGGTGGATCTCCACCTTCCGCCGTTCGCGCGCGTTCCGTACGTTCGTGCGCGACAAGGCGGCCGTGGTGGCGCTGTGCATCATCGCGGTCTACATCAGCATCGCCGCCCTCATCATCGGCACGCAGCTCACCGCGGCCCTCGCGGGCAAGATGGGCGTGGACCTCTCCGACACGTTCCTGGTGCGCGAGCTCTCGCTGCAGGCCTCGCTGCAGCGCGTGGGGCCGGACAGCCTGCCGGGCTTCTTCAATGAGGCGCCGCCCGAGGATCGCCTCGAGCACGTCGACTACTACCTGTCTCGCATCGAGCGGGCGCTCGAGCGCGACGATCCGAAGGTCGCGCTCGAGGCCATCCATGACGCCGAGCGAGAGGTCGTCGACGCATCGGTCGACCATGTGCAGTCGCTGCTCGACGAGGCGATGGATCAGCTCAGCGTAGTCGACGACGTCTACCTCGAGCTGGAGATCATCCGCGAAGACCTTGCGTACGCCCGGGATGACCTGGCCGAGGCCAGCACGCCCGAGGAAGTCGAAGAACTCGAGGCCGAGATCGAAGAGCTCAGCGGCAAGCTGCCCGAGGCCGAGGCCGCGCTCGAGGAGGCCCTCGACGCGCTCGACGAGGACGTGCTGGCGATCATGCCGATGCCCGACGGCTTCGGTGGGTTCGTGTATCGCGCCCGCCTGCTGCTGGGCACCGATTCGCAGGGCCGATCGATCATGTGGCGCGTGGTGTACTCCATCCGCGTCGCGACGCAGGTGGGGCTCGTCTCGGCCATCATCGCGGTGATCGTCGGCGCCTTCCTCGGCGCTGCGGCCGGCTTCTTTGGCGGCTGGGTCGACCACGCGATCGTGTGGCTGTATTCGACGCTTTCAAGCGTGCCGTACATCGTGCTGCTCACCATCGTCGCGTTCGTGTTTGGCTCGCTCGAGCTCACGGTGCCCTTCACCGATGGCGTCAAGATGAGCCAGACGCTCATCCCCATGTACGTAGCCTTCGGCGTGACGTTCTGGATCGCTCCGTGCCGCCAGATCCGCGGCGAGGCGCTCAAGATCCGCTCGCTCGATTACGTGCAGAGCGCGACGGCGCTCGGCGCGGGCCGTTTCTACATCATGCGCAAGCACGTGATCCCCAACGTGCTCTTCCTCGTGTTCATCAACTTCTCGCTCATCTTCATCGGCGCCATCAAGAGCGAGGTCATCCTCAGCTTCCTGGGCATCGGCGTCGTTGGCCAGCCGAGCTGGGGCGTGATGATCAGCGAGAGCAAGAGCGAGGTGCTCAACCAGTTCTTCTGGCAGATCGGTGCGGCGACGGCGTTCATGTTTGGCCTGGTGCTGGCCTTCAACGTGTTCAGCGATGCGCTGCAGGACGCCTTCGACCCGAAGCATGCCCGCTGAGCCCGACCAATCAAAATCCAATCAAGACAAGGCCCCTGGCGTCGCAGCCGGGGGCCTGTGTGTTTGATCACGGCGCAAAAGAAAACACGACGTCCGGCAGCAACCGGGCGCCGTGTTTAGGAGGAGAGAGACAAGACATCTGAAATATGCGCCCGTTTTCCTTGCACGCCAGCAATTCTTGAAAGAAATTGTTGTGGGAGTTGGGCTGCTCTACCTGGAGGGCCTGAGGAGGGGCGAGAAATGCCGAAAGTATGCGCACGGATCAACGCCTACGTGGCTTTGATTGTATTGTGTTTGGTATTTTCTGCCCGTGCCGGCGTCGAGGTCACGAGGTCGGACGCCCGATTGGTCATCGCGGCCGAGACGTTGCCCGATGCGCTCGACAGCGGCCAATGGTCGCTCATGGTGTGGGTCTATGCGCCAGAAGGGGTCCGAGAATACAGCAGCCTCCTGTCTATCGGTGGTCGTCTGGAGGTTCACGCCGACCCGTCTGGCATCTATGTAACCGGGCAGCACCTCGGCCGTGGGGCCCGGCAAGAGTTGGCCTCGCCGCTCGAGGCGGGTCGCTGGCATTTGCTCGCGGTGTCGATGGATGCTGGCGGTGTCGGGCTCCGATCCTGGCT
>JBITAB010000072.1:0-3611 GCA_044439825.1 Phycisphaerales bacterium JB064 | reverse complement strand
TCGCCGAACTCGACCATGCGCTTGGCCTTCTCGATGACCATGTCGCACACCTGCACGTGGCGGCTGGCCGGCTCGTCGAAGGTGCTGGCCACGACCTCGACGTCGCTCGCCGTGTTGCGGCGGAAGTCGGTGACTTCCTCGGGCCGCTCGTCGACCAGCAGCACGATGATCTTCACCTTGGGGTGGTTCTTGGTGATGGCCTGGGTCATCTTCTGCATCAGGACCGTCTTGCCCGTGCGCGGCGGGGCGACGATCAGGGCGCGCTGGCCCTTGCCGATGGGGGCCACCAGGTCCATGATCCGAGTCTCGACCACGTTGGGCTCGGTCTCGAGGATGAACCGCTCCTCGGGGTGCAGCGGGGTGAGGTCCTCGAAGGGCTTGAGCTTGTGGGCGCTCTGCGGGTCGCGGCCGTTGACCTCGTCGACACGCAGCAGGGCGAAGTATCGCTCGCTCTCGCGGGGCGGGCGGATCAGCCCGCGCACTTCCATGCCCTTGCGCAGGCCGAAGCGACGGATCTGGCTTGGGCTGACGTAGATGTCGTCCGGCCCGGGCAGATAGCTCTGCTCGGCGCTGCGCAGGAAGCCGAAGCCGTCGGACATGATCTCCAGCGTGCCGTCGCCCACCAGCAGGCCCTGGCTGGCGGCGCGGACTTTCAGGAGCTTGAAGATCAGGTCCTGCTTGTTCAGGCCCTCGTAGTCCTCGAGCCCATCCTTCTTGGCGAGCTTGCGGAGCTTGTCGAGGTCCATCTTCTGGAGGTCGCTGATGCTCAGCGCCTCCTTCAGGGCCTTGGGGTCGGCCTTGGCGACGATCTTCTCGATCTCCGCCGCCTCGCGCTCGAGCTCGTCGTCGCTGGGCAGGCCGTGGTCGAAGCCGCCTCCGCCGGGGCCCTTGCGCTTGCGACGCTTGCGGCGGCCGCCGCTCTGGTCGTTGTCGCGCCGGCTCTGGCTGTCCCGAGAGCCGCCGTCACGAGGCCCGCTCTCGCGAGAACCGCCCTCACGGGGCCGCCGCCGCTGCTCGCTCTGGCCGCCAGACTCGGGGGCATCCGCGGTAGCGGTGGAAGTGCGTTCCTCGCGGTCTTCACGCTGTTCGGCCGGCGGAGTCTTCGCCATGTGATCCTCGCAACTTATGTAAGGGAATCGGGCTGTTCGTGTGTGGGGCCCACGCGGGGTCGCTTGGGGGCCTGAATGGGAGCCGTGAACGGGCCGAATGGCCAGACGGGGCGCCGGGGCGGATGTCGATCGAATAAGAGCCCACGGCAGGGCGCCAACCGGAAAATCCGCATGGCAGGGAGCCCCCGGCGTCGCTCGCTCGGGCAGGTTCCGCCACTGGTTGGCAAGGGAAAGGCCGCCACGAATCGCGTGGCTGGCAAGACCATAGCCCCGCCCCGCGCCCCGGGCAAACCGCCTGATTTCTACCCGTCGCGACCGCCTCGGATGGCTTCCAGGGCCAGAGCAACGCGCTCGCGCAGGGTCGCAAGATCACCGTCGTTGACCACCACGGCGTCGCTCCTGCGTCGCTTCTCGGCCAGCGGCAATTGTGCCGACTCGCGCCGGGCCAGTTCCTGGGCCGTCCAGCCGCGGCCCTGCACCACTCGGCGCAGCCGCTCGGCGTCGGGCGTGTCGACATAGATCACCGCGTCGCATTCCTTGTCCACGCCGGCCTCGAACAGCAGCGGGGCGTCGATGACCACGCCCGCGGCGCCCCTCGCCCGGGCCGCCTCCACCAGCACCGCTCGCTCCTCGTGCAGCTTTGGGTGGATGATCGATTCGAGCCGCTTCCGTCTGGCCTCGTCGCCGAACACCGCGTCGGCGATGGCCCGACGATCCGGCCGGCCCTCGCCATCGAGCACACCCTTGCCGAACGCCTCGACCAACTCCGCGACGACCTCCGCCCGTTCGAGCACGGCGCGAGCCCCGGCGTCCGAGTCGCTGACCACGAAGCCGAGTTCTCCCAGGATGGCCGCCACCGCGCTCTTGCCGCTGCCGATGCCTCCGGCCAGGCCCAGGATGAGGAAGTCGGGATGGTGATGCGCGGGGGTGGGCATGGGGAATACTTGACCTGCCCACCCGGCTTGGGATGATTCCTCCCCGCCATTTTCTATGGGCGGCCCAAAGGAACCGTGCGATGCTGGCGCTCTTTACATCACGATCTGGCGACGGGCTCAGTCCCGCGGCGGTCGTGCGCGTCGGCATGGACGTGCTGCCAGCCTACCTGCTGGTCGATCGCACGCCGCGCTGAGTCCTTCCCCCGGTTTCCTCCTTTCCCCATACCCATGAGATGTGTTGTTTCGTTGTGGCCGTGCGCGCCCGCCAGTGGGCGACGCGCACGGCGGGAGTGTGCACCATGAGCATTGACTTCGAACAAAACCACCGTGGCAAGGCCGAGGCCCTGCCGTACTCGAGCGTCCACCAGCGCGAGGGCGTGAGCCGTCGCCTGGCGCCCGAAGACATCGCCGTTGGCCAGTACGTCAGCGTGCTGGTCCGCCACCAGGGCTATTGGCGTGTGGATCGCACCGCCGAACGTCTCGTGCGCGAGCGGGTGATCGACCTGCCCGACCTGGACGACGACGGCGACCAGCACGCCGGCGGCCGCGCGGGCGCGCCCCTGAAGGTCCTGGCCGTCAGCCTGCCCTTCGTCGTCGTTCGCGCCATCGGCGTGGCTCGGCCCGTCGAAGGCGAGGACGGCAGCGACAAGCGCCCCGTGCGCACGCTCGACCTTCGTCAGGTCGAACTCGCCGAGGTCGGCCGCGCGTATGCGCAGGCCTTCGCGCGTGCGGGGCGGCCCGTGAAGGCCAAGGCGACGCCGGACGAAGACGCGCCGCCGGGCGCGAATACTTCGTGAAGATTGACGCCTCGTGACAAGCACGGGCGGCGCGGTTGGTATCCTGCCGATCGCGCCGCCCGTTCGTGTTGTGCTCGTGGGTGGTCGTTATGTTTGATGTGTTACAGGAGACCCACTCATGTCCATCGGTATGCCCACCCGCCTTCCCGTTCGTGCCATCGCCGCCGCCAGCCTCGTCGCCATTGCCGCTGGCCTGGCCGCGTGCGCTTCCACCGGCAGCACCAACCTCAGCCGTAGCGACCAGCGCCAGCTCGAGGCCGCCGCCGATGGCGCCGAGGTGGTCGCCGTGATGATGACCGCCGAGTGGTGCGGCATCTGCAAGACGCTCGAGCCGCGCTTCAACGAGGCGATGACGACGCTGCCCTACAACAGCATGCGTGTGATCTATGCCGACTACACCGATCGCAGCGGCGACGCCGCCAAGGCCACGCTCAAGGAAGCCGGCCTCACAAGCCTGGCCGAGACCAACGGCCGCACCACGGGCGTCGTCTACCTCATCGACGCCGACACCGGCGAGCTGCTGGGCGACATCCGCGGCACGAGCGTCACCAGCGCCCAGATCCGCCAGAAGCTGCAGGAAGCCATCGACGCGGCGAGCTGAACCGAGCCGGCTTTTCCCGCTTCGCACACCGGTTCCACATTGCCGCTACCGTCTCTGGTGGGCCCGAGCCACCAAACAAAGCCACCACGCCCCCCGCACGTCATCACGCCGCGGGTGGTGATTGTGTCGCTGGTGGTGGGGGTGGTGCTGGCGGTGGTGAGCGTGCCGG
>JBITAB010000071.1:8096-15826 GCA_044439825.1 Phycisphaerales bacterium JB064 | reverse complement strand
TCGTTGAGCTCGATGCCCGCGTCGGCGTCGTAGATGCTGCTGTGCGGGTCGCCGATGAAGTCGCTCGAAACCACGGGCTCCTCGGTGTAGCCCAGCACGCCCTCCATCGCGCCTTCCGATGCCGCCTTCATCGCCTCGTTGATGGCCTTCAGGCTGGTCGCCTTGGCGGTCTTGAAGGTCAGGTCCACGCAGCTCACGTCGGCCGTGGGCACGCGGAAGCTCATGCCGGTGAGCTTGCCCTTGAGGTTGGGCAGGCAGAGCGTCACGGCCTTGGCTGCGCCGGTGCTGGCGGGGATGATGTTCATGTAGCCATTGCGGCCGCCGCGCAGGTCCTTCTTGCTGGGGCCGTCCTGGGTGGGCTGGGTCGCGGTGACGGCGTGGATAGTCGCCATCAGGCCCTCGTCCAGGCCGAAGGCGTCGTCGATCACCTTGGCGATGGGCGCCAGGCAGTTGGTCGTGCAGCTCGCGTTGGAGATGACCTTGTGCTTCTTCGGGTCGTACTGCTCGTGGTTCACCTTGTAGCACATGGTGGGCACGCTGTCGGTGGTCTTGGTGGGGGCGCTGATGATGACGCGCTTGGCGCCGCCTCCATCGATGTGCTTCTGGGCGTCCGGCCCGGCGGTGAAGAAGCCGGTGCTCTCGATCACCACGTCCACGCCCAGGTCGCCCCACTTGAGGTTGGACGGGTCGCGCTCCTCGAAGACCTTGGTCGTCTCGCCGTTGACGCTGAAGTCGTTGCCCGACACCTGAACGTCGGCCAGCTTGCCGTCGATGCGGAAGCGGCCGTGCATGGTGTCGTGCTTGAGCAGGTACGCCAAGTTATCGGCGGGCACCAGGTCGTTGACGCCCACGACGGTCACGTCGGGGCTCTGGGCCGCGATGCGGTAGACCAGGCGGCCGATGCGTCCAAAACCGTTGATGCCCAAGCGGATGGCCATAGCGTGAAACTCTCCCAAGGTAGCGCCGGGGCTCAGAATTGCCTCCGGCCGGTGCAACTCAGCAACGAGTGTCATGGTAGGTGGCGTATGCGGGGCGGTGGGGGCTGGAAGGACCCGGGCGGCTATGCTCGGGGCGGCCGCCGGGAGAGCCTCGCGGGCCACAGGGGGAGCCGATATCGTGACAGCCGAGAAGATCTGCGTCGTCTGCGGGGCCGATTGCGCCACACTCCCGCGTCTGAAGGATTCGCAGGGTCGCTACGCGTGCAAGACCTGCGTGGAGGCCAAACGCCGCGCCGCGACCGGGGACAAGGCCATGCCCAAGGCCTCGCCCGCTCCCAAACCCAGGCCTGCCGCGTCCGCGGCCGGTGGAGCGAGCGCGGGCTTCAGCATGGACGCGTACCTCGATGGGATCCACACTCCGGACGCCAACCCCTGCCCCAAGTGCGGAGCCGGTCGGGCTGCTGACGCGGTCGTGTGCATGCAGTGCGGGTTCGATTCGGCCTCGGGTCGGGCGATGACCACCAAGGTGGGCAAAGACAAGCCCAAGAGGACCCGTAGCAGTGCGCCGCGTGTGTCGAGCGGGATGGTTTGTGTGATCATTGCGCTGGCGATGCTCGGCGTGCTTCCATTGCTGGCTATGTCCTCGCCTGAGGGCACGGGCGTCGCCTTGCTGATTGGCGTGATCTGGAACCTTGTGGCATACGCCTACATGGTCGGGTCGGCGTTCCGCGACGACGACAAGTTCTGGGGCATCCTGGGCGTGTTGTTCTGGGTGCCGCTGGTCGGGGGGTTGTGCTGGCTAGCGTTCGTCCTGTACTACTGCACCATCGGAAGCCAGCGAGGGGTTCGGAAGGTGAATTACTGGGCTTCGTGGTTCGCACTCATGATCGTCCTGGCCATCTTCGCGTCGAATAACCCAGACATGTTCTCGGGTGGGGCGACCGCGCCCTGACCGATCCACCGCATCGCCATATGCTGGGTCATGGCCAACGACCCCAACGACAAGCCGGCTACGAACCAGGACATCCAGAGCAGCCTCCACGAGGATCGCGTCTTCCAGCCCCCCAAGGCCGGCGATGTGGGGAGCGCACCCTGGCATGTCGACTCCCTGGAGGCCTACCAGGCCGAGCACACGCGGTCGATCGAGGATCCCGACGCCTACTGGGGCAAGGTCGCCGACCGGCTGAAGTGGATGGAGCCCTTCAAGACGGTCCTCAAGGGACAGTTCCCCGAGCCCACGTGGTTCGAGGGCGGCGTGCTCAACGCCTGCGACAACTGCGTCGACCGATTCGTTGAGGACGGCCACGGCGACGATGTTGCGATCATCTGGGAGGGTGAGCCGGTCGATGGCGGGGCTCCCGAGGTCCGCCGCCTGACCTATCGCGACCTGCAGGAGCAGACCTCACGCCTGGGCAACGCCCTCAAGAAGCTGGGCGCGACCAAGGGCGACGTCATCACCATCTACATGGGCATGGTGCCCGAGCTGGCCGTCGCCATGCTCGCGTGCGCCCGCATCGGCTGCCCGCACTCGGTCATCTTCGGCGGCTTCAGCAGCCAGGCCATCGCCGACCGCGTGCGAGACGCCAATTCCAGGATCATCCTCACCTGCGACGGTAGCTGGCGTCGAGGCAAGGTCGTGCCGCTCAAGGACAACGTCGACAAGGCCATCGAGAGCATGGGCGGCGACTCACCGGTCACCGGCGTCGTGGTGCTCAAGCGCTGCGACAACGAGATCGAGCGCGTCGAGGGCCGGGACCACTGCTGGCGAGACCTCACCGAGTCCGTCGAGGCCGAGTGCCCCTGCGAACCCATGGGCGCGGAGGACATGCTCTTCCTGCTCTACACCAGCGGCTCGACGGGCAAGCCCAAGGGCATCGTCCACACCACCGCGGGCTATCTGCTCTACACCGCGCACACCGCCAAGAACGTCTTCAACCTCACGCCGGGCCAGAACCAGGTCTATTGGTGCACCGCCGACTGCGGCTGGATCACCGGGCACAGCTACATCGTCTACGGCATCCTGCCCAACCGCGTGCCCACGCTCATGTACGAGGGCGCGCCCAACGAGCCAAGCGAGGACCGCTTCTGGGACATCGTCGAGCGCCACAAGGTCACGCACTTCTACACCGCACCCACGGCCATCCGCGCCTTCATGAAGTGGGGCGACGAGCACCCCGCCAAGCACGACCTGCGATCGCTCCAGGTGCTCGGCACCGTCGGCGAGCCCATCAACCCCGCGGCCTGGGTGTGGTACCGCGAGAAGATCGGCTCTGGCCGCTGTCCCATCGTCGACACGTATTGGCAGACCGAGACCGGCGGCCACGTCATCACGCCCCTGCCCGGCGCGACGCCCACCCGCCCGGGCTCGTGCACGCGCCCCTTCTTCGGTGTCGACGCCGCGGTCGTGCACCCCGATGGCTCCGAGGTCGATTGCGACCACGGCGGCCTGATGGTCATCCGCAAGCCATGGCCCGGCATGCTCCGCGGCGTCTATGGCGACCGGGACCGCTTCATCGATACGTATTTCTCCACGGTCGTCGTGAACGGCACTCCGTACTACACCGCGGGCGATGGCGCACGCAAGGACAAAGACGGCAACTTCTGGATCATGGGCCGCATCGACGACGTCATCAACGTCAGCGGCCACCGCCTGGGCACGATGGAAGTCGAGAGCGCCCTCGTCGCCCACGACGCCGTGGTCGAGGCCGCGGTGGTGGGGGTGCCACACGAGATCAAGGGCACCGGCATCGCCGCCTTCGTCACGCTGGCCGGCGGCGTCGAGCCCAGCGAGGACCTCAAGAAGCAACTGGGCGCCCACGTGGCCGACATCATCGGCGCCATCGCGAGGCCAGATCAGGTCCGCTTCGCCGAGGCCCTGCCCAAGACCCGCAGCGGCAAGATCATGCGCCGCCTCCTGCGATCCATCGCCGCCGGCGAGACCGAGGTCAGCCAGGATACGTCAACCCTCGAAGACTTCACCGTGCTCGCGAAGCTGCGAGGCGACGAGGAATAGCATGGATGCCAATCACTGGCCAGGATCGGGCACGAGACGCAGCAGCCGCCCATCCCTCGCATCGGTGAGCAGGTAGAGATAGCCGTCGGGCCCCTGGCGCACGTCACGGATGCGAGCGCTCAGGGGCGGCGAATCGAAGGGCAGCGTCTCGTTGCCCTCGACCGGCTCCTCGCCGTTGGTCTCGTCGATCATCACGCGGCGGACCTGCCGGCTGACCAGCCCGCCGGCAAACAGGTCGCCCTGCCACTGCGGAAACTTGTCCCCGGTGTAGAACGCCAGGCCGCTGGCGGCGAGCACGGGCGTCCACACGCACACGGGGTCGGCCATGTCCGGCAGCGTCACCTTGTCGCTGATCTCGTTACCGTTGTAGTGGATGCTGTAGGTCGCCACTGGCCAGCCATAGTTGGTGCCGGCCGTGATGCGATTGAGCTCGTCGCCGCCGCGGGCGCCGTGCTCGGTGGCCCACACATGGCCGGTGCCGGGATCGATGGCCATGCCCTGCACGTTGCGGTGGCCATAGGTGTAGATGTACCTGCCGATATCCTCGCGGTCGGCGAACGGGTTGTCGTCGGGTACGCCGCCGTCGTCGGTCATGCGGAGGATCTTGCCCAGCGCATTGTCGAGATATTGCGGGTTCTCGCGCGTCAGGCGGCCACCTGCACGCGTGGGTGGGTTGCCGCCATCGCCGGTCGACATCAGCAGGGTGCCGTCGGGCAGCCACAGCAGCCGGCTGCCGAAGTGCTGGCCGCCGGGCTTGTCGGGGGTGACGCGGAAGATCTCTTCGACGTTCTCCAGACGGACGGTCTTAAACGGTTGGGCGCCGTCGTCGTTCACGAGTTTTCCGCGCGAGAGCACCGTGCGATTCGCCCTAGCGTCACCAGTGGCGTGGGTGAAGTAGACGAGGTGATTGCTCTCAAAGTTAGGATGCAGCGCGACGTCCATCATGCCGCCCTGGCCGAGTTGGCTGGACTGTGGCGCGTTGTCCACCTCGCTTGGCGTGACGACGAACGGGCTGTCCTTGTCGAACTGCTCACCATCAACGAACAGCGCGCGCCCGCCACGCTCCGTAATGATCATCGATCCGTCAGGCAGCCACGCCATGCCCCATGGGTGTTGCAGGCCCTCGATGACAGTCTCGACGCGATACCCCGACGCCCGCGGGCTGTCCTCCTGGCTGTCGGAATAGATCGGCGCGGGGCCCTCGGTCGCCTGGCCGCAGGCCGACAGCGTGAGCGAGAGGACGGCCAGGGCCGGGACGAATCGCGTGGTGCGCAGCATGACCAAGGTTACGTCGATCAGCCGCCCACGGCCTGCCGCAGCCGATCGAGGTTGGCCCGCATCACGTCCATGTAGTCCCCCTCGTCGGGAACGCCCTCGGCCGGGCTGAACAGCACGCTGGTGACGCCAAGCTCATCCCGAAGCGCATCGCGGATGGCGTCGGTCGGCTCGCCCTCCCACAACATGATCACTGACGTGTCGCCCTCGATCGCCGCTCGCACGTCGGCCACGATACCCGCCACGTCCTCGCTCTCGGGATCGAAGTCGAAGTTGGTGACATCCCACCCGAGATCCCGAGCAAGATAGTTGTACGCCGGATGGCTGGCCAGCACACGATGCCGCTTCACCGCGGTCGTCAGATCCTCCAGCGAGGTCTGCAGCATCTCGAGGTCTTCCACCAGCGCACCGAGGTTCGCCTTGAACGCCTCGGCATGCTCAGGCCACGCGTTGCTCATCGCCTCTGCGATGCGACGCGCCTGGATGACCGCGAGCTTTGGGCTCACCCATGTGTGGCCATCGACGCCCTCGTGCGTGTGCTCGCCCGCGGCGCCATGGCTGTGCGTCGAGCCTTCCATCGTGATCGCACCGCCGGCCTGTTGAAGCGCGTCGTTGCTCAGGCTCGACACCGTGCGCCCACGCGGCAACGCTGCCCCGGCTACCCACTTCTCGAACTCGGCGCCATTGGTGATGACCAGCTTCGCGTTCTGGTACTGGCCGATCGTGTCGGCGTCGGGCTTCCAGAAGATCGGATCCTCGTCGGCCGGCAGGAGGCAACGCACAGGCACCAGCCCGCCGCTGATGTGTTCGGCAAAATACTGAGTCGGATAGAACGTCGTCAGCACGACGTTCTGGGTCGAGGCGGGGATGGTCGTGCTGCTCTCCACGCCACACCCCGAAATCGGTAGCATGGTCAGAGGCAGCCCCGAGGCCAGGACGATGGTGGCGATTCGCACGATCTTCATAATTCAACACTCCTGCGCAACGGTTCGCCCACTATAGAAACGCCGATGCACGGCTCGCGATCTCCAGCGCGATCCATGCCAGCCCGACCGCCATGGTCATCCCGGTGCCAATCAACACCAACAACTCGCCAGCCACCAGCACCGCCCCCGTCCGTCGCGAGGCCCCCATGTCCGCCAGTGTTCGCAGTTCGTCCGCACGCAGCCGATAGCCCAGCGTCGCGATGAGTGCGATCAACGCTCCCGTGCTGGCGGCAAGCACCACCGAGATCGCGTCGAACACTAGCCGCAAACGCACGACGAACGCGATGAGCTCGTCGACTACCGCGGTGGGATCGATCGCCTGCATGCCATCCTGAGCGTTGAGCCGGGCCGTCAGGATCGTCTCCGCACGCTCATCTCGCGGGTAGAGCAGCACGGCCGTGAGCGGGAACGCGTCGCGAGAGCCGTGCACGTGGAAGCTCTCGGCGTTCGCCTCGGTCACCTCCTGATACGTCCGTAGCGCCTCGCTCAGCGCCACCTTGTCGCCCTGGCGTGCGATGACCAGATCGGGCCGCTCGATTGCGCTCGCGTCGTCGTGCCCGTGGCTGAAGCCCTCGAGCAGCCACGCGGTTTCGAGGTCGACGAAGAACGCCTCGTCATCGCTCGTGCCCGTCGGCGCCAGCACGCCCACGACCATCAGCCGCACGGGCGCAGCCTTCGCGATGTCGTAGGCCTCACGCTGGTCGCTCAGGATCGAGTCGCCCGGCCCAAGCCCGTGCCGCTGCGCTGAGGCTGCGCCGATCACAGCCTCGCCGAGCCCCGAGAACAGCCGTCCCTCCGCGAGCGGCAGAGCGACGCCCGCACGCTGGAAGTAGGTGATGTCGGTCGCGACTACCGGGTCGCCACCGGCTGTAAACCTCGCGTGGATCGGCACGGCCAGGGCCATCGGCTCGCCGGCCAGTTTCTCAAACTGCTGGAACTCCAGTGTATCGATCGGCGCCGAACGGAAGTACAGCGACGCCAGCACCAGATCGAACCGCCCGCCACGCGCGCCCACCACCAGCGGCGCCATCTCGGCCCGGGCCCGCAGCGAACTCTCGAACCGAGCCGCGAGCGACCGGCTGAGCAAGGGCACCAGCACCGCCACCGCCACGCACAACACGAGCAGCACGCTACGGCCGCGATGCCGCCACGCGTGCCACCAGATGAGCGGCAACAGCTTCACGGCGCCGCCCCTTCGCGAGCGACCTTGCCCATGTCCAGCACATTGCCGAAGTGCCCCAGCAGCCCATGATCGTGCGTCACCAGCAGCACCGTTGCGTCGGTCCGATTCGCCTGCTCGAGGATCAACGAGATGATCGACTCGGCCCGCGCGGGGTCGAGGTTTCCCGTGGGCTCGTCGCATGCGATGAGCTTTGGGTTTGTGATCAACGCCCGGCAGATCGCCACCCGCTGCTGCTCGCCCTGGCTCAGCCGATCGGGCCGGCGCTTGAGCGTGTGCGAGATCCCAGCCGCCCTGGCCAACTCCTCGGCACGATCCCTCGCCGAGGAATCCAACGC
>JBITAB010000071.1:1871-7996 GCA_044439825.1 Phycisphaerales bacterium JB064 | reverse complement strand
GCCAGCAGCGGTCGATCGCTCGTGGTCATGGTCGCGGGCCCACCACGCTCAGAACGCCTCGAGCGATCGCTCGGGCGCCTGCCCGTCGTCGTCGATGCGCCGCTGCTGGCGCATCTTCTGGTCCACAATGCGCCAGCCCTGCTCAAGGCCCGCAAGCGTGTACACCGCCTCGTACTCGTGCACGCGGGTGTGGCTGTGGCCCCAGTGATACACCGTGCCCTCCACCTGCCATCGGTGCAGCACGTCGATGCGGGCCCGCCCCTGCTCGTCCACCGAGATCGACTGCACGTCGAGCTTCTCGGGCTCCACGCCGGTCACGATGCCGAGCATGCCACCCTGCTCGGCGTCCACCAGCGAGTTGTATACCTGCGTGTACAGCGTCTTGAGCAGCGGCCCGCTCACCGAACGCTCGAGCGCGTCGTAGATCTCCTCCTCGCTGCCGTGGTCGAAGGCCTTGTAGAGGTTGGCGTGCAACGGCTCGAAGATCGCCGCCACACGCTCCTCGCTCGGCAGTTCCAGCTTGCCACCGGTGCCCGGCACCGCCACCAACATCGCCGGCAGCACGAGCGCCGCCGCCACGCTCGAAACAAGAGCGACGACCAGCATGACCGCGCCCACCGCCGCCCCCTTCTGCTTTATCGCGACCAGCGAAGCAGGAACGCCGACCGCCAGCAGCACCAGCCCCAGCAGCGAGACCCGCATCGGCTCGCTGGGCGTGGGCACCGGCGGCACCGCGGCGTACCGCGAATCTCCAGACTCGTCCGCGTGCCACTCGATCGTCGGCCTGGGCCGGCTGAAGGGCATGATCTTCACCGTGCCGTCCGAGGACTGCACGAGGCACTCGATGACCATGAACGGCGGCAGCCCATCAGGCCCGGTCGCCCCCTCGAGCTCGGCGGCCACGCGATCCCGCGGATACGTGGGCCACGTCACCTTCACTACCTGCGGATTCGGTGCGTCATAGCGTGCATGGATCGCCGAGCGGATGAGCGCCCGGGCTCCATACCTCGGAAACGCCCCGACCATCCACGGCTCGGGCTCGTCGAAGAAGTCGTATTTGTCGATGGTGGGGGGGATCACCCGCCCATCCACCTCCACGACCACCTGCGTGGCCATGAACTCTCGCAGGGCCGCCTCGAGCGCCTCGACCTCGATTTGGGCGAGCTGGTCCGTCGCCTCGCGGGGCACGCTGATCGCCTCATCGATGAACGCCAGGTTCAGCCCCACCTGAAACCCCACGCCCCGGCCGTCGATCATCAGCCGAAGGTCGGCGTGTGGGCCGTCCTGGGGGTGGACCGTGTCCGCGGCGGCGCTGGTGGTCAGGCCGAGCAGGGCAACGACAATGGCAATCAGGGACATCCGCACGCAACGATGGTAAGCCCGGCGATCTATATTGCACGGACACAGCCCTGACGTGGCGGGTTCCCCCGCGCATCTCTCTGGGGCGAAAGGAAACCAAGCCATGCACCGATCCCTCCGTGTTGCCCGCCCAGCCCTCGTGCTTGCCCTCATCGCCGGATGCCCAGCCTGGGCCGCCCCGTCGGTTTCCGACGCAACCAGCGACGAGCGCACCGTCCAGAGCGTCCAGGGCTCGCCCATCGCCGACGCCCTGGCCTCGGTGCCCGAAGACGTGCGGACCTACGACGTGCACATCTCCACGCTGGCCAGCCCCTACATGCAGGGCCGCGTGCCGGGCTCCGACGGCGCCGAGCGGGCCAAGGACTACATCGAGTGGCACCTCCGCCAGGCCGGCCTCAGCCCCGCCTTCGAGGACAAGGACGGCAACGAGTTTGCCAGCTATCGCCAGCCCTTCCCCCTCTCGGGCACATGGACCGTCGAGCGCGAATCGCTCAAGGCCAAGATGGGCAACAAGCGCATCGAGCTCAACCCCGAGCAGGACTTCATGCTCACCGGCATGGGCGAGAACGGCACCGCATCGGGTGAGGCCGTGTTCGTGGGCTACGGCATCGAGGACGGCCCCGACGGCTACAACAACCTGGAAGACGTCGAGAGCCTCGAAGGCAAGATCGCCGTCATCTTTCGCTTCGAACCCATGTCCGAAGACGGCACCAGCCAGTGGAACGACGGCCGGGGCTGGAGCCCTCGCGCAGGCTTCGCCAATAAGGTCGGCGCCGTCGCCCGCCGAGACCCCGCTGGCATCATCATCATCAACCCCCCCGGCTCGGCCGATCGCCGCGCCAACCAGATGGGCCGCTTCCAGGGCATGGCCCAGGCCAACGTGCCCGTCATGATGATGTCTGCCGAGGCCGGCGACAACATGCTTAAGGCCATGGGCAGCGACATGACCATGCTCGATCTGCGTCATCACGCCGACAGCGACGCCTCGCCCAAGAACCTCGGCTTCACCCTCGAGGTCGACGGTCTGGCCGAGCGCAAGAGCCTCATGGCCGAGAACGTCGGCGGCGTGATCCGCGGCGTGGGCGATCTCGCCGACGAGTGGATCGTCGTGGGCGCCCACCTCGACCACCTGGGCATGGGCTACTTCGGCTCGCGCTCCGGGCCGGGCGAGCTCCACCCCGGCGCCGATGACAACGCCTCGGGCACCGCCGGCCTCCTGCTGATCGCCGAGCGCCTGGCCGCCCGCCTCGACGGTGATACGCGCCCGCGCCGCTCCATCCTCATCATGGGCTTCGACGCCGAAGAGAGCGGCCTGAACGGCTCGGCCTTCTATACCCGCAACCCGGTCGTCCCCATCGAAGACCACACCCTGATGGTCAACTGGGACATGATCGGCCGCATCGCCAACGAGCGACTGCTGGTCGCCGGTGGCTTCACGGGCGAGGGCCTCAGCGACTTCCTCCAGCCCTACTTCGCCAAGAGCGGGCTCGAGGCCGTGGTGCCCGAGACCATGAGCGGCGCCAGCGATCACACGCCCTTCTATCGCGCCGGCATCCCCGTGCTGTTCTCGATCATCGCCGACTTCCACGCCGACTATCACACGCCCGCCGATCAGGTCTGGAAGATCAACCGCGTCGGCGCTGTCAAGACGGTGCACATGTATGAGAGCATCGTTGCCGACGCAGCCGTGCGTCCCGAGCGATTCCGCTTCGTCAGCCCCGAAGAGCAGCGCCAGCAGCGCGAGGCCGCCGAACGCGCCAACCAGCCGCAGGTGAGCGTCTACGTCGGTGTCGTGGTCGATGCCGAAGCCGAGGGCGACGGCGTGATGCTGGCCGAGATCGCCGAGGACTCTCCCGCGGCTCGTGCGGGGTTGCGTGCGGGCGATCGCCTCGTGCGCTGGGACGGCCAGAAGCTCACCGATGCTGACGCGTGGCGCCAACTGCTGGCGCGCCACAAGGCCGACGACACGGTGAATATCGGCGTGAAGCGTGGTGAAGAAGAAATCACTTTGAGCCTCACGCTGCAGGGTCGATAAGCCGCTACGTCGCATAATCGACGATGCGACCCGTGTGAAATTCCCCAACTTGGATAAAACTCCACTCATCCGGACAGCAACCGTCCGGATGTGTGGTATTCTGCATTCTGAAAGAAAGAGAGGAGTGCATTCCAAGGCACAAAGGGAGTTATCAGATATGTCTATTCAGAAGCTTGTTATCGCGCCCGTCCTGGGCGTTGCGGTTCTTGCACACGCCAACCCGACACAACTTACTGATGCGCTTCCTCAGGACGAGCAAGCGTTCGCGTTCGATGCGCAGATCAGTTCGTACATCCTCGGCGTGATGGGACCTTCCAACATCGCGCCGACGCAAGAAGGCAAGAGCGTGCTCGCGTCGTCGACCGACGCGCACAGCATCATGCTCTACCAGTCCATGGCCGGGCCGAGCAACGCGCCCTCGGGCATCCGCATGACCAGGTCGCTGACCACCACGGCCGGCTCGCCCGACGGCCCCGGCGACGCGTACTTCACGCCGCAGGCGCCGCGCCCCCCGCTGGTGACGAGCCTCCAGCCGCGCGAGTATCCCACGGTGATCACCACCTCTACCGCGAGCCACACCGAGACCGCTCCGGGCGGTTTCCAGGTCGTCGTGCCGCTGCCCGGCGCCGGCGCCCTCGCGGCCGCGGGCCTGCTGGTGGTGGGCATCCGTCGCCGCCGCGCCTGAAGCGACTCATGGATCGAGAAAGAGGGATGCCGCTCGGGGCCGCACACCCCGGGCGGCATTTTCGATGTTCTGGCAGACTGCGGCCGGATAACTCCAGCATGCTTCGTACGTACTACCTGTTTTGACAGGGTTTGTCCCTATTGCTGCACAATATTTGTTCGGGTCGCATCCCATTGCACTGGGCCGTGGTACTGTTGATCGAGAGAGAACTCGAATTCGAAGAGAGGGAGTTGGCAGATGCTTCGGTCATCCATCATGTGCATTGCGGCGCTCGGCCTGAGCGCGGGCGTCGCGTCCGCTGACATGGTCAGCATCCAGGGCCTCACCGGCTCGAGCATCGAGCATACTGGTGCCACATTCTCGGGCACGCTCGAGTACAACTTCGTCAGCGGCTCGATGGGCGAACTGAAGGTCTCACTCACCAATGACACCCCAGGCTCCGTGGGCGGCTTCCTCACCGGCTTCCTGTTCCGGGCCGATGCGGTGAGCAACGCCTCGTTCGTTTCTTCCACGCAGAGCGGCATGACGTTCACAGGTGCAGGCTCGGCGGCCCCGTTCGGCAGCTACGACGGCGGAGCGGCCGTCGGCGGCAGCTTCCTTGGCGGCGGCAACCCCTCCGGCGGCCTCGCGGTTGGCCAGAGCGGCATGTTCGTCTTCAACGTCACGTCGGCCACCGCCGCGACACTCTCGGCCAACGATTTCCTGGGCTCGCTCACCGAGCCCGGCTTCGTGGTCCGCTTCCGTGGCCTCACGGATGGCGGCTCGGACAAGGTGCCAGGTGGCTACCAGGTTGTCGTTCCCCTGCCCGGCGCCGGCGCACTCGCCGCGGCTGGTGTCGCCCTCGTCGGCATCCGTCGTCGTCGCTGATCTCGATACCCACGCGATCATCCAAGAAGCCTGCAAACCGCGGGCTTTTTCATGCGCGAATCGCACGCACGACGCGTGGGCGTCCCGTGAAGTCACGCACGATGCGTGCGTCCTGATAGCGCCCATCGGCAACCATCAGCGCGAGGGCCTCATCCGTACGCGCTGCGGCGACCTCGATCGCAAGCAAGCCGCCAGGGTGCAGCCGGTCCGCCGCCTGGGCGATCAACGGCCGCACCACATCCAGCCCGTCCGCCCCGCCCCGGAGGGCGTGCGTGGGCTCAAAGTCCTTGACGTTCGAGGCCACCTCGCCCCACTCGTCGTCAGGGATGTATGGCGGGTTCGAAACGATCACGTCGTACGCCTCACCCGGAGGCAGGGCGTCGAGCAGATCGCCCTGGAACGTGGACACACGCTCGCCGACGCCCGTTCGCTCGATGTTCTCGCCGGCAAGTTCCAGCGCATCGCCGTCGATGTCAGTCGCGTGCACGAGTGCGGTGGGGGCCTGCTGCGCGATCGCGATCGCCACGCACCCGCTGCCCGTGCACACGTCGGCCACCATTGCCGACCGATCCTCGATCGTCTTGATCGCCGCCACGGCCTCATCGACGAGCGTCTGGGTCTCGGGCCTGGGGATCAGCGCCCGCTTGTCGGCCTTCAGCGAGATGCCATAAAAGCTCGCCTCGCCAACCAGGTATTGCACGGGCTCATGGCTCAGCGCACGCTTGGCAAGGTCTCGCAGCCTCGTGAGCTCTTCGGGCGAGGCCGGCCGATCCACCTCCATGTACAGCCGCAGCCGCTGGCAGCCGATGACGTGCGCCACGAGCATCTCCGCGCACAGGCGGGCATCGTCAACACCCTTGTCCTTGAGCGCTCCACGCAGCCAGTCCAGCAGCTTGCGCGTCGTCCATGCTTCCTTCGCGGCCGTGCTCATGGCTTGGTCCAGGTATCGGCGGTGGTGCCGAAGATAAGCGTGTCGCTCCAGCCCAGCCCATCGACCCACCGATGGGCGCGGAGCCTCGCCTCCAGCGTATACCCGGCCTTCTCGGCGACCCTGGCCGATGGCGTGTTCTCCGCGGAGCAGCGGATCTCGAGCCTCCGCAGCCCAAGTCCCCCATCGGATCGCTCGCGCAACGAGAGTTCGGTCATCGCGACGACGGCCTCGGTGCACAGCCCCGCACG
>JBITAB010000071.1:0-1771 GCA_044439825.1 Phycisphaerales bacterium JB064 | reverse complement strand
ACCACCAGCGGCACGCGCAGGTCCATGGCGCTCTGCATGCGCTGCACGATCAACGCCTTGGCGTCCTCGGCATTCTTCTTGTCGGCCTCGAAGACCAGTTCGTCGTGGATCTGCAGCAGCATGAGCACGCCCTCCATCTCGGGCTTCTTGCCACCACGCAAGTACGCGGCGTGCGGGCTCAGTCGCGCGTGCAGGTCGACCATCGCCAGCTTGATGAGGTCGGCGGCCGACCCTTGCACGACCGAGTTGATGGCCATGCGTTCGGCCAGCGATCGCCGTGAGGGGTTCTTCGCGTCGATCTCGGTGATCGGGCGGCGGCGTTTGAGCATCGTCTCGACGTAGCCCTTGCTGCGGGCCTGCTCGATGCACTCCTCGAGGAAGGTCGTGATGCCGGCGAACTTCTTCTTGTAGCCCTCGATGATCTCGCCCGCCTCGGTGTTGCCGATGCCCAGCCGCCGGCCCAGCCCGTACGCCGTCACGCCGTAGATGATGCCGAAGTTGACCATCTTCGCCCCGTCGCGCTGCTCCCGCGTCACGTCTTTCGGCTTGACGCCGTGCACCTGGGCGGCGACGGCGCGGTGGATGTCCTCGCCCGCCTCGAAGGCGGCAATCAGCGCCGGGTCCTTCGACAGGTGCGCGAGGATGCGTAGCTCGATCTGCGAGTAATCGCCCGCGATCAGCACGCGCCCCTTGGGCGCTACGAACGCCTTGCGGATCTCGCGCCCGACGTCGCTGCGGATCGGGATGTTCTGCAGGTTTGGGTCGCTCGAGCTCAAACGCCCCGTGGCGGCGACGGTCTGGTTGAAGCTCGCGTGGATGCGCTTCGTGTCGGGGTTGATCTCCTCGCGCAGGCTCACGAGGTAGGTGTTCACCAGCTTGGTGAGCTGGCGATACTCCAGGATCAGCTGCGGCAGCGGGCTCTCGATCGTCACGTCCTGGGCCAGCTTCTCGAGCACCTCCGCATCGGTCGAGGGGCCGGTCTTGCCGCGCTTGAGCGGCTTGATGCCCAGGCCCGGGTCCGCCGCGTCGGGCTTGTTAAAGAGGATGCCGGCGAGCTGCTTCGGAGAGTCCGGCTCGAAGGTCCGCCCGCACGAGGCCATCGCCTCGTCCTGGATCTGGTCCTTGAGCTCCTTGATGCGCCCGCTCAGCCTCTCTTCCTGGTTCTCGAGCTCCTTTGGGTCGACGAGGATGCCGTTCCATTCCAGCTCGGCCAAGACCGAGATCAGCGGCACCTCCACATCGTCGCTGAGCTTCTTCAGCCCCATCTGCTTGATCTGCGGCGCCATCAGGTCGTGCAGGCGAAGCGAGACATCGGCGTCCTCGGCCGCGTACGGCCCGGCCTGCTCCAGAGGCACCTCATCGAAACGCTTCTGGTTCTTTCCGCTGCCGATGAGCGTCTTGATGGAGATGTTCTCACGCTCCAGCAGCGCGAGGCTCAGCGCATCCATGCTGTGCGACGATCGCGACGCGTCGATCAGGTAGCTGCCCACCATCGTGTCGAACGCCACGCCCGCGAGTTCGATGCCCGCACGCCGCAGCACCAGCAGGTCATACTTGAGGTTGTGCCCCGTCTTCGCGATCGACTCATCCTCGAGGATCGGCTTCAAAGCCTCCAGCACAGTTTGCTCGTCGAGATGCTTGTCGCCCTCGGGTGAGCGCACGGGCACGTACCAGGCCTTGCCCTCCTCGACCGCAAAACTCAGCCCGCACAGGTCCGCGAGCATCGGACGCAGCGAGGTGGTCTCGGTGTCCAGCGCGATCAGCTTGGCCT
>JBITAB010000070.1:0-3629 GCA_044439825.1 Phycisphaerales bacterium JB064 | reverse complement strand
GACGACTCCGAGGACGACGCGGAAGACGTCCAGACCAGCGCCCAAGCGGCCCCGGCCGCCAAGCCCGTCAAGACCTCGGGCAGCAAGCCACGCCCGCGGTTCCTCTACGCCGCCCATCGCAAGACCAGGCCCACCGGCAACGACGGCGCCTGAGCCATGGCCCCCACCACCCGGCGGCTGATCGTCCTGGGAAGCACCGGCTCCATCGGCCGGCAGACCCTCGACGTGGTCGCCCATCTCAGATCGCACGCCGAGCAGCAAGGCCAGCCCCCACCCATCGAGGTGGTCGGGCTGGCCGCCGGCCGGCGCGCGCACGAGTTGGGCGAGCAGGCCACCGCGCACAACGTGCGCCATCTTGCGCTCTGCGAGGGTGACGACGGCGCCGCGACCTTCACCGGACCCGACGCCGCCGAGCGTCTCGTGCGCGAGGTCGAGGCCGACATCGTCATGGCCGCCGTCGTCGGTGCCGCGGGCCTGCCCGCCACGCTGGCCGCCGTCGAGCTCGGCCGCGATGTCGCGCTGGCCAACAAGGAGACCCTCGTCGCCGCCGGCGCGCTGGTCGTGCCAACGGCCGAACGCACCGGCGCAACGCTGCTGCCCGTCGATAGCGAGCACTCGGCACTCTGGCAGTGCCTGCACGCCATCGCCGGCCCGGGCGAAGCGCCGCCCATGCGCCCGCCCGCGCACGTCAAGCGCCTCGTGCTCACCGCCTCGGGCGGCCCTTTCCGGACCGCCTCCGCCGACGAGGTCTACAACGCCACGCCCGAGCAGGCCCTCGCCCACCCGACATGGAACATGGGCCCGAAGGTCACCGTCGACTGCGCCTCGCTGACGAACAAGGCCCTGGAGGTCATCGAGGCCCACTGGCTCTTCGGCTTCCCCTCCGGCCAGCTCGACGTGCTGGTGCACCCGCAATCCATCGTGCACTCGCTCATCGAGACCATCGACAACTCGGTGCTCGCCCAGCTGGGCGTCAGCGACATGCGGCTGCCCATCCAGTTCGCCCTCACGCACCCCGGCCGCGCGCCCGGCAACACGCCAACACTCGACCTGGCCACACTCGCACGCCTGGACTTCGAGCACCCCGACGAAGAACGCTTCCCGGCGCTCGCCATGGCCCGCTGGGTGATCGACACCGGCGGCACCGCCGGCGCGATCTTCAACGCCGCCAACGAGGCGGCCGTCGAGGCATTCCTCGCCGGCCACATCCCCTTCGGCCGCATCGGCGAGCTGACCCGCGGCGCGTGCGAGGCCATCGAGGCCACGCCCCTTGGCACGCTGGCCGACGCCATGGAAGCCGACCGCCGGGCCCGCGCGTGGGTTCGGCGGCACGTCGCGGCGGTCCGGCTGTAGCCCACGACATCGCCCCACGCCCCCCGCCACGGACTCGGGCCATCCGCCGCGTTCGGGTCGCCATCCGAAGCCGCGTCGGAAGCTTCCAGAATGACGCTGCCCACAAGTTACAAGCGTCCGCAATCGTGCGGAAACGGGCCTGAGATGGTGAGAATCGCCGGTGTTTGAGGTATTGGAGGATTGTTGCCGGGGATCGGACCGCGTCCTACGAGTTCCTCGACGAAACCTACGATGTGGAGCATCCCGGTTCCGGTGGTATCCAAATGCTCCAAGACGAAAAGGCAAAGGGGAATTGGTAGCCCTGCTCACGAACCCGCCCCCAGAGTGTGGCGGGCCGGATCCGATCGATCCCGAGCACGACGGAGAAACGCGGGTTCCATGCCGCACGCCGTTGTGTGACGTTCCGACCGAGGACGACCCCGTGCTCGGCCAATGCTCAGAGCCCCGAGAAACGCCACGACAGCAACACCACGACGGCAGCCGTACCCCATACATTCAAGCCATAGACTGTTGATGGAGAGGATCTGGGAGGACACCATGCGATCAAGAGCCACACTTCGGTCGTACACGAGTTTCACGGCCACTCGTTCAACGGTGCTGCATCTCGCGATCTACGGCATGGTCGGGCTCGGGCTGGCGTTCACAACGCAAGCCCAAGATCTCCCGACGTACGACCAGGTGCATGCGAAAGCACAAGCCGCGATCGCCAGTCGTGACGCGGGAACGCCCGGCTGGGGCGACGAGCTGCGACAATCGGCGATGCTCTATAACCGGCTGGGGTACTCGAACGAGGCCATCGACGCCCTGACCCTGGTGATCCAGACCCCCGAGAATCCGACAGAGCACGCGTCCGCCCTGCGGCAGCGCGGGCAGTATCGCCTGGACTCGGGCGATCAGAGGGGCGGCCTGGACGATCTCGAACGGGCGGCGGCCATCATGGAAGGCGGACCCGGCACGGCAACCGGGCGCACGGCATCCGGGCGTCCAGCAACCGGGCGTGGCGTCTCGTACGCGAGCGTCCAGCTGCAACGCGCCGACGCGCTCGCCGCCCTGGGCCGGCTCGACGAAGCGATCGACGTGAACTCGACGCTCCTCGATCCGCACGTGCAGACAAGCATCCCGGAGGCCACCGCGGCCGGTGCGTTCTTGCGGCAGTCCCGGCTGCTGCGCAAGCGAGGGGACGACCAGGCCGCGCTGGATTCCCTGGACGAGCTGTACCGGCGGTTCCCGGCATACGGCTACGAGGACGGCTACGCCATCGCCATCCTGCGCAGCAGGGCCAAGCTGCGTGAGAGCCTGCACGGCGACCCCGAGAACCCTTCACAGCACTCCATCGACGAACTGCGCGCGATCTGGGATTCCGAGCAACTCCAACACCACCCCGAGGTGGTGCCCGTGGGCGTCGACCTGATCAGCGCCGCGAGGCTCCTGGGCGACGTCCAGGAACGCCACGCGTGGGCGGTCGAGGTCTTGGAGATGATCGAGAACCGCGAGGCGCAGTGGATCGACCGCGCGCGGGCCGAGGCGCCCGACGGCGCGAGGGACCGGCGCGTCGCGGCCCTTCGCGACACGCTCATCGAGCACCGACGCGTCGTGTATTCCTCGCTGCGAGCGGCCCACAAGTCGGGACGCATGGATCTTTCGATCCTGGCCCTTGAGGGTCTGATCGAGATCGCCAGGACCGATGAAGAGCGGCAGGAACTGGAAGCGACCTTGGCCGACCTGCGAGCCAGATAGACCGAGATCGTGGGGCGATGAGGACGTCACTCCACGACAACACCCCACTTCCCCGATGCCTTTGCCCCCACCGCTCACCCGCGCCCACCGCAACCCAACCAGCCCCCGCCCATACGCTCGGGTATGGCAACCATCCTCCCCATCCCCTCCGCCCGCGCCGCCCATCGCCGCGGGGGCGTCCTCAAGAAGCTGATGCTCGTCATCGCGATCGTCATCGGCGCCGGCATGCTGCTGGTGGCCATCGAGACGTACGGGGCCATCTCGTCCAAGCCCGCCATCACCGAGAACTACGCCCAGCAGTTGCACGACCGCACGCTCGAACGCCAGCGTGCCCGCGCCGGCGACGGGCTCAGTCAGTGGCCGAAGTTCCAGGAGATCCTGGCCAGGGCCCAGGAGGGCGCCACCGACCTCCAGCAGCGCAACGCCAGCTTCACGACCGATCGTGAGAACCCGTGGTCGCACATCGACTTCTCGGTCATCCGAGGCATCGGCGAGGACCCCTACCGCCAGATCACCGAGGACACGCCCCGCTATTACGA
>JBITAB010000069.1:0-3660 GCA_044439825.1 Phycisphaerales bacterium JB064 | reverse complement strand
CAGCAAGGTCACCCGTACGAAGGTCGCCGCCATCCCCGCCAGCTGATCGCACAGATCTCTGGCACGCCCGACGCGCCCGCCGACCGCGCGACCCCGGGCAACCTCAAGAACACGCAGAATCCACACAAGGTCGGCCCCGCCCGCGTCACGTCTCACGCGGGCCGCTCCAATCTGCCGCGCCCGGGGCGATCAAGCCGATCGCCCCGGGCCCTCGGCCAAGGGGCAACAATCACCGGGCCCGCCGGCTACTGTGGACCAGAGGGCCCATCTGCCCGACAGGACCAGCCGGAGAGGAATCAGCCCTGCCCCCGCCCAGCAAGAAGAAAAAGAGCCCTTCCAAGCCCGCCAAGGGCGACGCCGCGTCGCGCGCTGCCAAGCCGAAGGCGTCCAAATCCTCCAAGCCCGAGCCCAAGGGCGACGAGACCATCTTCGACACCACGAAGGTCTTCGACGACTTCGACCTGGTCGAGGACGTGCTCGATGGCATCGATGACGAGGGGTTCGTCCACCCCACCGTCATCCAGTCGATGCTCATCCCCGTCGCGCTGACGGGCAAGGACGTGCTGGGCCAGGCCAAGACCGGCACCGGCAAGACCGCCGCCTTCGGCCTGCCATTGCTGTCGTTAATCGACCCAGGCGACGCGTTCGCGGGCCTCGTGCTCGCGCCCACGCGCGAGCTCGCGCTGCAGATCACCAGCGAGCTCCAGACCCTGGGCCGGCACAGCGGGCTCAAGGTCGTGGCCGTGTACGGCGGCGACCCTATCGAGAAGCAGGCCAAGCGCCTGGCCCAGAAGCCCGAGATCATCGTGGGCACGCCGGGCCGCGTGATGGACATGGAGCGTCGCGGCTACCTCCGCTTCGATCGCGTGCAGGTGGCCATCCTCGACGAGGTCGACCGCATGCTCGACATCGGCTTCCGTGAGGACATCCGCCGCATCCTGGGCGTGTGCCCGGCCGATCGCCAGACGATCTTCGTCTCGGCCACGCTCACCGAAGAGATCGAGAAGCTCGCCCGCAAGTACATGCGCGAGCCCGAGAAGGTCGTCGCCTCGGCCGGCTCGCTCACCGTCAGCGTCGTCGAGCAGCACTACCTGACCGTGCAGCCCTGGGACAAGAAGCGTCTGCTCGTGCACCTGCTGACCCACGAGGAGCCCGCCCTGACGGTGGTCTTCTGCCGCCTCAAGCGCGTCGTGGACGATCTCGAGAAGCACCTGCAGACCAAGGGCATCGACGCGGTCGCCATCCACGGTGACATGCGCCAGAGCCGGCGCAACAGCGTCATGAGCCGCCTGCGCACGGGCGAGCTGGCCGTGCTGATCGCCAGCGACCTGGCCAGCCGCGGCATCGACGTGGACGGCATCAGCCACGTCATCAACTACGACCTGCCCGAAGACCCGGACCTCTACATCCACCGCATCGGCCGCACCGCGCGCGCCGGCCGCGGCGGCATCGCCTGGAGCCTGGTGACCCCAGAGCAGGGCAAGCTGCTGACCGAGATCGAGACGCGCATCAACACGCACATCCCCTACATGGCCTATCCCGACTTCAAGCCCGGGCCCGAGCCCGAGTCGATCCGCCAGCAGCGCGAGCACGAGGCCGCCCGCGAGGAACGCTCCAAGCAGCGCAGCCTCGAACGCATGGGCAAGGTGCTGCCCAAGGACGTCGACGAAGAGAAGTTCCCAGGCGGCGTCGTGCCGACAAAGCTGCCACCCAAGCGGCTGGGTGGTCGCATCTCGGGCCGACGTTAATTCCGATAGGCCAAAGTTCGCTTAATCACCTAATTTACCAAGAGCCTTCTCACGGTTCTTGGCGATGGTGAACAGGCGATCAACCTTCGTTGTCTTCAGCACGCCGGCGATCGGATCGGCCAGGCCACTCAAGGCCAGTGCCCCACCAGCCTGGCCGCAGGCCTCGCGCAGCTGCACCAACATCGAGATGCCCGCGCTGGACATGTACTCGATCTTGGCCATGTCCAGCAGCACGCGGCCCCTGGCCTGCGTGACATCGCCGACAACCTCGGCAAGCACGCCCGACGCGTCCGCCTCGCTGAGGCTGGGCCCCTTGGGCGTAATCACCAGCACGCCGCGATCGACCTCACGCGTGGTATTCGGACCATCGATGATCGAACCGGGCTGTGGCGTCGTCTCCGCGGTCATGGTGATTCTCCCTCAATGACGGCAATTCTGCACGGTGCAACGCATCCATCGGCCATCGCCCGCGAACGGGCCAATATGCCCCGCGCTGCAGCGGATGCTGTTGCCATTCGTGCAGATTATGGGCCATTACCGGACGCGGCGAGAGCGATCCGGCGATGACGGCCCTGCGGCGCATCTCTGGGGGGAGTTGAGAGTTTCCCCATCCTTCCTCCCTTACGTCGAAAGAACGGAGAGATTGAACCATGATTCGTATGAATCGGAACGCATGTCTTCTGCTCGCTTCCGCCGGTCTGGCCGCCACGGCCGCCAACGCCAACGCCCAGTGCGAGCCCAGCTGGGACTACGCCATCGGCACGCCCGGCGTGGCCAGCGGGTACGTCCAGCCCATCTTCGGCTGGGACGGCAACCTGTACGCCGGCGGCTCGTTCTCGGGCATCGGTGGCGCTGACAACACCGCCTACGTCGCCCAGTGGGACGGCAGCAACTGGAGCGGCCTGGGCGACGTCGGCATTAGCGCCGGCTCGTCCAACGCATTCCTGACGGCCTTCCAGAGCTTCGAGGTTGATGGCAGCGACGCGCTGATCGCCGGCGGCTTTTTCGCAAGCGCGGGTGAGGTGGCCGACACGATGTCCATTGCCGCCTGGGACGGCACCCAGTGGCTGTCGATGGGCGCCCAGTTCGAATTCCTCGACGCCGTCTGGGCCATGACCACGGGCGATTTGGGCGATGGCGAACGCCTCTACGTCGGTGGCGCATTCGACACCATCGCCGGCGCACCCGCCAACGGCGTCGCCCAGTGGGATGGCGACAGCTGGGCTGCCGTTGGCACCGGCAGCCCGTTCGTTGGCACCGTGTTCGGCACGGTCATCTACGACGATGGCACCGGCCCGGCCCTGTACGCGGGCGGCCGCTTTACCGAGATCGATGGCCAGCCCGTCCCGCTGCTGGCCCGCTTCCGCGATGGTGCGTGGGAGCAGGTCGAGGCCGGCCTCATCGCGACCTCGCCCGTGGGTGATGCCGGCCAGTTGGCCGTCTTCGATGATGGCGATGGCCCTGCCCTGTACGTCGGCGGTCGCAGCTTCTTCGCCGCCAGTTCGGCCGACCTGGCCGACGTGTACAAGTGGGACGGCAGCACCTGGTCGGCCGTTGGCCAGGACTTCACCGGCATCGTCACCGACCTGTTCGTGTGGGACGATGGCAGCGGGCCCGCCCTCTACATGACCACCAGCAGCACCGCTCTTGGTCGCCTCGCTCGCCTCGAAGGCGACACATGGGTCACCGTCGATGGCGGCGTTGACGGCGGTTCGGCGTTCGGCCTGGGCGAGTTCAACGGCGACCTCTACGTCGGCGGCAGCTTCGCCACCGTCGATGGCCAGGACGCTGGCGGCATCGTCCGCCGCACCGGCTGCTCGGACACCGGCTGCTACGCCGACTTCGACGGCGATGGCTCGCTGACGATCTTCGACTTCCTGGGCTTCCAGAACGCCTTCGACGCCGGCGACCT
>JBITAB010000068.1:9516-16039 GCA_044439825.1 Phycisphaerales bacterium JB064 | reverse complement strand
AAGCCACCCGGCGCCTTGTGGGGCGCCGGGTGGCGGATGATGGGAACAGGGGTTCGTGTGGGCTCTTTCGGGCCGGTGGGCTTTGGCGTCTACTTGGCCGCCTTGCCCAGGAAGCCGGCGACGGTGGCCAGGCGGGCGGCGGTGGTGACGCCCTTGAGCAGGGCCCCGGGGCCGACGACCAGGGCAACGACGCCGATGCCCGTGGCCAGGGCGGCGGGGTGGTCCTTGGCGAAGCGGATGGCGGTGGAGGCTAGGTCGCTAGCGATCGTGCCCGACATGCCGCCCGAGCCGTGGCCGCCCTGACTGCCGTGATGGTTGCCGTGATGGTCCTTGCGGGCGGCGGTGACGCGGAGGTTGAGCTTGGCCTCCTCGATGGTCTGGGGCTTGGGCCGCTGGCGGGCCGTGCCGCGGTCGGCAGCGTGCAGTCGCGTCTGCGGCAGGGCCGCGGGGTGTGGCCGATGGCCACGTGGTTGGTAGGGGGGTTGGTGGCGGGGTGTTGGCGAGATCATGACGCGTTCCCTCCGGCGGCGCGCATCTGGTGGCGTGCCAGTGCCGCGAGCACTACACCGAAGATTGCGGCCGCGGCGCCGATGATCGCCAGCGCCCCGGCCACGCCTACAACCTCGGCCAGGCGCATCGCCACGCCGATCAGCAGGGCCGCAATGCCCGCCGTGGCGATGATGGCCGAGCCGACCACGCAGATGCCCCAGAAGGTGAAGTCGGCGCCGGTGCGGCGCAGGTGCCTGCCCTCGGCCTCGAAGAGCTCGACGGCGGCGATCAGAGTGTCTGCGGCTTTCTCGAGCATGGCTGGCCCCCCAGTTGGCTCTCGCGTGTGCGGGCTTGATCCAAACAAAATGATCCAATACGTTCTGGTGCGCCCCCATACGTGTATGGGGGCGCATCGAGGAGAGAAGCAATACGTTCGTTGGCTTAGCGATTCACGCCGCGCGCGATGAGGGCGCCGGCGACGGCCGCGCCGGCCAGCCACAGCAGCGGCCGCTGGGCAACCTCGCTGGCCAGGCGGTCGTGCGCCTCGGTGGCCTGGTAGCGGGCGGCGTCGCCCAGCTCGTGCGCCTTGTCGCTGGCGGCGTGCGCATACTCGCTGGCTCGGTCGGCCCCGCGATGCGCAAGAGCCTGGATGAGGTCGGCCACGTCGGTCTTGAGCGCGGCGAGGTCTTCGCGGATAGCCTCGACGTCCTGCTTGGGGTCGTCGCTGGTGGCGGTTCGGTTCGTTGCCATGGGGTGTGCCTCCTGTTCCCTTTCGAAATGATCTCGAAGCCTGTTTGCGTGAGACATGGTGATTGCTCCGCGTGAGGGCTTGGACCCGACTGACACAAGAATGATCCGCGCCCACGCTGACGCCGTGGTGAAGCGCCGGTGAATCCGCGTTCATTCGTGCGGGAAATCGTGTTTTGGGGATCGGATCGGCTGGCTGCGTGTCGCAGGAGGCGTGTTCCACGCTTTAGTTCTGGCCCTGCAGCTTCGTGATGGTCTCGGTCAGTTCGGCCTTGATATCGGGGCTGGCGCCAACGTGCCTCTTGACGATCATGCCGGACTGATCGACGACCACCATGGTGGGGATGCTGCCGACCTGATACTGGGCGGCCACCTGATCGCCGCCGAGCAGCAGCAGGTAATCCCAGTTGCGCGCCTTCATGAGTGCTGCGGGGTCGCCGTTCTCCCAGGCGTTGACGCCCATGACCACGACGCCCTGGTCCTTGTACTGCTGGTGGATGGCGTTGAGGTCGGGCATCACCATGAGGCACGGGCCGCACCAGGTGGCCCAGAAGTCGATGATGACGATCTTGCCCTGGTAGCTGCTGAGGGTGTGCTCGTTGCCCTCGGGGTCGAGCAGGGTGAAGTCTGGCGCGGGTATGTTGAGCTCCGGCTCGGCGGGCCGCTGGGCCTGGCGCTGGCCTGCGGGTGGCTGGTAGGCGATGGTCTCGAAGTCGTCGGGCGCGGGCAGGGTGAACGGCTGGTCGGCGTCGAGGAGTTCGGCGATGGGCGTCTCGCCCGGCTGGCGCCAGTTGGTCTCGTTGAGCAGGCTGGCCGCACGCGTCACGGCCGCGGCGACATCGGCCGGCGTGTCGAGCACGTGGATGTCCGAGATCGTCAGCCGGCTGATGCCGTCTCCGACGCTCATCTTCTCGTCGTCGCGCACGTCGTAGTAGACCATCTCGAGGCGGCGGGGGAGGTTGTCGCTGACGCCCAGGTACCACCATGCCCCGAAGGCGTAGGTGTTCGGGAACTCTGCCAGATCGACGTAGATGGCGTTCGTGCCGTCCTCACCGATGAGGACGTTGCCGTCGAGCCTCGGGTGCTCGCGGGGGGTGTCGTCGACGATCGGGTTGCCGACGAGCGTCTCCCACTCGGTGAGCCACTGCAGGGCGGTCCACGCGCCGGAGTCGGTGATCAGCACGTCGGTATACGCGTGATCGGCCTCGACCAGGGCGATGCGTACGGGGTCGACGTATCGGGCCTTGTCGCCGTCGATGGCGAACGCGAACGGGGCGCGATCGCCTTCGCCGTCCGAGCTTGTGATCACGCCGAAGGCCGCGACCTGCCACTGGGGCTTGTCGTCCTTGTCGAGCAGGCCGCCGCGTGTGGCTCCATCGGTGCGCGAGATGACGACGCGGGCCGTTGTCGCGGGCTCGCGCGTGGCTTGCGCGCCCGAGCCCTCACGACGGATGGTGAACGCCAGCGCGGGTGCGTTGCGGAGGGCCTGGTCGGCATTGCGGAGGAGTTCGAGGCCGGTGGCGTCGCTCGCCTGTTTGGCGACACGCGGCGGAGCACCCTGAGCGAGCACCGGCGGGGCGTAACCTAGCGAAACGCAGGCGGCGGAAACGACTAGGGCCAGTGCGGGGCGCGTGGGCATACCTCAGACTCCTCGGTGACCACAGGAGTTAATTGGGTCGCCGATTGTACGGCCCGCCGGCGGATTCGTTCGCAGCGCATATGGCGAGGCGGCCGCCCGGGGATCAGTTCCCGGACGACCGCCTACTGGGGGGTCCTCGAATGCAGGAGCGCGGGGGAGTCTCAGGCCCGGGCGTCCCGCATGTCGCGGATGGTGTCGTGGGTTTCCTTGACCGAGCCGTACTGGTCGGTCAGGACGGCATTGAGCGGGCTGCCTGCGGTCTTCTTGAGCACGTCCTCGTACTCGTGCTTGATGGCGTCCTCGCCCCGCTCGGCCTCGGCCAGGACGGCGTGCTCGTCGCCGTTCTGGATGGTGCCGCGGATGTCGAGCCACCAGCGGTGCACGGTGCCCTTGACCGTGCCCGAGTCGGGTGCGTCCTGACCGTTGAGGTCGACGACCCGCTTGAGCTGTTCGGCGAACTGGGCGCGCCGGGCCGAGCACTGGCGGAAGTAGCCGGCGATGTCGGCGTTCTCGATCTTCTCGGCGGCGTCCTGGAAGCCCTTGCTCGAGTCGATGTTGATCTCGATGATGGACTTGACGCCCTTGAGTGTGTCTTTATCCAGGTTCGTGATCGTTTCCATGACGAAGTCTCCTGTTTCGATAGTGGTTGAAATGTGTTGCAGGATGATCGAGTGACGTGATTCAGCCGCCGAGTTCGTCGCCAGCGTCATCGATGGCGTCGCCGGCATCATCGACGGCGTCGTCAACGGCTTCACCAGCGTCCTCGAGTGCATCGCCGGTTTCGTCGGCGGCGTCCTCGCAGGCGGGCAGCGTGGCGGCCAGGGCGAACAGGGTGATCGCGCTGGCGGCGGTGATGCCCTTGCTCAGGCGGCGGGTGTTGGTGCGGATGGTCATGGTTATGCTCCTTTCCCAGTGGGGAGGTTGTCGTGTCGGAACGCTGCGAACGTGGCGTGCGTCAGACTCGGACGGTCGTGCGGCCGCGACGAACGAGGCCGAAGACCAGAGACAGGACGAACAGCACGAGGAAGACGATGAACAGGATCTTGGCGATCGAGGCCGCGCCGGCGGCGATGCCTCCGAAGCCGAAGATCGCGGCGATGATGGCGATGATGAAGAACGCGAGCGCCCAACCCAACATGACAATTCTCCTCGCGTACCCGGTGCTGTTTGGGGCTCATGTGCCGCGGTACGCTGCGGGCAACGAGCCATGCTTGAGACATCACAAGTTTCGGCCCGCTGCGTGAAGCCGCGATGGGGTTGCCATGAATCGAGAATCATTTTGAATGGGCCTCGTTCGGTGCCAGAAAGGGCCATCGTGCCGCCATTCTGGAAAGAACGGCGTCCGACGCTGTGATCGACGGCCGAAAACGGCTTGGCCGGTTCACATGCGCCGGACGCCGGTTGATGGCACGTCGGGCGAGGCACCCAAGTGATATCACGGGATGGGCGCAACCCGTGTGAAGCCTGGGTGAATTGCGCGTCATTTTGCGGTTTTGGTCGCTTGACCGCGATTTGGCGGCCGCTATGCTCATCCCGATATGCATCAAGAGTCCCGGGATGCCTCAAGCGGTCCCGGGCGGCAACCGAGCCGATCGTCATGATCGAGCCACGGTGCCGAGGCCAGCCCCGGCGTGGGGAGCGATGCGGTCAAGGCCGTCCCTTTGGACGACACTTGGCAAAACGAGCGGCGAGCGTTCGCCGCGGTCCACGCCAGCACTGGAAGCTCTCGATGCTGTGAAGGAGTTCACAGCATGGGACACCCCGTACGTTTCGATGTCGCCGATCCGGCCGCCTACTGCCCCGGCATCGGCAAGGGCGGAGGCGATGGCCAAGCCCTCACGACGCCCATCGTGCAGAGCACGACGTTCTGCCGCGATGGCGTGGGCAGCAATCCGCCGCACCAGTACTCACGCGTTAGCAATCCCACCGTTGCGGTGCTGGAGGACGCGCTCGGCCAACTCGAAGGAGCGCTGCCCGCGCTGTGCTTCGGCACGGGGCTCGCCGCCGAGACTGCCCTGTTCCTGGCCGTGCTCAAGGCGGGCGATCACGTGGTCTGCGGGCGCTCGGTGTACGGCGGTACGGTCCGCCTGCTGCGCGAGGTGCTGCCTGGGCTCGGCGTCGAGTCGACGTTCGTCGATACTACAGATGTGGACGATGTTCGCCGTGCGGTGCGAGAGAACACCAGGCTGATCTTCGTCGAGACGCCCAGCAACCCGGTGCTGGAGATCAGCGACATCAGGGCTATCGCGAAGGTGGCAAGAGAGGCGGGAGCCCTACTGGCGGTGGACAACACGTTCCAGACGGCCGTGCTCCAGCGGCCTCTCGATCTCGGGGCCGATATCTCGGTGTACTCGACGACGAAGTTCATCGACGGGCACTCGCTGGCCCTTGGTGGGGCGCTGGTGTCGCGCGACGCGCAGCTGCTCGATCGCATCCGCTTCATCCGCAAGTGCACCGGCGCGATCCAGACGCCATTCAACGCCTGGGCGACCATCAACGGCCTGAAGACCCTGCCTCTGCGGCTGGCCCGCCAGAGCGAGACGGCCCTGGCGATCGCGCGGTGGCTGGCCGACCACGAGGCGGTCGATGTCGTGAACTACCCCGGCCTGGCGAATGGCGCCACGCGTGAGCTGGCCGAGAGCCAGCACCTCCCCACGCTGGGCGGCGCCCAGCCGCTGCACGGCGCGGTGCTGAGCTTCGAGGTCGCCGGCGGTGTCGAGGCCGCACGCCGCGTCGCCGAGGCGTTGGAGCTGTGCACGCTTGTCGAGCACGTTGGGTCGGTCGAGACGCTCATTACTCACCCCGCGACCATGACCCACGCCGACGTGCCGGCCGAGCAGCGACGCTCGTGCGGCATCGCCGATGGCCTGTTGCGCCTGAGCGTGGGGCTTGAGCCGGCCGAGGCGATCATCGCCGACCTGGAACGCGCCATCGCGTACGCCACGAGCCAGGACGTTCAAGAGGGGGTGGCCGAATGTGCGCAGGCCTGATCGTCCTGAAGTTTGGTGGGTCGGTGCTGACCGACGAGCATCGGCTGCGGATCGCCGTTCACGAGATCTATCGCTGGCGTCGCGAGGGCTGGCGGGTGGCGGCCGTGGTCTCGGCCTTCGCGGGTCGTACGGATGAACTCCTCGCGTCGTGCTCGTGCGATGGCCTCGAGGCGGACCCGCACGCCGCCGCTGCGATCCTCGCCTGCGGCGAGCGAGAGAGCGCAGCCAAGCTCGCCGGGTGTCTCGATCGCGTGGGCGTGCAGGCGACCGTGCTCGACCCGGCCGCGATCGGCTTGTGTGCGCAGGGCGCCGCGCTCGATGCGCACCCGTTGGGCTTCGACACGCACAAGGTGCGCGAGGCGCTCGAAGCGGTCGGTGTGGTTGTCGTCCCGGGCTTCATCGCGGTGGATGAGCAGGGGCGAACGGTGACGTTCGGCCGCGGTGGCTCTGACCTGACGGCGCTCGTGCTCGCCGACGGCCTGGAAGCCGACCGATGCCGGCTCGTGAAGGACGTTGATGGGCTCTATGAGCGCGACCCGGCCAGTAGCGGGCCACCTCCGAGACGATTCGAGCGGGCCAGCTACGAGGACGTGCTCAGGCTCGATGGCTCGATCGTGCAGCACAAGGCCGTCCGGTTCGCGAGAGATCATGGCTTGCG
>JBITAB010000068.1:6839-9416 GCA_044439825.1 Phycisphaerales bacterium JB064 | reverse complement strand
GATCGGAGGCTCCTGGTCTCCGCATCGGTCGGAGGCGGCACGCCAGTGCTGGAGGCGGCGGTGCGATGTGGCGCTCGGCGTGTCCGTGGCGTTCTCAACGGTACGGCGAACTTCGTACTGTCACGAATTGCCGATGGCGCCGATACGAGCGAGGCCATCGCTGACGCGCAGAGGCTTGGGCTGGCCGAGGCCGACCCATCGCGCGACCTCGACGGTCGCGACAGCCTCGACAAGCTGCGCGTGCTGGCCCTGGTGCTTGGTGTTGACACTGATGGTGGCGACACGACCCACGCCGATGCGCGTGCTGCGCGCCCGGGGGCCGCGTTGCGTCAGGTGGCGACACTGGATGCCAACGGCTGCTTGAAGGTGGCACTGGAAGACGTCGAACCAGGCGACGCGTTGCGTGACTTGCCGGGCGAGTGGAACGCTGCCGAGGTGATCGGCGATGATGGCTCCACGCTCGTGATCCGGGGGCGTGGCGCGGGCCGCTGGCCGACGGCCGAGGCGGTGGTGGCCGATGTGCTGGAGATCGATCGTGCCCGCGAGATCGGAGGCGACGCCGATGCGGTGCTCGTGGAGTCGGGGGCGGGCGAACTGGCGCCGGTCCATTCCGGCCAAACCAGTTGACCCTGCACCCGTGCGGCGCTTCACTGGTGCGTGAGCCTCGCCCCGCCCGCGACCAGCCCGCTGACGACCACCCCCCGAACCGCTCCCAGCAAGCGGCCCATCCTCTTTACGGCCTTCGAGCCCAGTGGTGACGACCATGCCGCCCCGGTGATCGCCGAGATCATCGAGCGGCAGCCCGAGCGGCCGGTCTATGCCTGGGGCGGGCCCAAGATGGAGGCCGCCGGGGCGGTGGTGATCGAGCGGACGGGCGAGAACGCCGTGATGGGCATGCCCGGGCTGGCCAAGATCCGCGAGCACAAGCAGATCAACGCCCGCATCAAGCGATGGATGGCCCACCACAACCCGGTGCTTCACGTACCAGTCGATTCGCCGGCGGCCAACTTCCCCATCGCGGCGATGGCCAAGGCCCAGGGCACGGGCGTGGTGCACCTGGTGGCCCCGCAGGTGTGGGCCTGGGGCAGCTGGCGCGTCGCCAAGCTGCGGAGGCTCACCGACCTGGTGCTGTGCCTGCTGCCCTTCGAGGAGGGCTGGTTCACGACGCGCGGCGTGCCCGCGCGGTTCATCGGCCACCCGCTGTTCGACCACGAGCTCGACCCCAAGCGCGTGCTTGAGAAGGCGCGGACGCTGCCTGAGTTTGGCGAGGGCGGAGCGCAGGGGCCGTGGCGGATCGGGCTCTTCCCAGGCAGCCGGCCGAGCGAGTTGCAGAAGAACCTGCCGTTGCTCCTGGGCGCGTATCGCGAGCTCGCCTCGTGTGCCAGGTGCACGCGCGATGGTCGCGCGCCGGTCGCGATGATCGTCGCGGTCAATGACGCGGTGGAGCAGCGCCTGCGCGTACTCGCCAAGGAGCACGGTGGCGTGCCCGAGGGCGTGAGCTTCATCGCAGGCGATACCGACTCGGCTGTGCGATGGGCAGAGCTGGCGCTGGTCGTCAGCGGCACGGTGACGCTCCAGATCGCCAGGCAGGCGCGGCCGATGGTGGTCTTCTACAAGTCCAACAAGCTGCTCTACAACCTGATCGGCCGGTGGATCGTCTCTACGCGGTACTTCACCCTGCCCAACCTGATCGCGGGAACCAACGTCGTGACCGAACTCGTGCCGCACTTCGGAGGGGCCGAGCCCATCGCCGCCGCGGCCCGCGATCTGATCACCGATCCGGCCCGCATGGTCCAGCAGCGGCAGGACCTGGCCGATATCGCTGGCCGCTTTGATGGACTGGAAGCCTCGATGGCGGCGACCGACGCCATATTGGAACAGGCCGCCCGGCGCGAGGGTGCGACCACGGCGTAGCGTGGGGCCCTTTCAGGGGGTGTCTGGTTGGCGCTCCGGGCGGGGCGTTACCCGGATGTTGCGCAGGGGAGGGCCCCTGGGAAGTATCTCTGTATGTGGCGGGCGCGATGGGGCGCCGGCCACGAAGGAGCTTCCGATGCGGCACGCACGACGACTTTCAGGACGGATTCTCGGGCTCTCCATCGCCGTGGCGATGGCGGGGGTTGTCGCTCTGCCGACATCGGCCAGAGCGCAAGACGACTCGCTCCAGCCGGGCATCAACATCGTCGTGCCCCAGCGACGCGTGTGGCAGGAAGGCCAGCGGCGGGCGGCCATCGAGATCAGGAACGTCGAGGTGGTGGCCAGCGCCAAGGAGCAGGCCGCCAGCACGACCATCCGCCTGACGCTCTTCAACCACGGCCGGCAGATGGCCGAGGCCCAGGTGCTGCTGCCCGTGCCCGAGGGGGCGGCGATCGGCGCCTTCAGGCTCGAGGGGCTGGGCGAGGACGGCATCGCCAAGATCATGCCCGCCGACGAGGCCCGCACCATCTACAACCGCATCGTCTCGTCGATGCGTGACCCCGCGTTGCTCGAGTTCGTGGGCACCAGCCTGGTGCGTTCGAGCGTCTTCCCCGTGCCCGCCCAGGGCGAGCAGGTGGTGAGCCTGACCTACGACCACGCGCT
>JBITAB010000068.1:0-6739 GCA_044439825.1 Phycisphaerales bacterium JB064 | reverse complement strand
GATGGCGACCGCCCCGAGGTGAAGCGCGAGGTAACGCTGGTCATCGACAAGAGCGGCTCGATGCGAGGCGAGAAGATCGACCAGGCCCGCGAAGCCGCCATCCAGGTCATCAGCGGCCTGAACGAGGGCGAGTACTTCAACATCATCGCCTACTCGGACACGATCGACACGTTCAGCGAGGTTGCCGTCAAGAAGACGACCCAGAGCGAGGCCGAGGCCATCGCCTTTATCAAGGAGATCAAGGCCGTCGGCGGGACGAACATCCACGACGCCCTGCGCTCTGCGTTGCGCGCCGAGCCGGCCGATGGCGTGCTGCCGATGGTGATCTTCCTGACCGATGGCCTGCCGACGGTGGGCGTGACCAGCGAGACGGAGATCCGCGAGGCCGTGGGCAAGGGCAACGCCCACGAGCGCCGCATCTTCGGCTTTGGCGTTGGTTACGACGTGAACGCCCCCCTGCTGACGGCCGTCAGCCGCGAGACCCGCGGCGCGCCGTCGTTCGTGCTTCCCCAGGAAGACGTCGAGGTGAAGGTGGGCCAGGTCTTCAAGCGGCTGACCGGCCCGGTGCTGGCCTCGCCCTCCCTCAAGGCGAGCGATCCGTCGCGCGTCCGCGACATGCTGCCCGGCGAGCTTCCCGACGTGTTCGAAGGCGACCAACTCATCGTGCTTGGTCGCTATACGAGCGAGACGGGCAAGCTGCGGTTCACGCTCAAGGGCAAGGCCGGCGAGCAGGACCGCGAGTTCGAGCTTGCGTTCGATCCCAAGCGGGCGAGCGTAGAGAACGCGTTCGTGCCGCGTCTGTGGGCCCAGCGCCGCATCGCGCAGCTCGTGGAGGCGGTGCGTCAAGCCGGCGCCAATGGCCAGGGCGAAGAGGTGAGCAAGGAGCTCATCGACGAGATCGTGGCCCTGAGCACGCGTTGGGGCATCCTGACCGAGTACACGGCGTTCCTGGCGATCGAGGCCGGCATTGCTGTGGACGATCAGGTCGCATTCGGCCGCAGGGATAGGGATGCAGCGGGAGCTGAACGCATGCGCGAGCAGTTTGCTTCGGTTCCAGCCGAACCCGCAGCACCGGAAATGAATCTGGGACAGGCGCTGCAGCGTGCCAGCAATGAGCGTACTGGTGTTGGCGCCGTCCAGCAAGACGCCGTGAACGACTACAACATGAAGGCCCAGTGGGTGGTGGCCAACCGCATGCAGACCGCCGGTGGGGCCCAGGTCATCCTGACGGGCATGCGGCAGGTGGCCGACCAGACGCTCTTTGCCCGCAGTGGCCGCTGGATCGACTCCTCGCTCATCGAGGCCGTGGATGGCAACAATGAGAGCGTGGACGAGACCGTCGAGTTTGGCAGCGAGCGATACTTCGAGCTGGCCGATGCGCTGGTGAAGGAGAACCGCCAGGGTGTGCTCGCCCTGGGTGGCGACGTGCTGCTCAATCGTGGCGGTCGCGTGATCCTGGTGCAGGCCCCCAAGGCCGAGGCGCCCTGAGTGGCCAGGGCACGCGTGCTCATAGTCGAGGACGACGCCGGCGTCCGCAAGGCCGTGGCCGAGGCCCTCGACGCGTTCGGATTCGAGGCGGCCATCGCCGAGGATGGCCAGGAAGGCCTCTCCCGCGCGCTGGGGGAGGCCTTCGACATCGTCCTGCTCGACGTGCGCATGCCCAGGCTCGACGGGCATGAGGTGATGGCCGAGTTGCGTCGGGCGCGGCCGGGGCTGCCCGTCATCTTCCTGACGGCCCGAGGCGAGAGCCACGAGCGCGTGAAGGGGCTGCGCGGCGGGGCGGACGACTACGTCGTCAAGCCCTTCGGCGCCGAGGAGTTGGTTGCTCGCATCGAGGCCGTGTTGCGCCGCAGCGCCGAGCGGCCGACGAGCGTCCGCGAGATCCGCCTCGATGGCATGATCGTCAACCTTGAACGTCGCGAGATTGCCCGCGACGGCGAAGTCGCGCGGCAGATCACCGAGAAGGAGGCGGCGTTGCTGGCCTATCTCGCGGGCAGCCCTGGTCGCGCCATCTCGCGAGACGAGTTGCTCAGCCGGGTCTGGGGGCTCGATCCGAGGGGCATGCGGACGCGTACCGTCGACATGGCGATCGCTCGGCTGCGCGAGCAGCTCGGCGACGACCCGAGCGAGCCCAAGGTCATCGTGACGGTTCGTGGCAAGGGCTACATGCTTGCCGGCTCGGCCAGCAATGGGGAGGCTTCCGCGTAAGTGCGTGTGCGGCGGATCATCCCGTGGTTGCTGTATGCCGTGTGCGCGCTGGCCGTGCTCGAGGGGCTCGGCTATGCCGGCTACAAAGCGCTCGACCTGCAACGCCAGCGTCGTGAAGACGAGGCCGTGCGTCTTGCGTTATGGCGCATGGACAGCGCGCTCACCGCAGTACTCGCTGCAGAGAGCGCAAGGCCCTATTTCCACTACCGGCCGTTCCATGCCGCCGAGCGTGCGTATAGCGCCATGCTCGGGCCCGTCGAGCCTGGCGAGGTGCTTGTGCCAAGCCCCTTGCTGACGCAAGTGCCGCCCTTCGTGCGCCTGCACTTCGAGGTCGAACCCGATGGCACGCTGACGAGCCCACAGGCGCCTACGGGCAATCTGCGTGACCTAGCCGAGGCTGAGTACGTCGCGGCGGATGACGTGATCGCGGCCGAGGCGTTGCGGCTGATGCTCGCGGATCTGTTGCAGACGCGGGTTGCCGTGGGCGACACCATGGTGGGCTTGAGCGTTGCGCCCGCCGAGGAGACCGAGGCCGACTGGTTCGCCCGCAACGAGTTCGCCGCCGCGGCGCAGCTTGCCGAGGCGCCTCTGGAACTCGAGACCGCCAGCCGCGAGCGTTCTCAGACGAGAGATGAGAGCGTCGGACGCGGCATCGCCATGCCAGAGCCAGCGGCGCAACGGGTGCCCCAGGCGCAGCAACGACGCACGCCCGAAACCAAGACCGCCGTAGAGCTTCCGGAGGTGCACCTGGGCCCACTGGCGGCTTCGTGGCTCGCGGGCGACCAACTCGTGCTGATGCGCGAGGTGCGCGTGGGCGACACGACGCTGCGCCAGGGCGTGTGGCTCGATTGGCCCAGCCTGCACGACTGGCTGCTGTCGCAAGTGCGAGACCTGACGCCCGATGCCGAGCTACGCCCGGGCGGCGGAGAGCCGCGCTCGCTCGCGGTCATTCCCGCGACGCTCGCGATGGAGGCCGAGGACGGCGTGCTGGCCGAACTCGCCTCGCCTTTGGGCGTTGTCCTCGTCCTGACCTGGGTGGCCGCCCTGTTTGCAGTTGTCGCCATCGGCATCGTGCTGCGTCTAGCCACGAGTCTGGCCGAGCGGCGTGGGCGCTTCGTCTCGGCGGTCACCCACGAGCTGCGCACGCCCATGACCAGCGTGCGCCTCTATGCCGATCTGCTGGCGAGCGACGCCGCCCGTGACGACGAGCGGCGTGGACGGTTCGTCACCACCCTACGCGAAGAGTCGGCCCGCCTGGCGCGCATCATCGAGAACGTGCTGGCCTATGCCCGGCTCGGCAGGCCAAATGGCAATGGCGAATCGCACAAGCCCACGGTGGGCGAGGTGGTCGAGCGCGCCGTCCGCGAGCAATCGCAGGCGCTCGATCGGTCGGCTCTGGAGGCGAAAGTCGACATTGAGATGGGTGTTGCGGATCGTTCACTGGACGCCGATGGCGACGCCGTCGTGCGCATCCTGGGCAATCTCATCGAGAACGCCTGCAAGTATGCTTCGCCCAGCGAGCACCCGATTGTTGAGGTTCGTGCACGAGCAGAAGGCTCGATGGCGATGTTCACCGTGCGTGACTTTGGCCCGGGTGTGCCAGCGCGAGAGCGTCGGCGCATCTTCGAGGCGTTCCATCGGTCCGCGCGTGACGAGATGCGTGAGAGCGGGCTCGGGCTCGGCCTTGCGTTGTCGCGGGGGTTGGCCAAGCAGATGGGCGGACAACTCTCGCTCGACGAGGTCTCTCCCGGTGCGAGCTTCACGCTTACTGTGCCGCTGACTCAAGCGAGGTAGCCGGTTCACTCCCCGGGCTCGGGTAGCTCCACGCCGATGGATCAAGCCGCACGCGCCCGATGCTGCTCTGCCCGGGAAGCATGGGCCGCGGCCACGTCGCGCGTGGCCCCTCGGCCGGTCGCGACTGCACGCCCAGCAGGATGGTGCCGTCGGGCTCAAGCCAGCTCTGATCGATCGGCAAGGTGAACGCCCACCGGTCGGTCGTGCTCGTCAGGATCGCCGCTTCGCCGGGGCGGACACCCGTTGGTAATGTCTCGAAGGTCGTCAGTCCGGTGCACCGCACCGTGAGTTCGGCACGAGGCGAGCCGGTCGGGCCGAAGGCAAGACGAACGGTGTCAATAGGCCGCGACGCCTGGCCTGGTGTTGGCAGCCCACACGGCGGGCGGCGCACCTCGATGTACACGACCCACCCGCTCGATGTTGACGTGGGCATGTCGAGCCGCGGGTCGCGGTGCACCAGCCCACCAATCCAACCCTCGCTGCCAGGGCTTGGAGACCTGCCGCTGCCGTCGGTCAATCCTTCGAGTGTCCAGTCGTGCCAGAACGGTCCGATCGGTGCTCCCGGCGGAACGAGATCGATCGCGCCGGTCGTGATGGGCAGCGCGATCGTGCGACCACCTAGCCGCACCTCCCAATAGCCCGCTGCCGATGCGACATCACTCGCAGGCGCGGGGATCGTCACCATCTCGCCAGCGCCGACCATCCCCGCGGCTTCCCACACCCTTCCAGGGGCGCGGGAGGAGAGCAGCGCGGGCGTCTGCCCGAGATTGACCACCGCGATGGCGCCGCCAACCAGCCCGCCCGCGTCGTCGGCCACCCAGGCGAGCCACTTGGGCTGGCGATCGAGGAAGGCCTGGGCCGTGCGCGCCACGCTCTCGTCGGTCGCGCCCGGTCGCAGCATCGCCAGCACGAGGTCCGTGATCGCATCGGCATCGGTCGGCCAAACGGGCAGCACCGACTCGGGCGTGACGAGCCATCGTGTGAGCGATTCGAGCAGGCGTTCGCACGTGAGCCTGTCAGCGGTGCGCAGCCGGGCCAAGGCCGCGTCTGCTCGGGCGGCCCATTGCGCTGACCACGCATCGTGAAGAGCGTCGCTGCCTTCGATTGGCTCATCGATGCCCAGCCGTTGCAATGCCATCACCGAGCGCCATCGCATTCGGGGGTCGTGCAATTCCGGGGCGACCAGTTCGCGAGCGCGTGCGCGTTGGGCGGGCGTCAGGCCCGCAGAGATTCTGTCAGGCCGTGGAGGCGTCTCGAACCCGCGAACGATCCAGAACGCGGGCAGGCGGCGTCCATCCATCCAGACGCTCTGTCCCAGCGCACTCTCGGGTATCTCGGCGACGAGCAGCGTCATGGCGAACTCGGCCGAGCTCGGAACCAGCAGCCATCGACCGCCATCGGGCAGCCACGTGTTCGGGTCAGCCGGCCCACGCGGCTCGAGCGTCACGGTCCGCGTCTCGATCCGCTGGCCGTCGCTCAGCAGCAGCGGCGGGGGATCTCGCAGGTCCTGGCCATCCCAGATCGCGCCGGTGCGATCCACCGGCGTCAGGAGCACCTGCCCGGCGAGCAATGGTGTCGGGGTTTCCAGCAGCACCGGCCGGGCCTGCGGTGCTGCGCAGCCGCTGACGATGGCTGCGGTCAGGGCCATGGTTGGGATGAGGCCGCGTGCTGGTGCCATGGCTCCATGGTACGGGTGGCGATGGCCACGGTTTCCCGGGTAACGAGCGCGGGTGCGTTGTCGTAGCCGGCCCGACACACCGGCGCGTCGCTCCAGCGGCGTGCGCTGGCGTGGGGGAGGCGGTCCTTCGGGCCCGTCGGGCCGCGCCGGGAGAGGTAGAGATTCGCCAGCGTTCGCAGGCTCCTGCGACATGGGGTGCGTGTCGTTCCGCTGGCCAAGAGATTTTCGGGAGTGTACCCATGAAGACGTTGCGTACTCGCGCCGGCCTGCTCGCCGGTGCCGCCTTGTTGTCCGTCGTCGGCGCCGCGCAGGCCCAAGAGACCATGTATGCCCTGAGCAGCCCCACATCGCCCCAGCTGTGGTCTTTCGATATCACGACCGGGCTTGATACCTTCATCGGTGGTGTCACCGGCGCCGAGGCGATTTTCAGCGGCATGGACTTCGACGAGAACGGCGACCTGTTCTGCATCGATGGCTTCAACGACGCCTTCAGCGACCGCCTGTTCCTGATCGACGAGGCCACCGGCGCCGGATCGGTCGTGGGCGACACGGGCGAGAACTGGAACTTCCGCAGCGTCGCCTTCGACGCCAGCACGGGCACGCTGTACACCGCGCGTGACAACCGCCTGTACACCACCGATCGTGCGACCGGCCTGGTCACCTTCGTCGCGAACATCACCGGCGCCGGGCTCGACCAGCTCACCGGCTTCGCGATCGACGCCGATGGCAACGCCTGGGGCAGCGACATCGGCGACTGCACCATCTTCAGCATCGACCTGACCACCGGTGCGGCCACCCAGATCGGCAACGCCTTCCCGGGCACGCGCAACTGGTTCAACGATCTGGCCGTGTCCTCCGACGGCACCCTGTGGGGTGCTCGCGAGCAGGGCGGCGGCATCTTCAGCATCGACACGAGCACCGCCGATGCGACGCTGGAGTTCGGCCTGCTGACCTACCGCTCGATCGCCTTCGAGGGCAGCGCCGCGCCCTGCCGCGCCGACTTTGACGGCGATGGCGACCTGACCATCTTCGACTTCCTGGCCTTCCAGAACGCCTTCG
>JBITAB010000067.1:0-3680 GCA_044439825.1 Phycisphaerales bacterium JB064 | reverse complement strand
ATGATCGAGACGCCCGCCAGCCGCCGCAGTAGCGGGCGTAGCTGGGCGACCTCCAGGCCCGCCGCCGCGGCGACCAGCGGCACCGGGATGCCCTCTGGGTGGCAGCAGGCCAGGATGCGCAGCACGGCGAGCTCGGCACCGGCGCTGTCGCTCTTCTCGAAGCGCTCGAAGTGCAGCGACAGGCTGACGCGCACGTCGTGCTCGTACTTGAGGGCCATCGGGTCGCGGGGCCTGCCGTCCTCGGTGGTGATGTCTGGGTCGAAGGGGTTGGCGTGCAGGCGCCCGAGCACCTCGGCGGGCGTCGCGTCGGGGTAGTGGGCCAGGTAGGCCCCCGCGACCGAGACGGCCAGGGCGTGGCCGCCCAGCTCGCGGGCGATGGCGGCCAGTTCGTCACGCGGCGGCGGGGCCGTTCGCCCCTCGACGAGCTTGCACAGCAGGTCGGTGGCGGCCGCCTCGCTGAGCACCCCCACCTCGAAGCCCTGGATGCCCGCGTGGCTGGGGTGCCTCAGCCGCGTCGTGGCCAGCACGCGCGAGGGGCCATCGAGCCGCCAGGCCTCGAAGCGTTCGAGCTTCTCGACGTTGTCGAGCACGAGCAGGTGGGCGCCGCTCGTGAAGGCCTTGCGCAGGGCGCCCTCGATGGCCTCGGGCGGCGAGCCATCCGGCGGCGCCGAGCCGTTGAGCAGCTCGAAGAGGTCTTCGATGGACCTGGTATAGCCGATCTCCGACGCGTCGAGCCACCACACCCCGTCGTACTCGTCGCCGAACAGGAAGGCGTAGGCCCGGGCGATCTCGGTCTTGCCGATGCCGCCCTCGCCGTCGATGGCGTGCGCGATGGCCTGCGAGCCGGTCGCCATCGCCTCGCGCAGCCGCAGCAGGTCGTCGTCGCGGCCGGTGTAGAAGCGGTTCCAGTGGATGCCGACCTCCGCGAAGTTCGAGCGTGGGGCAGGCGGGGCGTCGGTCGCCTCGACGATCTGGCGGCGTTCCAGCAGTCGGAGCACCTTGTCCAGCCGGTCGATGATCTGCTCGAACCTGGGGTGCTCGGCGAGGGCCTTCTCGAACTCCTCGTTGAGCGTCTGGCGGAATGCCGAGCCCTCTTTCGCCCATCGGTTCTCGATGAACTCGGACAACTCAAGCTTGGTGAAGTCGTCGAGTTCGACGTTGAGCGGCGAGGTCCCGTCGATGACGTCTTGCAGCGTCTGCGCAAGATCCTGGGTTTGGGCTTTGATCTCCTCGCAGGCCTCAACGAGCTTCTGAAGCTCGGCTTTGCTGGACTTACCCTTGAGCTTCTTGACGATGCCCAGGCCGGTAGCGACGGCGATCACGGGGGCGGCCACCGCCGGATCAATGCACGCGACGGCCTCGGCGAAGCCGCCCGGCTTGGTCATGGCGTCGTAGACCATGGAGCCGACATTGCCCCAGAGCACCGAGGCGGAGACACCCGACGCGGCGGCCAGGGCGTCGGCCATGCGTGAGGAGCGGCGGCCGGTCATGGCGAGATGTTATCCGTTGTGATGCCTGGGCTACCACGAATTCGCTGCGACATTCGTGGAGCTGCGCGAGGGCCTCGGCGTGTGCCTGGAGCGGGTGCTGGCGGCGCTGCCACGGCGTGCAGCCAGCCAGGAGGCACGCGACGGCCCACTGGCCATCCTCGACTTCCTTCCGCCGATCCCGAACGCCTTCGACCCCGGCTGCGATTGGGCCGTTGGTCCTCCCAATTGAAACGATCACGCCACCGTGGTCGGCGCGCGCAACACAGTGCCCGGGCATCAGCATGCCCGGGCCTCGCTCGATCTCCCCTGTAGGCGTCTCGTGCTGGTCTCAGCAGCCGGTATCGAAGGCGTTCTGGAACGCCAGGAAGTCGAACAGCGTGAAATCGCCATCGCCATCGAAGTCGGCGCTCGGGTCGCCGGCGTCGAAGGCGTTCTGGAAGGCCAGGAAGTCGAATAGCGTCAGGTCGCCGTCTCGGTCGAAGTCGGCCGGGCAGGGCATCACGCAGATCTCCGAGAGCGTGACCGTGCCCGAGACCAGGCTGATACGGTCGAGGTTGCCGCCACCCGCGACGATACCAAAGGGCATGCCGGCCTCAACGCGCAGCTCGACGCGGCCCTCGAACAGGAAGCCCGGGCCGGACGCCTCGTCGACGAGCACGATGGTCTCGCGGCCGCTCGCAGTCTCGGCGAACGCCTCGAGGTAGACGTTGGCGTCGAAGAACGAGTGGTTGCCGGTGTGCGACCAATCGAAGCTGGCCAGCCCGGTGTGGTCGCTCTCCACCGCCCACTCGGTGGTGCGGAAGGTGACGCCAGGGCCGGGGTTGCCCAGGTCGACCTCGTAGGAGAACTCTGGCCGGTCGGCGGGGCCACTGGTCGGGCTGGTCGCCGTCGTGCCGTCGTCGATGCCGGTGTTCGTCCAATTCTCCAGGCGGAGGGCGCCGTCGAAGGCGCGCGGGCCGCTGAAGCGCGAGACGTCCACGCGGCCGTTGATGACGCTGTTGCTGTCACCATTTCCGCCGCCGACGATGATGCCGAAGGGCATGCCCTTCTCGACATCGATGAGCGCTGAGCCCTCGTAGCTGTGGCCGCCGCCGTCCAATTCGTCGACCAGCACGATGCTCCTGCGGCCGGTCGACGTCTCGGCGAAGACCTCAAGGTACACTCGCGCCTCGAAGAACGCGTGGAAGCCCTCGTACAGATAGTCGAAGCTCACCGGGCCGGTGCCGCCGGCGATGGCGCCGAACTCGGCCGTGCGGAAGGGGACGCCAGGGCCGGGGTTGCCCAGGTCAACGTCGTACTCGAACGTCCCAACGGTCGCATCGCCGCTCTCCGGGGAGATCTCGGTGGTCCCGTCGATGATGCCGGTCGTGGACCAATGGTCCATGGCGTACGCCCCATCGAGGCTGAGCGGCCGCGAGAAGTTGGTCAGCTCGACCTCGCCGTGGATGACGCTGTTGCTGTCGAAGTTGCCGCCGCCGACGATAATGCCAAAGCCCATGCCGGCCTCGACGTCGATCTGGACCGAGCCGGTGTACTGGAAGCCGGCGCCGTCGGGCTGGTCGACCAGAACGATGCTGGTGACACCGTCGCTGGTCTCGGCAAAGACCTCGAGGTAGACCCGGGTGCTGGAGAAGGCGTGGAAGCCCGAGTAGTCGTAGTCGAACGAGATGGTGCCGCTCTTGTCGGCCTCGATCGAGAAGGTCGAGGTTCGGAACGACACGCCCGGGCCGGGGTTGCCAAGGTCCACGTCATAGCCGAAGGTCAGGGCGTCGGTCAGCCCCGATTCGGGTGAGATCGTGGTGATGCCATCGAGGATGCCGGTGGTCTGCCAGAGCTGGGCCTCGTAGGGGCCAGAGAAATCCGCCGTCGCCGCGCTCGCAAGGACGCACGCGGCACACGCTGCAACGAGTGATTGGAAACGCATGGAACACCTCCAGAATGGGGCCGGCCCGCCATCCCCATGCGGCGGCGCCGCCGGCGATCTGGGGATGGGCGGACCAACCCGCCACCCCGTCCTCGCGAACGGCGATCAGAACGCGCAAAGAAAATAAGAATAATTTTGATTCAGCCGCCAAGGAGCCCGGCCAGCCGTTCGGCCTCGTCACGCAACGCTTCGGGCGAGGCCTCAATGGCTCGCCTGGCGGCTTCGATGGCAGCCATCGCCTCGTCCTCTCGGCCAAGCTCGCGCAG
>JBITAB010000066.1:0-3693 GCA_044439825.1 Phycisphaerales bacterium JB064 | reverse complement strand
TCCACGAGCGTGCGAGATCGAGGTTGAAAAGATCAACCGCGGCCAGCAGCATGCCCGGGTTGGGCTTGCGCCACGCGTGCTCTCGGCAGAACTCGGCGGGGCCTGTGCCCTTAGGGTGATAGGGACAGGCAAATGTGGCGGCAAAGCAATTACCCAACACCGCTTCGGTGCGATCGCATGTGGCCTCGACCTGCTCGAGCGTCGCACCGCCTCGGGCCACGACGCCCTGGTTCGTCACGATGATGACCACGAAGCCAAGCTCGACCGCACGGCGGCAGGCCTCGGCCGCGCCGGGCAGCGGGCGAACCCACGCGGGATCGGCAAGATCGCCCGCCTTGCCGGCAAAGGCCTCGGGCGGCAGGGTCGCGTTCTCGATCAGGGTGTCGTCGCGGTCGAAGAACAGCGCGGGCCGGGGCGGGCCTTGGGGCTTCTCGATGGCCGGGAGCGGGCGGGTTTGCGGTGGGAAGATGACCAACGGGCGAGCGTAGGGGTTGCCCGTGGAATTGGCGATCAGGTGGAACCGGCGATCAGACCGTCACGTCGATGATCGAGCCGATGGGCAGCAGTTGCTGGATGGTGATGACCGCCTGCTGGCGGACCGGGGCGTAGCCGGCGGGCTGGGCGACCGGGGATACCTCGGCTAGACGCGGCGTGTCGTCGTATCGGGCGGCCGGGGCGGGGCGCGACTGGCGGCACTCCTCCCCGCCTGCCGCCATCGCGACTCGCCGCCCGGCCGCCCGCTGGATCTGCTCGCCCCGATTCACGCGCTCGATGTGCTCGGCAAAGCACAGGCGCTGGAAGGGGCCGCAAGGGGCATGGGCCGGGATGTCGGCGACGCCGGACATGCCCAACCCACTGAAATCAACATGCCACGGATTGTCGTTTGTGCAAACTCCGATAAGGAACCCCGCTCAGCGAACGCCAGAGGGGGGCAAAACGCGGCGTCGGCGGAGCGGCGGCATTGCAATGATGCCCCCTCGCAACACGGACGCGTTGCGTGAGGGCCACATGCTGCGAACGAGCGACCTTGACTATGACCTGCCGCGGGAGCTGATCGCCACCACCCCGGCCGAGCCGCGGGACAGTGCCCGGCTGCTCGTGGTGCGGGGCGAGAGCGAGCCCGAGCACATGGTCTTTCGGGATCTCCCGGATTATCTCGACGCGGGCGATCGGCTGGTCGTGAACACGAGCCGGGTGATCCCCGCCCGGCTCGTCGGCGAGCGGCAGGACACGGGCGGCAAGGCCGAGGGGCTGTTCCTGGAATTCGGCCCCCGACCCGGGCTGTGGGTATGCATGGTCAAGGCCAGGCGGTTTCGCGAAGGGGCGGTGATCGGGCTTTCAGGGCTCGATGGGCAGCCTTCGGGGCACGCGATCGAGCTGGTCGAACGCCATGCGGAGGTGCCTGGCGCCTGGCTCGTGCGCCTCGTCGGCGGGCCGTGGGAGAGCGGGGAGGCCTTCAAGGCCCACAGCATGGCCGTGCTGGCCGAGGTCGGACGCGTGCCCCTGCCGCCCTACATCCGCAGCGCCAGACGCAGCGGCGGGCAGGATGACCAGGTCGAGGGCGACTTCGACAGATACCAGACCGTGTATGCCCAGGCCGCCGGCTCGGTGGCCGCCCCGACCGCTGGGTTGCACTTCACGCCGGCGGTGCTCGATCGTCTGTCGGCCAAGGGCGTGCAGCGGCGGGACGTGACGCTCCACGTCGGGGCCGGCACCTTCCGCGAGGTCGAGACCGAGGTGGTGGAAGACCACCCCATGCACCGCGAGGTGTGCCACGCGCCGGCGGAGGTGCTCGACGACTTACGCACGGCCAGGACCGACGGCCATCGCGTGGTAGCGGTGGGCACGACAGCCGCGCGTACGCTGGAAGCCAGCGCCACAACAGCCGGCGGATGGCTCGAAACCGACCTGCTCATCACGCCCGGATACGACTGGAAGCTGGTCAGCGCCCTGGTGACGAACTTCCACCTGCCACGGTCGACGCTGATGGCCATGGTGGCGGCGTTGCTGCCCGGCGGTGTCGAGCAATTGCAGGCCGCGTATCGCACGGCGATCGAGGCGAAGTACCGGTTTTACAGCTATGGAGACGCCATGCTGGTGCTGCCGTGAGCGAACAAGCGACAGGGGCAGGAAAACTCCCCGTGCACACGCCGCGGAGCCGATGGTTTGGGCGAGATACCGTCGAGAGAAGCCATGCTGCTTGAAGACCTTATTGCCGGCCTTCCCGTTGCCGTACACGGCCCGAGCGTGGCCGGTGTGGACATCCTGGGCGTCACCGAGGACAGCCGCCGCGTGCAGCCCGGGTGGCTGTTTGTCGCCAGGCCCGGCACCAAGCGGGACGGGTCGGCCTTCGTGGCCCAGGCGGTGGAGCGCGGGGCGGCCGCGGTGCTGGCCAAGAGCGCTGCGCAGGCGCCGCTGACACTCACATGCGAAGACCCCGCGGGCATCGGCGCCGTGCTGGCCGAGCGCTGGCAGGGCTCGCCGAGTTCGAAGCTGGGCCTGATGGGCGTCACCGGCACCAACGGCAAGACCACCATTGCCTGGCTCGTGCGGCAGATCATGAACGCCAGCGACCGCCGATGCGGGCTGATCGGCACCATCGAGATCGACGAGGGCGCGGGCGGCCGACCGGCCGACCTGACCACGCCCGCTGCCGAGGACATCAGCGCGTCGCTCGCGCGGATGGTCGGCCACGGCTGCGATTGTGCGGCGATGGAGGTCTCGAGCCATGCCCTCGACCAGCGCCGGGCGGCGGGGCTTGCGTTCAAGGTGGCCGTCTTCACCAACCTCAGCGGCGACCACCTCGACTACCACGGCTCGATGGACGCATACGCGGCTGCGAAGGCCAGGCTGTTCGAATCGCTGGACTCGGATGGGCTCGCGATCGTGAACGCCGACGACCCGGCCAGCGAGCGGATGGTGCGGGATTGCACCGCGCGTGTGCTGCGATGCTCGATGAATCGCGAGGCGGATGCGACCCTGCGTGTGCGGGCCGAGGGGCTGGAGAGCCGCATCGAGATGCACGGGCCCTGGGGCGAACTGACGGCCCAGCTCTCGCTCGTTGGCGACCACAATGCGATGAACGCATTGCAGGCGGTTGCTGCTGCTCACGCGCTTGGGCTCGATCGAGACGCGATCTCGCGTGTGCTGCCGTCGCTCATGCCGCCACCCGGGCGTTTGGAGCCCGTGACGGTCGAGGGCATCGATGGCCCACGTGTACTGGTCGACTATGCCCACACCGACGATGCGCTCGAGAAGGCGCTGACGGCCGTGGCCGGGCGCAAAGGCAATGGCAGGCTGTGGGTCGTCTTCGGCTGCGGCGGAGATCGCGATCGCACGAAGCGGCCGCGCATGGGCGCCGTCGCCGGCAGGCTGGCCGATCAGGTCGTCGTCACCAGCGACAACCCGCGCACCGAGGAGCCCCAGTCGATCGTCGACCAGGTGCTGGCGGGCGTGCCCGGGCATGTGTGGACGGCCAGTGACGTGGACCGCGAAGCTGCCATCCATCTCGCGATCTCACAGGCCGACGCGGGCGACGTCGTAGTGATCGCCGGCAAGGGGCACGAGGACTACCAGATCATCTCCGACGGCGCGGGCGGCACCAAGAAGCGCGGCTTCGACGATCGGCTCGTAGCCAAGGCCGCGCTGCAAGCGCGTGCGGGCGTGGCCGGAGGTGTGCGGTGATCGCGCTCG
>JBITAB010000065.1:0-16260 GCA_044439825.1 Phycisphaerales bacterium JB064 | reverse complement strand
CGCGGTGGCGGGTTGGGGTCGATCTCCATCGCGGTGCGCAGGAGGGCGTCGGTCGTGCGGCCCATGGCCGACACCACGACCACGACCTTGTGCCCGGCCCGAGCGGCATCGAGGGCACGCTGGGCGCACAGTCGGATGCGGGCGGCGTCGGCGACGGAAGTGCCGCCAAACTTCTGAACGATGAGGCGGGCGTGGCCCAAGGCGGTGGCTTTCGGGGGGTCGGGGAGCGAGCGTGCGATCCGCAGAGACTATCGGGCAGCGGCGGCCTCGGCCTTGGCCGACCACCCCAGCGACTCGAGGGCCGCACACCAGCGGGCCTTGCACGCGTTCGCGCGCTCGTTCAGCGCGGCGTCCTTGGTGCGCTTGCCATCGGCCGCCTCCCACCACCATGCCCGCCAGACCGGCACGTCCAGGTCCAGGGCCATCTCGGCCACCTGCATGTCGCTGAGGTCCATCAGCGGCGCCTGCACCTCGAAGACCGCGACGCCATGCTCCGAGGCATCGAGCGTGACCAGCCGCGAGACCAGCAGGGTGCGGTCGAGTTCTCGGGCCAGGGCGTCCACGCTTGGCAGGGCATCGACGCTCCGCGAGGCGTCGGGGTCAAAGGCCTCGGCCTGCCAGGGGCATACCAGTGTGGTGAAGCCATTGGTCATCGCCTGGTTGGCGGCCTCGGAGAGGTAGCGGGTCCGTCGGTGACCCGTCACGAGCGAGTTCGGTGCTACGGCTGGGAAGTCGAGGCACTTGGCGGCCTGGGCATCGGCCAGCGTATGGATGCGGGTGCCGATCGCTTCGGCCCCGGCGGGCGCAACTGGGGCCGATAACACACCAACCGTCCCAAGGCTCCCCACGGCATCCTGCGTCAGGCTCAGAGCCACCAGGGCAGGAAGGTCGCCGTCGCACAAGACAAGTGACTGCTTTGAGGGGGTCGAGTGGGCCATGTTCTGATTATCGGCAGCCCGAACGCGGCGTGCCGAGCGGTGACAAGGGGAAACGCGCCTGGTCGGTGCAAGACCTCGCTTGAGTCTTTTTTCCGGATTTTCTGGTCATTTGCCAGTTCTGGGGCATGTTGATGGTGAGTCTCTATCGAGAAGAGCGGGAGAAAGACGATGAAGACACCGATCATGACCCTGACGCTGGCTGCAGGCGTGGCCCTTTCGGCCTCGCAGACGGCCCTTGCGCAGTACGACGCTGGCGACGCCTGGCATCGCGCCAGCGACTGGGCGCCCGGCGTGGTGCCCGGCGGCACCCTTAACAACCCCGGCCCGGGGTTCGATGGCGAGCCCGTTTGGAAGTATGAGTATGCCTCCGGCGGCGGCGGCCTCAGCAGCGATACCCCCTGGTACTCTGCCGAGACCACCATGCTGAACTGGGACAACAACTGGTGGGGCCACGGCACAGGCGTGTGGAGCAAGGGCAATGACGCCAACCCGCCGATCCGCCAGGGTCGCATGAGCCACAACCTCGTGGGCACCCACTACAACGAGACGCCCATCGTCCGTTGGATGATGCCCGAGGGCACCAGCCAGCTGACCGTCGACATCAACGGCCAATTCGACGTGCTGTGGAGCGGCCATGAGGGTCGTGGCGGCGACATCGACGTCGAGCTCGTGATCGCTCGCGAGACCGCCGGCGGCCAGTTCGACGTGCTCTTCAGCGATGTGCTGAGCAAGCCCACCGCGGGCGTGAGCGTGGGCGACACCGCCAGCTCGATGGTCGACCTCTCTCGAATCGTGATGAACGAGGGTGATTCGCTGATCATCTCCGGCCGCGGCGCTTCGAGCGTCGGCTGGACCGAGGGCCGCTGGCTGGGCATCAGCGACGACCTGACCGTCAAGGTCGCTCCGATCCCCGCTCCGGCTTCGCTGGCGCTGCTGGGCCTCGGTGGCTTCGCCGCCGCCCGTCGCCGCCGCTGAGGCGAGCACACAGGACCGGACCGCCGGCCCTGATAACCAAACCCACCAAAAATCCCGGGCTGGATTCGTCCAGAACGGGGTTTTCTTTTGCGCGTGCGCAACGCCCCCACTGCGAACCGGTCAGGCTATCTTGTTCCATGGATGAGAGTGCTCTGAAGGCGGTTGCTGAGTTGCTCGGCAACGCACGACGCGTTGCCGTGTTGACGGGCGCTGGCGTGTCGGCAGAGAGTGGCATCGACACCTTTCGCCAGCCCCAGACCGGGCTGTGGGCCAGATACGACCCGATGGAGTTGGCCAGCGTCCAGGCGCTGGCTCGCGATCCTGAGACCGTGACTCGGTGGTATCACTGGCGGTTCTCTCGATGCGCGGACGCGAAGCCGAATGCGGGCCATGAGGCACTCGGCGCCTTGCAGCACGCAAAGCGCGAAGGTGGCGGGGATGTGGACATCCTGACCCAGAACATCGATGGCCTGCACCAACAGGGCGGTGCGCATGACGTCGTGGAACTGCACGGCTCGATCCTGCGATGGCGATGCCAGAAGACCGGCGAGATGCGCTCGATTCGCGAAGTGGACTTCACGAGCTTTCCGCCGAAGTCTGAGGCAGGTGGCGTGCTGAGACCAGACATCGTGCTCTTTGGCGAGATGCTGCCAACAGCGGCGCTCGACGCCGCCGAGCGGGCCGTGATGTCGTGCGATGTGTTCCTGACCATCGGCACGAGCGCGGTGGTGTATCCGGCCGCGGGATACATCGAACTTGCGATCTCACGCGGCGTGCCGACGGTCGAGATCAATCCGGACGCCACGCCGATGACCGGCGCCGTCACGCACGCCTTGCGCGGCGCCAGCGGCGAGGTCTTGCCCGAGTTGCTGCGGCGGATGGGCGTTCAGCCCAGCGACACGCGATAGCAGCGGATGTCGCAGACGGGCTCGAAGCCCAGGGCCTCATGGGCCGCCTGGCTGGCGAGGTTGTCCATCTCGGCGTCGGAGGCGAACTCCGTGCAGCCCTGCGAGCGGGCCCAGTCCTTGCCCGCCTCCACGAGCGCCTTGCCCACGCCCATGCCGCGACAACTCGCGTCGACAAACCAGCCCTCGAGATAGCCCACGGGCGAGGTCTCGCAGCCCTCGGCGAACTGCCGCAGCGAGACCTCGGCCATGCCCACGCGTGCGTCGCCTCGCCACGCGATGAGGACGGTGTGGGGCAGGCGGTCGATGGTGCCGTGCGTGAAGTACTCGGCGACCATGCGCTCGACGTGGTCGATGACCCAATCGGGGCCGAGGGACTCACGCATCTTGAGCCAGTCCTGTGCGTCCTCGGTGGTTGCCGGCTTGATGGTGATGGCGTTGGCCATCGGTCGTCCCTCAATAGTTAGGCGTGGGCGCGCGGAAGCTATCGATGTCGATCGAGCGGAAGTACTCGATGGTCTTCTGCAGGCCCTCGCGCAGCGCGACGGTTGGCTGCCAGTCGAGCTTCTGCTTGGCCAGTGTGATGTCGGGCTGGCGCTGCTTCGGATCGTCGGCGACCGGCGGCCGCTGGACGATCTGAGACTTCGAGCCGCTCAGTTCGATGACCATGTCGGCGAGTTGGCGGATCGTGAACTCGCCGGGGTTGCCGATGTTTACCGGGCCCGGGAAGTCGGCCGGCCCGTGCATCATGCGGTAGATGCCCTCGACGAGGTCGTCAACGTACTGGAACGATCGCGTCTGCGTGCCATCGCCATAGATCGTGATGGGCTCGCCCTTGATGGCCTGGCGGATGAAGTTGGACACCACTCGGCCGTCGAGCGGGTGCATGCGCGGGCCATAGGTATTGAAGATGCGCACGACCTTGATGCGCACGCCGTTGTGGCGGTGGTAATCGAAGAACAGCGTCTCGGCGGCGCGTTTGCCTTCGTCGTAGCAGGCGCGGGGGCCGATGGGGTTGACCGCGCCGCGATAGCTCTCGGGCTGGGGGTGCACCTCGGGGTCGCCGTAGACCTCGCTGGTGGAGGCCTGCAGGACCGTGGCGTTGCACCGCTTGGCCATGCCCAGCATGTGGATGGCGCCCAGCACGCTGGTCTTCATGGTCTTGATGGGGTTGTACTGGTAGTGGCCCGGTGCGGCCGGGCAGGCGAGGTTATAGATCTCGTCGACCTCGAGCCAGAGCTGGTGCGTCACGTCGTGGCGGATCAGCTCGAAGTTGTCGTAATCGAGCAGGTGTGCGACGTTGCTCTTCTGGCTGGTGAAGAAGTTGTCGACGCAGATGACGTCCTGGCCTTCCTTCACCAGACGCTCGCACAGGTGCGAACCAACGAACCCGGCGCCGCCGGTGACGAGGATGCGACGGATGCTCAACGCTCTTCTCCCGCTCGATGCTTGAGGTATGACGCGTAGCCCGCGAGCGCTTCCACCGGATCGTGCGACGGCGTGAAGCCAAGGCCCTGCTTTGTTTCGCTCATGTCCGCCAGCGTGAAGTCCTGGTAGAACTTGCGGATGCTCGCGGGCATCTCGAAATACTCGGTGGCCAGTTCGGTGGGCTTGAGGCCAAGCCCCTCACGCACGGCGTCGGCGATCTGGTTGAACGTCGTCGCCTTGCCACTCCCGAGGTTGTACACGCCCGGCGTGGGTTCGGTTCGCTCGCCGAGCCCCAAGCCCGCCAGCACGCAGTCTACAACATCGTCAACGTACACCTGGTCTCGCGCCTGATCGCCCGGCGAAAACAGCTTGGGAGGTTGGCCCGAGATCATCTGCTGGGCGAGCTTGTAGGCCATCGACGACATGGCGCCCTTGCTCGATTCGCCCGGCCCGAAGACGTTGAAGAATCGCAGCCCCACGATCCACGCGCTGGGGTCTCGCTGCTGCACGCGCCGGTGCGCGTTCTCCATCACCCACTTGCTGAAGCCGTAGATGTTGTCGGGCTTGCCGGCCGCCTGGAGCGGGAAGGCCACGCGCTGCCCGGCCTGCGGGGGCGTGCCATAGGTCGCCGCGCTGCTGGCGTAGATGAGCCGGTGCCCGGCCTCGCTAGCCGCCTCGAGCAGCCCATCCCATGCGGGTCCGGCGTTATCGTCGAGCATGCGGGCCTGATCATCGACGGTGGTGTCGGTGATGGCCGCCATGTGCGCGATGCCCACCGGCCGGTCGCCGACGAGCGTGAGCAGGTAGGTCCAGTCCTGGGCGATGACCTCGCACGACACGGGGCCCAGGCCGTGACGCTCGTACGCCTCGATGAGGTTGCGGAACGAGCCCACGCGGAAGTCATCGATGCAGATGATCTGGGCGTCGGGGCGGGCCTTGGAGAGGGCGGCGCAGCAGTTGGAGCCCACGAAGCCGGCCCCGCCGGTGACGATGTAGGACATTGGCTCGCTCATGGCGGCCAAGGGTAGGTCGGCCGGCGGGCTACTGCGGCTGCTTGGGGATGCGCAGCACCTGCCCGGGCCGGATGGCGCGGGGCGAATCGAGGCCCAGCCGCTCTTGGTTGAAGGAGAAGATCGCGTCGGCGTAGCGCGTGGTCTTGTAGTGCAGCTTCGAGATGGCCCCCAGGGTGTCGCCGCCGCGGACGACGTACTCGGTGAACTCCACCGGCGGCGGCTTGGGCGTGGGCGCGTCGATCAGGTTGCCCTGGGCGTCGACGGTCAGGCCCTGGATGTTGGCCGGGTCCTTGGGGATGAACCAGACCTGTCCGGGCGTGATGCGCCGCGGGTCGCGGTATGGGTTTGCCTGGGCGATGACCGTGGACAGCGACTTGTCGCCGTAGAACCGGCTGGCGATGTCGCCCAGGTTGCGGTCGTTGTTGGTGACCGTGTACCGCTCGAACTGCGGCGGCACGATGAAGGTCTGGTGCTCGGGATCGTGCAGGATGGGGTCGACGATCAGCTGCGGATCGGGCTCGGGCGTGGGATCGATCTCCGGCGGGCCCATGGTGAGCATCACCGGGTCGTCTTCGGGCTCGCCAGCGAAATCAAGGCCCTCCTCGGTAGGAAGGGCCTCTATGGGCTCTTCGCCCACGCCGGCCATCACGACCGGCGCTTCGCGGTGCACGGGCCACAGCCAGTACACGCCGTTCCACAACGCGGCCAGGGCCAGCAGCCCGATGGCTGTCCGTCTGAGGGAGCCGGCACTGGCCTTTGGCGTGGCGGTCATGATCCTAACTCATCGGCTTGTCCGGCTGCGTTCCTGTCGTCGGCCCGCCATCGGAGCCCGAGAACCCGCCCGATCCGCCGGCGGAATCGCTCTTGCCCGAAGGATCGGACTTCTTCGACCACACCAGCGGGGCCGCCACGGCCACCGACGAGTAGGTGCCCACGATCATGCCCACCAGCAGCACGTAGGCGAACGGCCGCAGGCCCTCGCCGCCCATGAAGTAGAGCACGACGACCGCGAACAGGGTGGTGCCCGAGGTGATCACCGTACGGCTGAGTGTCTGGTTCACCGAGAGGTTGATCACCCGCCTGTTGGCGTAGGGCAGCTTGCCGCGGTTCTCGCGGATGCGGTCCATGATGATGATCGTGTCGTTGAGCGAGTAGCCGATGATGGTCAGCAACGCGGCGACCGTGTTGAGGTCGATGCGGAAGGGCAGCACGCTGAGCGAGCTGGCCACGCGGGCGCCAAAGGGGAACTCATAGATGAGCTCGGCCATGGCGATCATGCCCAGGGCGATAGCCACGTCGTGGGCGAGGGCCAGCAGGGCGACCACCGAGTAGCGCACCGAGCCGAAGCGCACCCAGATGTAGATCGTGATCAGCACGAAGCTGATAACCACCGCGAAGATGGCGCGGCCTCGGAACTGCTCGGCGATGGCCGGGCTGAACTGGCTGACGCTGGCCAGCGTGGTCGACGAGGTGAGCGACTGGCGCACCAGGTCCCACTCGAGCTGGCCCACGTCCTGCCACCAGCGATCGCGATCGCCGAAGTAGCTGGTCATCGGGTCGGTGACGAGCAGCACAGCCGAGCGCACCGAGCCGTCCTCGTATCGCTCGAGCACGCGCATCTCGCGCGGGCGGCCGAGCGTCGAGGAGTAGTCGGCCTGCGAACGGAGCAGGTCGATGCGGTCTTCGAGGTCGGCGATGGTCTGGCCCTGCGTGATGCCATCGATGACGATGGCGGCGCCGCCGACGTAGCTGTTCACGTCGTCGCGATACTCGGGCTTGCCGATGTGCGAACCCAGCGGCGTGGGACTCGAGATCGGGAAGATCGGGCCGCGGCGGGCATCGAGGATGTCGGATTGGTCGAAATCGAGAGAGGCCTGGACGTCCAGCACGTCGGCGAAGGCCGCGGCCAGCGCGTCCTGCACCTCGCCGGCGTTCGTCGCCAGCGTCTTGATCTGGAACTTTTCGCTCGTGACTCCATCGTCTTCGGGGTCGAGCGGCACGATGTCGGCCTGCTCGAGCAGCTTGAGCTGGCTGCCAAGTGGAGCGTCCTCGGCCACTTCCAGCACGCGGTCAAGCACGTCTTGCCGAGTGAGCGTGTGGGGCTGGCCAGCCTCGTTCTCGCCGAAACGCAGCACGACCTGCGTGCCGCCGACAAACTCGGTGTCGAGCATCCGATCACGCTGGTTGATGATCAGCGCGATGCTGCCGAGGACCGCGGCCAAAGAGATCGCCCAGAAGATATGACGACCCGCCACCCAGTTGACCTTGGGTTCGAGCACGCGGTCGATGAGCGGGATGGCCATGGGCAGCATGGCCGTGCGGGGCTTGCCGAGCGCCTTGAGGTTCAGGTCATCGACGCAGACCGAGAGCAGCAGGCGGCTGATGATCAGGGCGGCGATCATCGTGCAGACCACACCAACACCCAGGGTGATGGCAAAGCCCTTGATCTCCTGCGTGCCCACGCCCACGAGCACCACGCACACGATGAGGTTGGTCACGTTGCCGTCGACGATGGCCGACAAGGCGCGTTGATATCCCAACTTGGCGGATTGCGCTAAATCGAGCCCTGCCTTGAGCTCTTCTCGGATGCGCTCGAAGATGAGCACGTTGGCGTCCACCGCCATGCCGAAGGTCAGCACCACGCCGGCGATGCCGGGCATGGTGAATGCCGACTGGTTATGGGCCATCGCACCCAGGATGAGGGCGGCGTTGCACGCCAGCGCGATCACCGCCACCGCGCCATAGGCGAAGTAGTAGAGGATCATGAAGATGCTGACGGCGATGAGCGCGTACACGCCGGCCGTCAGGCCGCTCTCGAGGTTGTCCCGGCCCAGGCTCGGGCCGATGGTGTTCTCGCTGATGGGCTCGGGGCTCAGGCGGGCCTGCAAGGCGCCGGCGTTGAGCACCTGGATGACGTAGTTGAGCTCCTCGCGAGAGAAGTCGCCCGTGATGCTGCCGGTGTTGGAGATGCGGCCCTGCAGCGTGGGGGCGGTGATGATGCGGTCGTCGAGCACGACCGCCATGTTCTCGCCGATGTGCTCGCGGGTCAGGTCGCCCAGGCGCTGGGCGCCCAGCGTGTCCATGTTGAAGATGATGTTGTTGCGGCCGAGCTCGTCGCGGCCCATGTACGAGCGTGTGACCTGCCACTCGCCCTCGGCGCTGGTCATGCGGTTGCCCGGCTGGTCCCAGGCGAGCATCCAGTACTGGCCGTCATAGGGCTCGACGACGAAGCCGCGAGCCGCGAAGAACGCGACCGGGTTGGCCTCGAGGGCCTCGGCCTGATCCAGCGTATCAAACCACGATTCGATCTTGGCCAACTGCAGCCAGACCGCCCCATCGGGGTTGGCGTTGCGCGGGCCGACCTCTTGCAGCTCTTCACGAAGCGCGGTCTCATCGGCCCGGCTGTTGGCCTCGACGGTGATGCGGAAGTCGAGCTCGCCAGCGCCGCGGAGCAGGCGCTTGAGGTCCTGGGGATCGTCCAGCGAGCGACGCTCGCGGGTGTAGGTCTCGTACGACTCGCGCACGCGCTTCAGCTCGCCCTGCAGCGAGCTCTCGCCCTCGCCACCCGTGCCGGCACGCTCCATCATGGCGTTCCACGCACGCTCGAAGGCGCTGGGCAGCTCGACCACCTGGCCCGACTGCGTGTCGATCTTGCGGGTGATCTCGCGGGAGAACTCCAGCACGCGCCGCACCTCGGCGGGCGTGATGGAAAGCTTCAGGGCGTCCTCGCGGGCGGCGTCGTAATCGAGCGACGCCTCGGCGGCCTCGGCCTCGGCCTGGTTCAGCGCTGCATCGTCAGGAGTCTCCTGGCTCAGCACGTCGCGGTAGGCGGCTTCGGCAGCGATCAGGCGGTCGTACGCGTCGGCGGCGGTCTGCAGGCGATCGGCAAGCTCGGGGCTGTTCTCGCGGAAGCCCGCGATGCTCTGGGCCCGCTGCTCGGGCGCCTCGCCCATCAGCCGCTCGAACCGCACGGGGTCGATCGTGAACCGCTCGATGCGCTGGAGCTCGGCGTCGAAGGCCTGCCGCAGCGCCTTGACGTTCTCGGTAGGCAGGGGCATCGTGATCTCGAGCTGGTCTCGCCCGACCGGCACGATGCTGATGTCCATCTGGTTGCCCGGATCGATGCGCTCGCCCAGCACCGTCGCAAGCTGGTTGAGGATCTCCTGGGCGTTCTGCCCGGGCTCGATCTGCACGGCGTAGTTGAGCGTCACGCCGCCGGCCAGGTCCTTACCGAGGCGGAGCTTCTCCTTGGGGGGCATGAACCCGTAGATCGCGAAGGCGAGCATCGCCATCGCAAGCAGGCCCCATCCCAGTCGATTGCGCATCATGTGTTGCGATTCCTTACTCGGCCGCGTGGGCCTGGCTGCTCGGTGAGCGTGCTTAGGTGTTGACGGGTTCGGGGCTCTCGCTGGCCACCTCGGCCGGCCCGTTGCGAGAAGAGATAACCTGCTGGATGGCGCTGCGGGCGAAGCGGATCTTGTGCTGGCCCGCGTCGTCGACCTTCAGCACCACCTCGTCGTTGCGGACCTCGGCCACAGTGCCGATGATGCCGCCGATGGTCTGCACCTTGTCGTTGCGCTTCAGGGCGTCGAGCATGCCCTGACGCTCCTTCTGCTCGCGCTTCTGGCGACGGCCCGCGGTGAGCATCATCACCAGGAAGAAGACGCCGACGCCCATCACCATGATGAAGATGGGGTCGAAGCCGCCCGGCTGCGTCTGATTGCCGCCCGCGGGGATGCTCGGGTCGCCCGTCGCGCCAGTCGTGCTGCCCGCGGGCGCCTCGCCTTCCAGCGAGGGCGGAGCGTCCTGGGTGGCCAGGCTGGCGGCCAGGGGATTCATGGGAAGAGTGCTCGGCAAGAAAAGGCCATCCACGGTCGCAAAGTCCTGTCGTTTCTGAGCCCGCAGAATTGCCGGGCTGGGTCAATGCTCACCCGACGCCGGACGGGCCGACGCGGGGGGCATGGTAAGCGTCCTGAGGGATGCCCGCCGCCGCCCCGGGCCATCGCGCGGCAAAGCCCGCCCAGTCGTCGCTGGCGATCGTCGCCCGCAGGTCGGCCATCAGCCTCTGATACTGCCTGAGGTTGTGCAGCGACACCAGGATCGGGCCCAGCATCTCTTGGGACATGAACAAATGCCTGATATATGCCCGGCTGGCCGGCAGGCCCGCTTCGGGGGAGCAAGCCGGGCAATCGCAGCCGGGCTCAAGGGGCTCGTGGTCCTCGGCGAACTTGGCGTTCCGCAGGCGGATCTGGCCCTCGGGCACAAAGGCGTTGGCGTTGCGGCCATTCCTGCCCGGCAGCACGCAATCGAACATGTCCACGCCCGCGCATACGGCCGCCACGATGTCCCTCGGATAGCCCACGCCCATCAGGTATCGCGGCTTGGCCTCGGGCAGCAGCGGAGCCGTGAAGCGGACGATGCGGGCGATGTCCTCGCTGGTCTCGCCCACGCTCACGCCGCCGATGGCGTAGCCGGGCAGTTCCACGTTGGTCACGTGCTCGACCGACCACCGCCGGGCATCCTCGCTCGTACCGCCCTGGACGATGCCGAAGAGGGCCTGCATGTCGGGCTTGGCATGGGAGGCAGCGCAGCGCTCGAGCCAGCGGATGGTGCGTTCGTTGGCCAGCTTCAGGCGGTGAGCGTGGTCGTAGCCGTGCTTCTGGCGGTCACGATCGTGGGCCGCCTGGAGCTTGAGCCGGGTCTGCGAGACGGCGCCCTCACCGAGGTCGACCGACGGCGGGCAGTCGTCGAAGGCCATGATGATGTCGGCGCCGATCTTGTTCTGGATGTCCATCGACACCTCGGGCGTCATGCGCAGCGTGCGCCCGTCGATGATCGAGCGGAAGGTCACCCCGTCCTCGTCGATGGCGTTTGTGTCGGCCATCGAATAGGCCTGATAGCCGCCCGAATCGGTCAGGATGGGCCCATCCCAGCCCATGAACCTGTGCGTGCCGCCGAAGCGATCGATGAGCTCGGGCCCGGGGCGCAGCCACAGGTGGTAGGCGTTGTTCAGCACGACCTGGGCGCCCACGCGTTTCAGTTGCTCGTTGGTCACGCCGCGCACGGTGGCCCGCGTGCCCACGGTCATGAACGCGGGCGTATCGAAGTCGCCGTGCGGCGTCGTCACCCGGCCCACCCGGCCGCCCGTGTTGCGGCTCTTCGTCGAGATCTCGAAGGTGATGGCCATGCGTGCTCAGCCCCGGCGCTGCCGGTCGGTAGCCTGACGCAGGATCTCTCGCTCGCGGGCGCTCAGGCTGTCCAGGCCCGAGGCCTGCACCTTGTCTAGCACACGATCGACCTCTTGCTGGCTGGCGCCCCCACCGCTCTGCCTTTGGCCCTTCGCAGGCTTGGGCGTCTTGGGCTTGCGAGAGTCACCGAGCACGTCGAAGAAGTCGACCAGCAGGTGCGAGTTGCGGATGAAGAAGAAGCCAGCGATAGCCCCACCCAGGTGGGCCGCCTCACCACCCGCGTTATTGCTGCCGAAGAGCAACGCGATGAAGGCCAGCCCGACGAAGCCATAGGAAGACCTTCATCTTCATCGGGATGGGCGGGAAGAGCAGTTGCACCGTGGTATTCGGTGCGATGTAGGCACAGGCCATCACCACGCCGAAGACGCCCGCGGAAGCGCCGATGAGCGGCGTGGCTGGGTGATTCGGCAACACCCCGGGCACCTGCAGCCCGACCACACCGCCCAGCAGATTCAGCAGCAGGTACATCACGCCGCCAAAGACACCACACACGAGGTAGAACGCCAGGAACTTCTTCGGGCCAAGCTGATCCTCGACGATCCTTCCGAGGAAGAAGATGCCCAGCATGTTGAACGCGATGTGCATCAGGCTGCCGTGCAGAAACTGGAAGGTGATGAACCTCCAGACTTCGAGGCCAAACACGGCCCGGGCCGTCGAGAAGTGCCCGTAGTACGACACCGGGTCCATCTTGAACCCGGGAGGCACGATCTTCACACCCCAGGCCGACTGGCTGGCGAGTTGGGCCACGAAGATGACGACATTCGCGATGATGAGCAGGGTGCACATCGAGAAGGGCAGCCCGCCCGCGCGCGCTGGCCTCAGGCCGGGGGGCGCATCATCACCCTGCATGTACGTCCTGTCGTGCAGTCCCATCGCGCGTTGATCCCCGTCCTTGGCCTACTCGCTCGAAACCATCCAGTCCTTGGGAAAACCGGCCCGATTCTATCGCCTATCCCGCCCGGCCCTGGCGCTTCTTCTGGGATACGCGGTCGAGGAACTTGCGTTCGCGCGGCGTCAGCGAGCCCATGCCCTGCTCGGCGATCTTGGCCAGCAGCTTCTCGACCTGGGCCTCCTCCTCCTGACGCTTCTTGATGCCCGCCATCTGCGACCGCGTGGGGCCCTTGCGCTTCTGGCTCTGCTCGGCCGCCTGATAGGCCGCGGCGTACTGCGGCTCGAAGCCCATCATCGCCAGGCTCCGCTTCTGCTGCCAGCACGAAATACCGCCGAAGAGCGCGATGCCAAGCAGCAGCATCTGGTCACCCGCGAAGGCTACGACCGCCAACGCCACCGCGGCGCCCACACCGATGTTGCACGAGATCCACAGGCTCTTCTCGTAGCCCATCTTCCGCCACATGAGGCACTGCACGATGCGGCCGGCGTCCATGGGATACATGGGCACCAGCATGTTGAACAGCAGCAGCACCATGTTGATGTAGTGCAGCCAGAAGACCAGCCACGTGACATACGCCCCTACCGGGACGCCAGCGATCTCAAACATGACGCGGCTGCTCGTCGGCCAGTTTGGCGAGAACGGATTGAAGATCACATGCCGCCAGTCGCCTGTCACGAGCCACACCGTGAGACCCAAAACGGGCAACAGCACGGCATTCACCCCAGGCCCGCCGAGCACCGTGATGAGTTCGGCCTTCCAATCATGCGGCGGACGGCAATACGCCAACCCGCCCAACGGCCACAGCATGATCTCATCGGCCTCACCCTTCACCCATCGGCAAGCGAAGCAGTGTCCGTATTCGTGCAAGAGGACCAGGCCAAACACGCTCACGAGCATCAGAACTGTGGGGATAAAGCCGGGTGAATCCGGGCTGGCCGATGCGATCAACCGGATGACGACAAAGATGATGAAGATCAGGTGGAGCTTGACGGTGATGCCCCACAGCCGGTAGATCGGCAGGGCCCAGCGCATGGGGTTGTCACCCTCGCCGAAGACGCGGCTCAGCCAGGCTCGTGCACCACCGCCTCCGCCATATCCGCCCCAGCGTTCGCTCAATCCACAGTCCTCAGCACACGGGCCATCCCGACCTCAAGAAACACCGAGCAGGCCGGCCGCATGGGCGCGAACGATGGGGATCACGCTCTTGGCGTCCTGCAGGCGTCCGTCGTCGATCATCGCCAGCACCTCGTCGGCGGCCATCTCGTACACCTCGATGTGCTCACCCTCATCCAGATCCTGGCCCACATGGGTGAGCTGGCGGGCGATGAACACGTGCATCACCTCGTCGGTCAGCCCCGGCGTGGTGTAGAACCGGCCAAAGGACTCCAATGTTGCAGCCTCATAGCCGGTTTCTTCGATCAATTCGCGGCCCGCGCAGGTGATGGGCGCCTCGCCCGGGTCGATGGTGCCCGCGGGGATCTCCCAGAGCGACGTGCCGACGGCCGGCCGCTGGTTGCGGATCATGACAATCGTGGCCGGCTCATCCGCCGTCGCTTCCTTGAGGATTGGAAGGATGGCGCAGGCTCCGCCGTGACGCACGACTGCCATCTCGCGGGTTCCGCGCTCGCCTGGCAGGGTCAGCAGCTCAACGTTGAACTTCTTGCCCTCGTAGATCACCTTCGTGTCGATGGGCTTGGGCGTGGCATCCGTGCCGGCCATTCACACGCTCCTTGCCGACGAACCAGCGAACAGGGCGCTGCCGGCGAGTTCCTGGGCGATCACGAGCAGGCGGTTGTACTTCGCGTTGCGGTCGCTGCGGCACGGAGCGCCGGTCTTGATCTGCCCGCAGTTGGTCGCCACGGCCAGATCGGCGATGGTGCTGTCCTCGGTCTCGCCGCTGCGGTGGCTCATGACGGCGCCGTAGCCGTTGCGGCGTGCGAGGTCGACGGCTTCCAACGTTTCGCTCAGCGTGCCGATCTGGTTGGGCTTGACCAGAATCGCGTTGGCGCACCCTTCGTCCAAGCCGCGCTGCAGGAACTTGATGTTGGTGACGAACAGGTCGTCGCCCACGAGCTGTACCTTGTTGCCCAGGCGATCGGTGAGCTTCTTCCAGCCGGCCCAGTCGTTCTCGTCCAGGCCGTCCTCGATGCTGCGGACGGGGTAGTTGTCGCACCAGCCGGCCCAGGTGTCGATCAGCTCGTCGCTCGTGATGATCGCCTGGTCGCTCTTGAAGCGCTTGTAGCCGTCCTTCTTGTCCTTCTTGGCCTCGTTGGCGAGCTCGCTGGCGGCGGGGTCGAGGGCGATGAAGATCTGCGTGCCCCAGCCATAGCCGGCCTTCCTGGTCGCCTTCTCAAGATACTGCAGCGCCTCCTCGGCGCTCTTGAAGTCTGGCGCGAAGCCGCCCTCGTCGCCCACGGCGGTGTTCAGCCCGGCCTCGTGCAGCAGGCCGCGCAGCGCGTGGTAGATCTCAACCCCCGCGCGCAGGGCCGTCTCGAAGTCGTCAAAGCCCCAGGGCTGGACCATGAACTCCTGGAAGTCCAGGTTGTTGTCGGCGTGCTTGCCGCCGTTGATGACGTTGAGCATGGGCACGGGCAACGTGCGCCCGCCCGCGCCGCCGATGCTGCGATAGAGCGGCAGCCCGGCCTCGGCCGCCACGGCGTGGGCCGTCGCGAGCGAGACGCCCAGGATGGCGTTCGCGCCGAGCGTGCCCTTGTTCGCCGAGCCGTCGGCGGCGAGCATGGCGTGGTCGATGGCCGCCTGGTCCCGCGCGTCCAGGCCGATCACGGCGGGCGCGAGCTTCTCGGTGACGTTCCGCACCGCCGCGCCGACGCCCTTGCCGCCGAAGACGGCCTTGTCGCCATCGCGAAGCTCGACGGCCTCGTGCTCGCCCGTGCTGGCGCCGCTTGGCACCATAGCGACGCCCGTGGCCCCGCCGGCCAGTTCCACTTCGACCCTGACGGTCGGATTGCCGCGGGAATCGAGCACCCAGCGGGCGCCTAGCCGGTCGACGCAGAACTCGTTCATGGGCGGTAGGGCTCCATATAGAAAGGCTCAGGCCAGGGTCCGAAGGCGGGCCACAAACAAGAGTGCCGGGAGGCTAGGCCCCCCGCCCCGCACTTCCCTGTGTATCCTCCCTTATCGTCGTTTCGGACCTTCGTCTTGCCCCTGGCCCCGCCTGATCTCGCGCCCCCCCCACACCCGCCACTCTCCCCCCACTCAATTGGGAGCCCCCATGCCCACCACTCCAGAGGGCTTCACCCGCCGCCTCGCCGAGCTCGCCGCACGCCTGGCCGACCAGGGCACGCTGGTGCTCGAGATGGTCGAGGGCGGCTTCGACCACCTCTTCGCCCCAGGCCAGGCGGGGCTGGACGCCCTGCAGGCCGCCGAGAACTCGGTGGACAAGGCCGACGTGGCCATCGAGCGGCTGGCCGTGGCCCTGCTGGCCGACGCGACGGAAGGGAACGCCCGGCTGCCCGACACCGAGCTGCGCACGCTGCTGACCATCGTGAAGGTCAACAACGAGCTGGAACGCATCGCAGACGCCGCCCTGTCGTGCGCCACACTGGGCCAGCGGCTGGCCGACTCGGGAACCAGCCCCCCCACGACCTTCCGCGTGCTGACCAACAGCGTGGTGGGCATCGTGCGCGACGCCATCAAGGCCCTGGCCAGCGGCGACGGGCGGCTGGCCCGCATCGTGCTGCAGAGCGACGACGCGGTGGAGGCCTTCAAGGCCGCCCTGATGCGCGAGGCCGAGGCCAAGCTCCGCGGGGGCGAGCTCGACGCCGGCGCCGCCTTCATCCTGCTGGAGATCGCCACCGCCACCCACACCATCGCCGAGCACGCCGCCAACATCGCCGAGCA
>JBITAB010000064.1:0-3736 GCA_044439825.1 Phycisphaerales bacterium JB064 | reverse complement strand
TCGATGCCCGTGGGCTGGAAGTCAAAGCCGATGGACGTGTCGCCCGTGATGTCGTTGTACGTCACGCGGCCGGTCAGGATCAGGTGGGGCATCTCCCGGCTCAGGCGGAACGTGGCGCTCTGGAACTGCCCCGCACGATCGTTGTACACGCCCACGGCCCCCAGCGTGTAGCGGTCGCCAAGCTGGTAATCGGCGCCGGCGTTCAGGTACGTGTCCTCGCTGTAACCAAGGCGGCGAAGCTCGGCGAACAGCCGCATATCGGGCCATTGCTCGACCTCGACGCCAAACACGCTCTCGGCCGCCCGGTTGGCCTCCAGGTCATAGATGAACAGGCCGGTGATGCCCAGCACGTCCGTCGGCCTCCACGCGGCGTCGATGTCCACGAAGTCGCCAAGCTGGCTGCGCTCGGGGTACGCGTCGAAGAAGCGAGGTGTGCGATCGCCGTTGGGCCTGTCCTCTCCCGCGAACGTCACGTGCGTGCCCAGCCGGAGCACGTCGACCGACTCGTACGCGCCCAGCGATCCGCGCATGGTCTGGAACGTCTGATCGACACCAAAGCGGATGGCCGGCCCACGCGCGAAATCTTCGACGTTCTCGTCGTACACTGGTACCGCGCCCTGGGCCACGGTCGAGTCGCCATACCAGATGGTGGCGTTGGGCTCGATGACGTGCCGCAGGCGATCGAGGTCGAGCGCGGGCACGTCCACGCCGTCGTAGACACGCGTGAGCTGCGTCGAGAAGCGCGTGCCCACCGCGCCGCTGGCCACCAGCGAATCGGCATCCTCGCCCGAAGCCGCGCTGAAGTCGTCGAAGTCGGTGTCGTAGCCCGTAAGGCGACCGGTCGCGAAGGGCTGCACGCGGAGCATGCCGACCTCGAACTGGCTCGTCAGCTCGTGCTCGGTCGTGAAGCGGAAGATCGCGGACTCTTCGTAGCCCTGCGCCCGCAGCCGATCACCCGGGCTCTGGTTTGGGCTCACACCCAAAGCCGCCTGGGCGCGAGCGGTGCTGGCGAAGCCGAGGTCGGCCGCGGTAGGCTCGGTAAAGCTCAGCCTGAGCTGGCCCACCCGGCTATCGCTGCGATAGGTCAGCAAGCCCGGCGCGATGCCGCCCAGCAGGTCGTCTCCGGGTCTGACATACCGCAGCTCGGGCAAACGCTCTGTCGCGTAGCCGCGTGAGCGGAGCTGGTAGTCGGTGACGAGGAAGTCGTTGGTCTGCACGTTGGCGCTCAGCAGCAGCATGCTGTTCTCGTCCACACGCTGCACGCTGGCGCCGGTCATCGGCTCGCGCTGGTTCCACGTCATCGTCGGGAAGAACGCGCCTACCACATTCTCGTCGCTGAACCACGACGCCTCGGCACGCAGCGTCCACTCGTCGCTCAGCTTGCCGAGATGCTCCAGCAAGGCCACCGTGCGGTTGTCGCTCTCACGATCGACGCGTGCGCCGGTGGGCAGCAGGTCGCGATACGTGTCGTTGATCACGTTGTACACGAACAGGTTGCCGTCGCCGCCCGCTCGACCCGTCCATCGCAGCTCGCCGCCCAGGGCCGGGCCCCGCCTGAAATACGCGTCGATCAGGATGTCCAGATCGACACCGGCCGGCGCGTCGGCGCCCACGAGCGCGAAGCCGTCCCACGTCGTGCGGATGACTTCGCCGTGGCGGTCGCTGGTCTCAAAGCCGATGTTGCGCAGCGGGATCTGCGACGGATCGCCAACATAAATGGGCCAGTACAGGAAGGGCACGCCCGCCGCCCGCACGGTGATGTTCCGTGCGTCGGCCACCATGTCGGTTTGCCCATCGGCACGATCGTTCAGCCGCAGCGTCATCGTGCTGGCGCCCAGCGCCAGGTGCGGGCGGAAGAAGCCCGTCGTCGTGATCCTCGCCCCGGTGGCGGTCATCTCCTTGAGCGAACGCTGGCGGATCTCGCCCGCACGCACATAGATCGGCACCGGCGCCCCAGTGGGTTCGGCACGGAACACCGCGTCGAGCAGCAGAGCCTTGTCGTTGGCAAGGTCGTAATACACACGCGGCGACCGCACGCGGAAGCGATCGACCCCGCCCGATCGCCCGCCACGCTCGCGCTCGATGTCGGCGACCACCTCGCCCTCGAGGTACACGCCCATCACATCGCCCGCGTCCAGTCGCGGCGTGCCAACGAGCTCGGCCTTGTGGAACAGCACCGCGTCCTGGGCCGTCAGCTGCGCACGCCGACCGCCATACGGATCGTTGAAGATGATCGCCACGGGCCCACGAAGCACAACGGCGTAGGGCGGTGATCCGTCCGACCCATCGCCCAGCCGCACCTGCTCGATGCCCGAGGCCGAGAAGCTCACCCGCCCGCGCACGGGCAGGATCGGCTCGCGCACGTCGAACGAGCCCAGCCGCTGCCGCGCGAGCTGCATCACGTCGCGCAGGGCGGCGTCCTCGGCAGCGAGCTGCTCGCCGGTCACCTCGGGCAGCGCGATGCCCACCACCTCACGCAGCCGATCGGCGAACACGCCCTCGGCCACGGCCGCACGCAACCCCGCGTCGCTCTCCACCGCTGGCTCGGCTCGCTCCACGACGATCGCCGACAGGTCCGCCCGCGTGCCCGGCGCCAGCCTGCCCTCGATGGGCACCAGCGGCCCGGCGATACCCACCCCCGGCGCGCCCGTGGGCATCAGGGCGTCTTCGAGCAGCACATAGAACTGCTGGCCTCGCCCGTCGGGCAACGCCTGCACCCACGCGTGCAGCCGCTCGGCACGGAGCTCAAGCGTGCCCAGCGTCAGGCGGACGTCGCCCTCGAGCATCAGCCGCTTGGTGGGGGCCGCCCCGGGCACGATGGCCGTCTCGGTCCACGCCCAGGCCCGCCGGCCTGCGACTTCCAGGTCGCCCGCTGCCGCGTCATCGCGAGCCGCCGGCAAGAGCACGGGCCCAAAGCCCTCGCCGGTGATGGCAAGGGGATCGATGTCGACCGGATCGAATGGGGCATCAACCTGAGCAAAGACGCTCGCCGCCAGCCCCACGGCCGCCACCAGGGCGGTCAGGGCTCTCGCTGGCAGGGTCCGTCCGGGCATGGGCCGAGTCTAGGTCACACCCAACGCCCGCTAACCAGACCCAAGCCGCGTTATCCCAGGCTGATCAATGCTCGGCCCACCAACGCTCGAGCAAGGCCTCGGCCGCCCCGGCGTACACCACCTTCAGCAGGTCGGCCGGCAATGAAAACCCTCGCAGCGGAGGCGAGCTCAGCTCGTCATACTTCCCGGGCTCCACCATCGCCAGGTCGGGGTCGGCGATCGGGCTGGGCCCCTCGTACTCGCGCTCCCACATCGTCCGCAGCGCCCAATACCGGCTCGCGTACAGGTCGAAGGCCTCGGCCTCACCCGACGCCTGGTGGGCCCCGAACTTCGCATTGGTGTCGTCGCTCACCTCGAAGTGGTCGTCCAGCGTCACGATGTCGGATCCGAACAGGATGCGTCCACGCCACTTCTCGTTGAAGGCCAGGAAGGCCTCGCGCGAGTGCTTGCTCAGCTCCCGCACCATCCACTTCGTGGCCGAGGTGTCCAGGTGCAGGTTGTCGTGCCGTGTCAGCAGACCATCGAGGAAGCCCAGGTCCTCGGGCCAGCCGCCCATGTGCGCCACCAGCCAGGGCACGCGAAACTCCTCGAGCATCCGCTCGAGCGGCTCGTACTGCTGGGCCTTGGTGCCATACTTGCTCGCGTCGGCATACTTCGTGGCAAACCACGTGTCCGGGTCGGCG
>JBITAB010000063.1:0-3749 GCA_044439825.1 Phycisphaerales bacterium JB064 | reverse complement strand
GCGAGCATCGGACGCAGCGAGGTGGTCTCGGTGTCCAGCGCGATCAGCTTGGCCTTCTTGAGGGCCGTGCACAGCTTCTTGAGCTCCGCGGCGGTCCGCACGATGGTGTACTCGCCATCCACGCCGGCTTGCGCGTGAGGCGCACCATCCGTCTCATCGGGCTTCGGCCCAAACAGCCCGCCTTGGGCCATGCCACGCTCGGCGGTCTTGGCGGTGGGGGGCTTGGGCTCGATCTCCGCCGTCGCTTCGGGGTCCTCGCCCAGCAGCTGACGCAACTCGTCCTGATAGCGATTGAAGCCCAGTTCCTTGAGGATGGGCATCAACGCCTCGGGGTGCAGGTGATCGAACGCGGCACGCTCCAGCTCGAAATCGACCGCCACGTCATCGATCAGCGACACCAGCTTCTTGCTGCGCTCCAGCACGCCGTCGGCCTCGCGGATCTTCTCGCCGCGCTTGCCCTTGATCTTGTCGGCGTTCTCCAGCAGCTTGTCGAGCGTCTCCCACTCGGCGATGAGCTTGGCGGCCGTCTTCACGCCCACGCCCTCGACGCCCGGGATGTTGTCCACCGTGTCGCCCGCGAGCGCCAGCACGTCGCGCCACTGTGCGGGCGACACGCCAAACTCGTCGGTCAGGCTCTCGGCGGTGATCAGATCATCGTTGTGGATGTCGTAGAGCTCGAAGGAGCCCCGTTTGCTGTCGTTGGCGCCCCCCCCTCCAGACGAATGCAGCAACTGCTTGAGGTCCTTGTCCTTGCTCACCACACGGATGTTCACGTCGCCGGCCAGTTGCTTGGCCAGCGTCGCGATCACATCGTCGGCCTCGTACCGCTCGGCCCCGATCACCGGCACGCCGATGGCTTCCAGGATCGAGATGCACCGGCGCACCTGCTCGGGCAGGTCCTCGGGCGGCGGCGGGCGGTTGGCCTTGTAGTTCGCGTCGATCTCGCTTCGAATGGTCTCCAGGTCTCCAGAGACGTCGATGGCGACCGCGACATAGTCGGGCCGCTCGCCCACCAGCCTGGCCCCGCCCGCCTGCCCGCGCAGCAGCTTGAGCAGCATGCCCACGAAGCCGAACGTCAGGTTCGTGGGCTCCTTGGTCACCGGGCTGGTCATCGGCGTGCGGATGGCGTGGTAGGCCCGGAAGAACTGGGCATAACCATCGATGAGGTAGAGCGTCTTGAAGGGCGTTTTGGTGGTGGAGGCCATGGCAGGCGATGCTATCGGCCCCCACGGCGCCTGGAATGGCCTTTCCGCCCTGTCGTTTGTCCGGCCCGCTCGCCTATACTCTGGCCTCAAGCGGACGCTTCCGACACACCGGACCGACGACCGCACCCAGGTTCCGCGGCACACGCCACAGAGGCAGCCGATCCACCTGGTACGAGTCAGTTGGCCTTTCTTCGTGTCGCACCCGCGCTCGGGGCCATTTGAGCATGATTTCCCTCCCCAACGCTGCCAGGACGGCGGCCGATGCGCCCTTTCGGGACGAAAGCAGACCCACTTGCCCCACGATTCGACGACCGTTTCCCCCGCCAACGCCACCAATCCCACCCAGCCCGACGCTCCCGAAGCCCCCGGCGCTGCGGAAGCCCCCGGCTCTGCGGAACCCACGATCACCTTCGATGACCTGGGCCTGGCCGACCCCATCGCCCAGGTGCTCGCCAAGCGTGGTTACACCACGCCCACGCCCATCCAGGCGCTGGCCATCCCCGCCATCCTCGAGGGCCGCGACGTCTTCGGCTGCGCCCAGACGGGCACCGGCAAGACGGCCGCCTTCGCCCTGCCCATCCTGCACGACCTGCACGAGGCCGGCCACGCGGGCGGCCCCAAGCGGAACAACGAGCGTCGCGGCAAGCACGGTCGCGCCCCCCGCGCCCTGGTCCTCTGCCCCACGCGCGAGCTGGCCGTCCAGATCTTCGACTCCTTCGTCGCCTACGGCCGCAACGTGCCGCTGCGCCACGCTGCTGTCTTTGGCGGCGTCAGCCAGTTCCGCCAGGAGAAGTCCCTCAAGGCGGGCGTCGATGTGCTCATCGCCACGCCCGGCCGCCTGATGGACCTGCACCAGCAGGGCCTGGTCGACCTGGGCTCCATCGAGGTGCTCGTGCTCGACGAGGCCGACCGCATGCTCGACATGGGCTTCCTGCCCGACATGCGCCGCATCGCGGCCCTCACGCCCGACGCCCGCCAGACGCTGCTCTTCAGCGCCACCGCGTCCAAGGCCATCAAGGAACTCGCCAACGGCCTGCTCACCGAGCCCATCCACCTCGAGACCACGCCCGAGTCGACCACCGTCGAGCGCATCCACCAGCAGGCCTACGTCGTCGACAAGGCCAACAAGGGCCTGCTGCTCCGCGCCCTGCTCTCGCGTGAGCACGTCGGCCGCACGCTGGTCTTCACGCGCACCAAGCACGGCGCCGACCGCGTGGCCAAGCAGCTCGAGCGCAGCGGCATCAACGCCGAGGCCATCCACGGCAACAAGACCCAGAACGCCCGCACCCGCGCGCTCGACGCCTTCAAGCGCGACCCCCAGGGCGTGCTCGTCGCCACCGACGTCGCCAGCCGAGGCATCGACGTCAGCGGCATCACCCACGTGATCAACTACGACCTGCCCGGTGACGCCGAGACCTACGTCCACCGCGTGGGCCGCACCGCCCGCGCCGGCGCGAGCGGCATCGCCATCACCTTCTGCGAGAAGGAAGAGCTCCGCGACCTGGTCGCCATCGAGCATCGCACCAAGGCCGACATCCAGCCCGGCGACGCCCTGCCGGCCGACCTCGAGCACATCGCCGAGTCGTACCAGCGCCCCGCACGCAAGGAGCGCCCCTCGTCCATGACCGAGCACAAGCCCGGCGGCCGGGGAGGCCGTGGCGGTGGGGGATATGCCGGCGGTCGTGGCGGCTCTCGCGGCGGCCCCAAGAGCTACGGCGGCAAGGGCGGCGGCCCCCGCGGCCAACGCTCCGGTGGAAAGCCGGGCGGCAAGCCCGGCGGTAAGCCGATGGGTCATCGCGGCAAGGTGAACAGCAAGCCCGGCGGCAAGCCAGGTGGCCACAGTGGCGGTCCCTCCAAGGGCCGCCGCCACAATGGCGCCAGCAGCGGCTCATCCAACCGCGGCTGATCCCGCGCCGCATCGACCGTCCACAATCCAACAGACAGGCAGTGGCACCGAACCAAACCGGCTCGGTGCCATTGTCATAGCGTCTGCGAGATGCACGCCCGCACCAAGCACCGCATCGTGACGATTCGCATGCTCGTCGTGAGCATGGCGGTGGGCGTCGTGCTGGCCGTGGCGAGCGTGCCGTATGGCACGTTGGTTCGTGAGGCCGCGTTCCGAGGCTGGGTTATGGGCAAGTGGCCGGGCAGCCAGCGCGCGATAGGGCTGTCGCCGTCGCTCAATGTCTTCGAACGTGATGACACTTGGGTGGCGTGGGGACCATTCGCCGAAGCGGACATCGGACTGATGGGTTCACCTGGGAAGATCGAATCGAAGATGCTTCCTGCCGCCGCGAGACGACACGCTCTGCAACGCGACGAACCCTTCGACGTGTTCTGGTCGGGCTATCCGTGGAAGTGCGCCGTGGGCTGGTGGGATTTGGGAGGCGATCGCGCCTGGCTCGTGCAGTGGGCACACGTGCGGCACCGCCCCATCGTGATGCCGCTGCGTCCCATGTGGCCGGGACTGCTGTCAAACACGCTTGTGTACGCGGGGTGCGTGCTCGTGCCGTGGACCGGGGGACGCCTAGTGCGCACGCGCCG
>JBITAB010000062.1:0-3762 GCA_044439825.1 Phycisphaerales bacterium JB064 | reverse complement strand
AGCTGGTTCTGTTGTGCTTCCTGTGCCGCCTGCTGCATCTCTCGCGGCGCTTCGCCCTCTCGCCCGCGTTCGGCCGCTTCCTGCAGCGTTTGAGCACGCGCGGGGTCGGTCTCGGCCAATGCTTCGGCACGATCAGCGAGCTGATCGAGCGCGTCCTGGGCGCGTCGAGAGAGCTCGGCTTGCTGCTGGGCGATCTGCTCCACATGCGAACGCTCCTGCTGCGACAGCTCGCTGAGCGACCGGCCGGCCGTCTGCGCCTCGGCCTGGGCCGTCTGCTCCTGCAGTTCGCGCTGCTGCTCGATCAGGCGATCGAGGTCTCGCCGTGCGAGCCACTCATCCTCGTCGCGGCTCAGCAGGCCCACGAGCCCGCCGAGCTCGTCACGCACGCGCTCCTGTGCACGCTGGGCGCTCTCGCGCGATTGCTGTTGCTGGGCCTCGCTCTGCGCATTGGCCGACTCGCTCAGCGAGCCCTCGGCACGATCGGACTGCTCGGCCGCCGCGTCCAGGTGTTCCTGTGCGAGACGCAGCATCTCGGCAAGGTCGGCATCGTTGAGCGCGTTGCGGTCCGCACGCTCGGCCACGTCACGCACGGCCTCGGCCTGTCGCGAGAGCTGGGCGGTCAGGTCGCCCTGCTCACGCGCCAGCTCGGTATCGTCCTCGCCCACACGCGCCTCGCCGAGTTCGGCAGCGCCATCGAGCACGTCGGCCTGCGAGCGATCCAGCCGCTTGGCGGTCTCGCGCACGGCTCCCAGCTCGGCGCGCAACTGCTCGACCAGTTCGCTCTCGCCGATGATGCGCAGCCTGCGCACGGCGCTCACGATTGGTTCACCGCCGCGCAGGTCGGTCGCCAGCGCCGTGATCAGCAGGTCGTCGCCTGGCTTGAGGTCGAAGCCGGCCAGCTCGATCACCGAAGCCGCGCGGGCCTCGAGCGGAGCGGTGTCGTCGCTCCATCGCGCGAGCTCCATGATCTCGCCGACGGGCTCGGGCGGCGCGCCCTGGCTGCCCGCGGGCGGGGTTGCCCGCTGCGCTTGCAGCACGACCGTGAGCAGGCCAAAGTCGTCTCGGCCCTCGCCCACCATCGGCAGTGTGGCCGTCGCCAGCACCGATTCGTCCTGGGCAGGCTCGAGCACGGCGGCGGTGGGGTCGGCATCGGCCAGCACGTCCAGCGCGATCACGAGGGGGCGTGTCGATTCGATGCCGAGCTCGTCACGCAATTCGATCGAGAGCGACGCGGGTGTGCTCGCCGGCAGGCTCACCGTCGCGCCAAGCCCGTCGGCCATCGACTCGATCTCGATGCCCGCCTCGTCCGCCGAGCCATCGGCCGAGCTGATCGACATCGCCGCGTCGGCCGCGGTGTTGAACCGCAGATCGAGCTCGACGCGAGAGCCCTCGAGCACGGGGCCCAGCACGGCCGTGTCCTCACCGCCCAGCGCGAGGGGCAGGCGTCCGCTCTGGCGACCGAGCCCAACGACGCGCGATGCCGTTGCGTTCTGCGCGTATTCCGGCGCCACGACCTGGGCGCTCGCCTGGATGACGCGCGGCGGACGCACGAGCTCGATCCTGGTCGCGGCCGTGCGATCGTCGCTCGTCTGCAGCCACAGCTCCATCGTCACACGCTGGGTCTGGCGTAGCGCCTCGGCCGCGGGATTGACAAGACGTTCGTAGATCTCAGATTCGCCAGCATCGGGCGCGCCCTGGCTCGTGAGCGCGAGCTTCTGGGGCGTCCCGCCATCGAGGCGATACCATGCCTCGACGCGCGTGCGGCCCACGGGCTTGTCGGTGCGCGAGAGCAGGCCGCGGATGGCCAGCGGGTCTCCCAGCGGGTGATACTTTGGCAGTTCGGCGAGTGCGATCGCCGTGCGCGATGGCCACTTCGCGCTCGCCCAGGGCGTCAGCACACGCTGCGCGCCAAGGCTCGCCATCGCGGGCTGCATGGCCGCGTAGGTGATGACGGATGCCATGACGAGCAGGCACACGCCCAGCGCCTTGAGCGTGGGCGTGCGCTTCATCAGGTCGGGCAGCGCGTCGCGGCTGATGGTGTCGATCAGCGGCTCGTAGCGCGGCTCGAGCGTGCCGCCCTGTGCCAGGTCGGTCGCGCTGGCCAGGCGACCCTTGAGGTCGGGCCTGCCGCCCTCGAGGCGCAACGCGAGGTCGGTCAGCGAGGGGTGCATCCTGAGGGCCGGCCACACGAGGCGCACCAGGGCCCAGCCGATGCCGAAGATCGCCAGGGCTAGCGCGATGAAGCGAACCCACTGCGGCAGGCGGATGGCATAGTCGGCAAGGCCCACGAGCGCCAGCCCGGCCAGCAATGCGGCAAGCGTCCAGCCGATGCGGCGAGACACCAGCAGCAGCTTGGCCTCGCGGCGGATGCGAGCCAGGCGAGCCAGCAGTCGCTTGGCGCTGGCGTGTCCGCTGTCGTTGCTGGCCATGGGCGTTGCTCCCGGGCGCAAGGGCTCCATCTCAGGCTATCGGCTCGACACACGCCGGCCTGAGAGGTGAGGGACTCTTCAAAGGAGTACGTCCAGCACTGCCGGCCGTTCCCCGTCGTTACGAGCCCGTGGCAGCCTGCACAAACCCGCTGGCCGCCACCACGGCCGCCGTGCCAATGCGGAGCACGTGCGGCCCGAGCCCGACCGCCGCTAACCCCGCTTCCTTCGCGATGCTTCGCTCGCGGTCCGAAAAGCCGCCCTCGGGCCCGACCAGCACGTGGATGCCCTGGGCCCAGCCATCCGCCGAAGCCTCAGCAAAAACCCTCGAAGGCGGCGGGGCGCCCGCGTCGGCCATCACGGCTCCGGGCAGCTCGAGGGCCTCTTGGAACGAAACGCCATCGTGGATATCCAGGAACCAGGGCCGGCCGCACTGCTTGGCGCTCTCGTGGGCGATGCGGACGAGGCGGTCGATCTTGCCCTGCCTCGGCTCGCGCTCGCTGCGTTCGGTGTCCAGGGGCCGCCAGCTTGCCGCCCCGACCTGGCTGAGCTGATCGATCATGGTCTCCAGCAGGTCGCCCTTGGGAGCCGGGCAGAGCACGTGGACCGCCGGGTTGGGCCTTGGATGCCCGGTGTGCTGGGTGATTCTGACCAGAAGCCGCCAGGAGTTCTGGGGGCCGTTTTTGTCGGAACCATCGACCACCGCAAGCGCAGTCCGGCCGGCACCGTCGAGGAGGCCCAGGGGTTCCCCTGATTCCATCCGTCGGACCCGGACGGCATGGCGGGCCTGCTCGCCCTCGATGGCCATCGTGTCGGCGGTCGGGTTAAGGTTTTCAACGATCAGGTAGTGCATCGGGGCCTCTCGGTGGTCAAAATAGGAGGGGGTAGGAGGTCCGAGAGCTTGAGTTGTGGTCCGAAACGGTCGATGAGACAGGCGGCCCATGGCAGACAAGACCGAGGACATCTCGAGCACCGAGGATATCGGCGAGCGGCTGGATACCTTGCTCAATGCGCTGGAGGCCTCCTCGGAAGAGGTCGCCAAGGCCAGCGCGTCGCTCGGCAAGCCCCTTGATGAAGTAGAGACCGCCGAAGCGATCAGCCGGGGCGCGATGCTCGACGATTCAGGCCGGGCGATCGAGCAGCCTGAGGGCGAGCCGCCGCAAGACGTCGAAGAGTCGGCTGAGTCAGAGTCCGAGTCCGAGCTTCAGCCAGAGACCGAAACCGAGCCTGAGGCTCGCGAAGAGCCTCAGCCCGAAGCCGAGGTCATAGCTCAGGAAGAGCCGGTGGCCGAGGTCGAAGCCGAGGGCGCTGACGCTGGGGTTGCCGAAGCCGAACT
>JBITAB010000061.1:0-3776 GCA_044439825.1 Phycisphaerales bacterium JB064 | reverse complement strand
TCCTGCTCTCGCTCGTCCCATGCTTTCTCGTTGGCCTTGGGCTCGTCGTCGCGGTCGCGATCGCGTTGGGACTCGGCGCCGGCGATCTCGCGCAGGGCCCAGCCCGCCGCGCCATCGCTGGCCACCACCGCCCCACCGCCGCGGACCCAGTCTCGGATGCGTTCGGCCGCCGAGGTCGACAGCCCGCCCATCGACGGCATGACGATGACGCTGTAGTCGCTCAGGTCCATGCGGCCCAGGCTGCCAGCATCAACGCGCGTGTGGGGGAAGGGGAAGTTGATGTCGAGCATGTGCCAGTGCTGGCCCGCGCTCAGGCTGTTGGTGCTGCTGCCCGTGACCAGCAGCACCTTGGGCAGGCGCATGATGGGGTTGGCGTTGTTGCCCAGCATGGGGCCCGAGGCGGTGAAGCCCTCGCTGGCGCGGTGCATGCTGACGCCCGCGGCCAGCACCTCGCGCACGAACTGCTCGAGGTCGCGGTCGGGGTTGCGGATGAGGTGGACGAGCAGGCTGCCCTTCTCGAAGCGCTTGCCGTCGACCTCGACCGCGTCGCCCAGCACGCGGCAGAAGATGTCGTGCTCGACGGCCCGGCCTACCGCCACGGGGAAGTTGTGCTGGCTGGAATCGATGAGCAGCGCGACACCGCCAGTGCCCGTGATGCGCGCGGTGGGCGGGGCGTAGCGCGTGACGGCCTCGGTGCCGGCGGCCAACGCCTCGTTGCTCCACCAGCCCGTGAGGCCAAAGCTCAGCGGCAGGCTCCACGCGGTGATGTCGTAGGTGTCGGGGTTCTCGACCTCGGTCACGCGCTCGAGCATGGCGCGCACCAGGTTGCTCATCGGCTGGCGTGTGTCGATGATCCACGTGCCCTCGGGCAGCGTGAGGTCGTCGACGAGTTCGCCGGTGTCATAGGTCGCAAAGGCCCCGGTGGTCAGCTCGTTCGTCAGGCGGCGCACCTCGATGCCGTGCATGAGGCAGAAGTCCCACAACCGCTTGAGCACGGCCGGGTCGTTGGCGGCGCTGAAGGCGAACGCCTTGGGGCCGGGGCCCACGCCATCGCCGGAGTCCTTCCAGAACTTGGCGAAGCGGCGCAGCTGGCCCTCGCGGTTCTCGGCGGTCGTCTCGGCGTAGCTCATGGCGGTGACGAAGTGGTCGCGCACGCGCTCGGCCAGCGTCAGCGTGTATTGGTCGCTCACCTCGACGGCAAGTCCCGCGAAGCCGTGGCCGGCCTTTTCGAGCAGCAGGCCGACGGCGCCGTGGTAGGTGGGCAGCACCTTGCCATAGCCGGGATAGAGGTAATCGAAGCGCTCGCGCGTCGCGTAGACGATGCCACGCTCGTCGTAGGCGCGAGCGTTGGCGCGGCCGTAGATGCCGATCCAGTCCTTGGTTTCCTGGGGGATGTTCTTGTTGTAGGGCGTGTCACCCTCGCCGAAGAAGTAGGGGCTGGTGTGTCCCTGCTCGTGGTAGTCAAGATGGAGCTGCGGCAGGTAGCGGCGGTACGCGGCCAGTCGCGCGCGGCTCTCGGGATGCACGGCCCACACGAAGTCGCGGTTGAGGTCAAAGAGGTAGTGGTTGCTGCGGCCGCTGGGCCAGGGCTCGTCGTGCTCATACGCGGCAGTGCTTGCGTCGGGGTTCTGACCCACGGCGTTCTCGTACCACGCGACGTAACGGCTCTGGCCATCGGGATTCACCTGTGGATCAACGACGATGACGCAGGTGTCGAGGATGTTCTCGATCTCGGGGTTCACCCCGGCCGCCAGCGTGTAGGCGAACTGCATCGAGACCTCGCCGCAGCTGGCCTCGTTGCCGTGCACGCCGAAGCTGTACCAGATGATGGCCGGGTTGTTGTTGATGATCTCGTCGCGTCGGGCCGCGCTCAGGTTCTTGCTGTCGCGCAGCTCGGCATTAGCTCTCAGGATCTCGTCGAGCCGCTCGAGGTTCTGCGGGCTGGAGATCGTGAGCATGACCAGCGGGCGGTGCTGGTGGGTGCGGCCGTACTCAGCAAAGACGACCTTGTCCGAGGCCTCGGCGAGCGTCTTGCAGTACTCAACACGGTCGGCGTGGCGGGTGAAGCGCTGGCCGATGCGGTAGCCCAGCACGCCCTCGGGCGTCGGCACGGCCGGGTCGAATCGCAGGCCATCGAAGTAGTCGTAGGCGAGCTTTGGATTGCTCGAGACGTCCTGGGCCGTCAGCGTGCCCTGCGCGATGGCGCCGGGCGCGTGCAGGCAGATGGACAGGCCAACGACGAGAGCTGCGAGTGCGCGCATTCCAACCTCCGTGGGAGAACGACCAACGAATCTCAACCGGCAGACCCAAACAGCAGACTCAACCAACCCCGGCCTCCACCGCCGCCGCGGCGGGCGGATGGGGCATGCCATCGGGCGGGGGCAGCCGCAGATATCTGGCCAGCCACCTGGACCCAATATAGAAGGGCACGGTATCCAGCAGGGCCGCGACGAACTTGAACGCGTAGCCCGTCGCGATGAACAGCAGCAGTTGGGGCCCGATGGCCTTGCTGTCGTCGACCGGCAGGCCGCCGGCCAGGTAATAGGTGATCAGGATCACCGCCACGGTGTCGACGAGTTGGCTGACCAGTGTGCTGCCGTTGTTGCGCAGCCACAGGTGCTTGCCATTGGTGAGCCGCTTCCAGAAATGGAAGACGTGCACGTCGACGAGTTGGGCGACCAGATAGGCGACCATCGAAGCCAGCACGGCGGCGAAGGCCAGGCTACGGATCTCGAAGAAGACCGGCACGCGGCCAGCGGCGTCGACGGCCAGCTTGCCCGTTTCGGGGTCGACCGCCTCGAAGCCCGGCAGCACACCACCAATCCAGAGCACGGCGATGACCCAGAAGTTGACAATCAGCCCCATCCACACCACGGCGTTGGCCCGGCCGCGGCCGTAGAGCTCGCTGATGAAGTCGGTGCACAGGAAGGTGATGGGGTAGGGCAGCACGCCCACAGCCACGGCGAATGTGAGCACGAGCGTGTCTTCGCCGCTGCCCCACGTCAGCTCGCCCAGCTTGATGAAGCGGCTGATGCCCAGGATGTTGAGCATGGCCAGCGACGCGAGGAAGAGCCCGGCCAAAACCAGGAACACGCCCTCTCGCCTGCGGTACAGCGTGGCCTCGTCGAGCGTGGGCAGGCCGTCGTAGCCGTGCTGGTGGCTGGGCAGGACGGCCCGGGCCTCGGCGGCAAGGAGCGACCTGCGTGAGGGCCCGGGAGTCGTCATACGAACAGGATAGGAACCGCCGGTGCCGTGCCGTTTCATGGGTTGGGGCGTGCATGCGGACAACCCCAGCCAGAATTGAGGATGGAGCAGAGCACGAACACGGCCTCGCGCCGGGCCATAGCATCGCACCGTGAGCCCAACCACCGCCGAGACCATCCAGGACGATTCGACCAAGGCGCCGGCGAGCCTGACGGCGGGCCTGGAGGCCATCCTCTTGGCTGCCGGCAGGGCCGTGCCGGCCGAGGCGTTGTGGGAGGCGCTCGCCCTGGGCGAGGGCGCGGCCGACTTCGCGGGCGACAGGAAGCCCAAGGACGTGGTCGAGGCCCTGGCGGCCCAGCTCAATGAAGAACTCGAGGCCGCCGGCCGGCCCGCGCGGGCCGAGAAGCTGGCGGGCGGGTATCGCCTGATGGTGGCCCCCCAGTTCGGCCCGATCGTGGCCGCGTTCGATCGCAACCGCCAGAGCACCAAGCTCAGCCGGGCCAGCATCGAGACGCTCTCGATCATCGCCTATCGCCAGCCCATGACGCGGGCCCAGGTGGAGGCCATCCGCG
>JBITAB010000060.1:1518-3850 GCA_044439825.1 Phycisphaerales bacterium JB064 | reverse complement strand
CGCGGGTGATGGTGTGCTCGGCCGTCCCGCGGCCCTTGACGCCCGGGTGCTCGCCACGGTCGATGGCGGCCTTCAACTCCTCGATCTGCTCGGGCGTGTACAGGGAGATCATCTGGCCGCTGGCGTCGCGTTGGGCCCGGTGGGCCTCGGGCAGCCAGCCCCGCTTATCCCACAGGCGGAAGAGCTGGTACGAGATGTTGATCTTTTCGGCGGCCTCGCGCACGGTCAGGGCGGGCTTGCCGTTGATGGTCGGGTGTCGCTCGGCTTCCAGTTGCGCCATGGCTGCTTTGAGAACCGTAACGTCGTCGGGGGTGTACAGCTTGCGCAGGCCACCCTTTCCAGAGCCCTTGGGGTTGGGAGCCCATCGCCCCTCGGGAAGCTGCCCGCGCTGGCTCAGCTCGTGCCACGCGTGGCCGCACACTCCCGCCATGCGCGCGGCCTCCTCCTTGGTGATCGTGTGCCGAGGCGTGGCGATCTGGTTGGCGCCTGGGTGTTCGCCGGCGTCGAGCGCGGCCTTCAACTCGTCGATTTGCGCCCGGGTGTAGATCTGAGCGTTCCCGCCGACCGTGCCGAGCTGCTTGGCTGTCTTGCCCTTGGGCGCCCAGCCCTTCTCCTGCCAGGCGCGCCACTGTGCCCGCGTCAGCCCGATCATCGCCGCGGCGTCCTTCAGGGTCATGGCTTCCTGGCCATTGATCTCCGGCCCCTTGTTCATGAACTCGGCCAGCGCCGCTCGGGCCTGCTCCACCTCGGCCGGCGTGAACATCCTGCGGCGGCCGCCGGCGCCGGTCGCCTTGTCTGGCAGGGCCCACCGGCCTTGGGGAAAGATCCCGCTCTTGAGCATCTGGTACATGCGCGAGTTGGAGATGCCCAGCATCTGGACGACCTCGGTGTACGAAACCGTGTGCTCGGGCGTGGCCGGCTCGCTGCGCTGCACGGCCGCTCGGGCGGCGTCGACGTCGGCCTGGGTGAAGACCCGCAGCTTCTGCTTGCCCGTGTGGGCGGTGACGAGCGTGCCCTTGGGCAGCAGCCCGCGCTTCTGCCAGCTTGCCCATGCGTCGGTGGTCAGGCCCGCGATCGCCGCGGCCTCCTTGAGCGTGTAGGTCTTCTGCCCGCCTGCCCGATCGGTGGCCAACGCAAGAGCCGCCTGAGTGGACGCCGTGCCGTCGTCACTGGGCTCGTGGGCGCGCTGGTGGGCGCGCTGATCATGGAGTGCGATGCGGGTGGTCTGGTTGTCGCTCATGCCGGGCTTATCGGCTCTTGGAGAGGGCGGCTTTGGTTTGGTTGCGGCCTTTTGCACCATCGGCAGTTTTTGCGCGTGGCTGAGAAGGCGGTCACCATGAGCGGGGCCCTGACGCGAGACTGGGCTTTTCTGCTTTCGCGGCAATGGGCCATTGGCAAGGGGGCGGACCGGAGGCGGGCGTCGCGTGCTTCTCTCGTGCGCAAGCACGCAGACCAACGTCCGCTAGCAATCGCGTGCACCCGAAGGCTGCGAGCAGCACGAAGGCCCCTCCAACGAGCCCCTGTCGTGATGGAAATCGGCAGGGCTGCACGCAAGCCGTCCGCGCGGCCGTCCCCCTCGCTCACGCGATGGGTTCGTTGTAGGGAGCGCGTCCAGTCAGACCAACACCGCTGCTTCGACGGCGTTGATGAACAGGCGCAGGCCCGGCGCGGGCTCGCCGGCGATGGCCGCCTTGTCGAGCCGGGTGTAGTGCGGGTGGCGCGTCCAGTGCAGGAAGCGGTCGGGGTGGGGCATGAGGCCGAAGATGCGGCCCGTGGGGTCGCACACGCCCGCGATGGCGCCGGCCGAGCCGTTGAAGTTGTCGATGTAGGTCAGGGGGGCCTGGCCGCTGGCCTTCAGGGCGTCGACCACCGCCGGGGCGGCGAACAGGCGGCCCTCGCCGTGGCCCACGGGCAGGGCGAACGTGCCGGTGGGGTCATGCTCGAGGTCGCGCGTCCAGACGCACGGGCTGTTGGCGTCGACCTTCAGCCGCACCCAGCGGTCGGCGTAGCGGCCGAGCTGGTTGTCGCACAAGGCGACGGTGGGGGCGTCGGGCTGCTGGGGCCACTCGATGCCACCTTCCAACTTGGCATCAAGCTTGCCCGCGGGGCCCGCCGGCCCGGGCAGCAGCCCCGCCTGGGTCAGCACCTGGAAGCCGTTGCAGATGCCCAGCATGGGCACCCCCCGGCGGGCGGCCTGGCGCAGGGCGGGGTAGAGCTTCTCGCGGACGAGCAGGGCCAGCACGCGGCCCGAGGCCACGTCGTCGCCATAGCTGAAGCCGCCGGGGAAGCCGATGACGCCGTAGCGGTCGAGCATGCCCGGGTCGCTGGCGAT
>JBITAB010000060.1:0-1418 GCA_044439825.1 Phycisphaerales bacterium JB064 | reverse complement strand
TCGACGTCGGCCCCCGCCATGCGGAAGCCGCGGGCCATCTCCTCGTCGCAGTTGATGCCCGCCGCCCGGATGACCAGCGCTCGTGAAGCTCTTGGCATGGGCAAGTGTATGGGCCACGCCCGCCGATCGCGGGGCTCATAGGGCCGGAAGCGGCCGGAAGGGGCGGGGTTACGGGCATATTGTTGGGCGGATCCTGGCCGACTCCGGCCCGGCGTCCAACGACCAGAACCGTGTCCGATCCGTTCGCGCTCTCGTGATCCGCAGGAGGCTTTGCCCATGCCCGCAGTGTTCCCCTTCCGGGCCGTCCAGTTCAACCATGGCACGGGCGACGTGAGCGCCTGCATCGCCCCGCCCTACGACGTGCTCGACGCCCGGGCCAAGGCCAAGCTGCTGGAGAAGAACGCGGCCAACATCGTCGCGGTCGACCTGCCCCACACCCCCGCCAAGGAGCTGGGCCCGCCCGAGGCCTACGCCAACGCCGCCAAGACCTACAAGGGCTGGCTGGAGGACGGCACGCTGAGCGTCACCGAGCGGCCCAGCATGTTCGCCTATCGCCAGACCTTCGACTTCATGGGCCAGCGCTTCCAGCGCAGCGGCATGGCCTGCGCCGTCGAGACGCGCCCCTTCGGCCCGCGCGAGGGCGGCGGCATCCTGCCCCACGAGCAGACCTTCAGCGGCCCCAAGCAGGACCGCTTCGCCCTGATGGAAGCCAGCGCCACCCAGTTCAGCCCCATCTTCGGCCTGCACGCCGACGAGGACGGCGCGGCCACCGAGCTCATCCGCAGCGTGATGGACAGCCGGCCGGCCGACATGACCGCCGACATGGGCGATGGCGTGCTGCACGAGGTCTGGACCATCGACGACCCCGCCACGCTCAACGCCTACGAGAAGGCCCTCGAGGGCGAGGACGTCTTCATCGCCGACGGCCACCACCGCTACACCACGGCCATCAACTACCTGGCCAAGCTCGAGGAGGCCGGCAAGGAGATCGGCCCCGATCACCCCGCGCGCCGCACGATGATCGTGCTGGTGGGCATGAGCGACCCGGGCCTGGCCATCGGCGCCACCCACCGCGTGCTGGGCGGCATGAAGGACTACGACTTCGCCAAGCTGACCGGCGAGCTCGACAAGTACTTCACCCTCGACAACGTCGGCGCCGAGCCGGCCCAGATCGAGGCCCACATGGAGAAGCGGGCGGCCTCGGGCAAGAACGTGCTGGGGCTGATCGACCTGGCCACCAACCAGTGCCTCGTGCTGACGCTCAAGGACGGCGACCCGCTGGCGGACAAGTTCGCCAGCAAGCCCGAGGCCTGGCGCAAGCTCGACGTCGCCCTCGTGCAGCACCTGATCGTCGAGAAGGTGTGCGAGCCGAAGTTCAACGGCGGCGAGCCGGTGAAGTGGGCCTTCCCCCACACCGT
>JBITAB010000059.1:0-16825 GCA_044439825.1 Phycisphaerales bacterium JB064 | reverse complement strand
ACGGCCGGCTCGACTCGCTCGATCTCAGCGGGCTGACGGTGCTGATCGTGGGCGATGTGGCCCGCTCGCGCGTGGCTCGTTCCAGCGGGCCTTGCATGGCGGCGTTGGGGGCTCGCGTGCTGGTCGCGGGGCCTTCGGTCGATGACCGCATCGCGGCCACGGCGGGGGGCAGCGTGGCCCAGAGCTTCATGGGCCAGCTCCGAGAAGTCGACGCTGTCATGGCGCTGCGCATCCAGCACGAGCGGGGGGGCAGCGATCTGGATGCGGCCGGCGCCGACGCGGCCTATCGAGAGCAGTTTGGCCTGACGGCCGACCGCGTGCGCTCGATGAAGAGCGGTGCGGTAGTGATGCACCCCGGGCCGGCCAACCCGGGCGTGGAGATCGACGCGGAGGTGATGGTGTCCTCGCGGTCGATCATCACGCGGCAGGTGACTCTTGGCGTGGCCGTGCGGATGGCGTGCCTGGAGGCACGCGGGGCGGTCACGGGTCGCCTGTGATGGCGACCCAGGCCTCGTTGTTGTACATCTGGATCTCGGCGAGATGGGGCGTGAGCTCGACCATCTCGTTGCTGTAGTTGTTCCAGCGGATCATGAGCCAGGTGAGGACGACCATGCAGATGACGGCGCCCACCTCGCTGGCCACGCTGCGCCGCGTGCGCCACAGCAGCCAGCAGCCCAGCAGCAGCGTCATGCACTTGAACATGCCGAGTGTTGTGGGAGATCCCCATTGCAGGATCAGCCGTGCCAGCGGGTTGCTCTCGTACATGCCCGGCCCGACCATGTGGTCGAGGGTCATGGCGAGGTCTGCCAGGCTCAGGAAGACGATGGCGACCAGGTAGAGATTGATGCGGCGGGCGCGAAAGTCGGGGTTTGCCCACTGCTCACGCAGGGACATGCGGACCCATTGGGGAGACCAGCGGCGGTCGCCGCCAAGGAGCCCCCTGGACACGTCCGAGAGGGACGGGCTTGGCGTCACCGACGCCGCGACAGATTGTGCCATTACGCTGCCCCCGTCCCCTGCACCTGTGGGGTGAGATCGGGCCCGGGAGAGCCCCAGTGCAGGACATGCGGGCGCTCGCGCATCGATTTGGGTGGGGTCGGGGGGGTTAGACTGGCCCGGCTGTCCGGCTGAGCCGATCAGGCTGGGGCTGACGTGCGTATGGGCAGGCCGGGAGGTCCGGAAAGCGTGGGCACACGGGGCGCGACAACACGACTCAGAACGCTCGCGGCGCTGGCCGGCCTGGCGGTGTCGGTATGGGTCGCGCCAGCGCTGGGGCAGGCCGAGTCGGGCAGCGTGTTCGTGGACGACTCGACGGCCGCCCAGAGCTCGCTTCGCGCGCTGCCTTCCTTATTGAGAGCGGGCAACGAGGCGGAGGCCGTGCGGGTGCTGCAGGCCTCGCTCGACAGCGGTGCCGAGCGGCTGGTGCCCGTCGATGGCGACGAGAACCTGTTCGTGTCGGTGCGCGATGCGGTGCACGCGCGGATGCTGGCCGAGCAGGAGTTACTGGACCGCTATCGGCTGGAGTACGACGCGCGCTCTCGGCGGATGCTCGAGCAGGGCCGCTTTGACGAGGTGGAGCGCAACTACCTGCTAACGGCTGCCGGCTATGAGGCGGCGCTCGCCGTAGCGCGTGAACGCTTCGGTTTGGCGCGCTTCCATTCGGCGGCGCGCGTGTTGTTGCAACTCGAGGGGCACCCCAATCGCGCGCGCAACGACGGCGCTGCGGAGTTGCTGACGCTTGTGGCGGCGCAGCTCGACGATGCCGCCTTGCGTGAGCGTGCGATGCGATGGCGTGAGGAGGCGAGCCTGCCGCCGCCCGACTGGGACGCGCTGGCGATCCCCAAGCCGGCGGCCGTGACGCGCGTGGACGTGAGCCCGCTGCTCGGCGGCCAGGTTCCGCCCGTGCTGCCGCAGGAAGAGCCGTGGTCTCAGGCGATCGATCGCGACCTGGCGCCGGGGCCCGACGATCGCTTGCCCGCGCCGCCGCCGGTGGAGACCGAGGGCGGGGCGTTCTGGCTGTTTCCCACCGTGGCGGGCGACACCGTCCTGATCAACGACGGCGCGACGCTGTCGGCGTGGGACCGCTTCTCGCTGCGGCTGCGGTGGCGCCACTCGCTGCTCAACGACCAGCAGTCCATCGACGACTTTGCGCAGAGCCGGCGCGAGCAGCAGATCTGGCGGTCGATCGAGGCGCCGAACCTGGTGGCGGTCGATGCGCGGGCGGCGTACGCGTCGATGGGCTTGCACATGGCCAGCGCGCCCGACTTCGAGCCGGGCATTCTGGCGGTGGATCTGAACAGCGGGCAGCGGCTGTGGACCACCGACACGCGCAGCATCGACCCGAGATACGCCTACGCCAACGTGCGCGGCGGGCCGGTCGCGGGCGAGGGGCGCGTGGTGTTCGCCCTGCGCGAGGACAATCGCGCGGGCCGGCAGGTGGCGACGGCCCTGGTCGGTCTCGATGCGCTCACGGGCGAGCCCGCGTGGATACGCACGGTGGGCAGCACGGGCACGGGCTGGTCTCGCTCGAACCGCACCGTGGGCGCGGGCGGCGTGATGGCCGACGGCGTGGTGTATTGGTACGAGCCCATGGGCGTCGTGGCGGCCTACGACGCGCACGACGGCCGGCCCATCTGGCTGCGGCGCTTCGATACGTCGAGCCGCGGCGGACGAGACGAGCGCAGCGGCGCGTGGAACATGCGCCCGCCCGTGGTGATGGGCGACACGCTGATGGCGCTGGTCGATCAGCTCGAGATGGTGTACAAGCTCGATCGCCAGACGGGCGAGCAGCTCGGCAAGTACACATCGATCGCGCTGGGCGATGCGCGGTACCTCGTGGGCGTGAACGATCGCGTGGCGGCGGTGGGGCAGTCGAGCGTGTGGTTCTTCTCGCCCGACGCGGTCGATCCGGACCTGCGCTCGCGTGAGGGCTACATGAAGGCCGAGGGGTTCGATGCGCTCATCACGGGGCGCGCGATGCCCGCGGGCGATGCGCTGCTCGTGCCCTCTGGCAGCGCGGCCGTGCTGCTCGATCCCACGACGGGCAAGCAGGTCGGGCCCATGCGGCCGCTGCCCAGGCCCGGCACGGTGGCGCCGCTTGATGACCAGATCATCGTGCTCGACACGGCGGTCGTCGAGAGCCTGATGAGCGCCGACGTGGCCGCGATGGCGCTCACCGATCGCTTGCGTGAGGACCCGGACGACGTCGCCTCGCTGGTGAGCCTGGTGCTGCTGGCCGAGCGGCGCAATGTGCTTGAGGCGGTGCCGGCGGCGGCCGAGCGCGCGCTTGAGGCGCTCTCGCGTGCTGGCGAGCAGGGCGAGGACGCGCTTCGTACAGCACAGGCCGAGGCGCGGCGGCTGTTCGAGGCATTGCTGTCGATGACGCACCGCATGCTGGCGCTCGAGCCCGCCCAGCGCGATGACGAGCTGGCCAATGTGCTCGCCGATCTCGCGCTCGAAGCCGCGCCGGGCATGAACGGCCGTGCGCGTGCGTTGCTGATGGTGGCCGAGCTGCGCGATCGCCAGGGCCGCGGAAGCGACGCGGCCGAGGCCTATCTCGACGTGCTGGGCGACGCCGACCTGCGGACGGTGCGGCTCGATGACGAGTCGTCGGCGGGCATCGTGGCGACGCGGCGCCTGCAGAAGCTGCTGCCCCTGCATGGCTACGCCATCATGCAACCCCACGAGGGCGCGGCGACAGCGGCGCTGTCCGAGGCAGAAGCTGGCGCAGCGGGGGATGACCATCGGCTCGCGGTCGCGGCACGGTTCCCGGTGTCGGCGGCGGCGATGTCGGCGTATATGCAGGTGGCCACGCACGCCGAGGAACGCGGCGAGATCGAGCGTGCGGCTCGCGCGTGGCGTCGCGCTCTCGATGTTGCGCGGCTCGTGCGCACGAGCGATGGGCCGGTGACCGGCAACGACGTGGCGATGCTGGGCGCCAGCCTGGCGCGCGTGCTTGCCGAGAGTGATCACGTGGCCGCGGCGGCGCGGGTTGTCCGGCAGTTGCGCGCGGTATCGCCGATTGCCGAGGCCGATGCGCCGGCGTTGGGTGACCTGCAGCAACGCTTCGCGCAGCGCGACCGCGGCGCCCGTGTTGGCGCGCGGCCGGTGGCCGTCGCTCAGCGGCTCGATGGCTGGCGATTGGTCAACCCGGTGTCGACCGTTGTTGATGCCGCGATCCCCGAGCATGTGGTGCTGGGGGCGGGGCACCTGGTGGGCGTGTGGGCGCTCGCGCCGGATCTTGGGCCCATCGACGGCGAGCCGTTTGAGGCGGACCCGAAGGGACCGCTTGAGCTGGTATGGACGGCCACGCATGATCCGGCGACGCCGCCGACGCTGCTGCGCCAGGATCGCCAGCGTGCGCTCTTCGTGTGGCAAAAGGACGGCGTGCCCGAGCTGCGCAGCGTGTCGTTGTTCGACGGCTCGTCGTGGAACAGCGGCTCGCTGTTCGAGCTGTTCGAAGAGCAACTGCGCGAGCCGAACCTGGGCGATCAGGGCCCGCGTGTGGCGGCGCTGATGGCCAATGGCGGCCAGGCCGACCCGCTGGGCTGGATCGTCGCGGGTGACGGCACGCACATCGTCGTCGCGCGGCGCGATGGGCTGCTCGCGGTGCTCGACGCGGCGAGCGGGCAGGTGTTGTATAGCGGCAGGCCCGGCATCGGCACGGCGATGGACGTCGCCGTCGCGGGCGGGCGCGTGTGGGTGCTGGGCTCGACCGAAGCGCCCGGTGCGCCCACCGCGGGCGCGCTCGACACGCTGGCCATCTGGGGCTTTGGCGTGGATGGCGCCAAGCTGGTCGAACGCATCGGCGTGAACGAGCCGCCGCGCTGGCTTTCGGCCGTGGATGACGGCACGGTGGTCGTGGGCACCCACAGCTCGGTGTGGCACATGCGGGCCGACGATGCGGACATGCGCGGTGCGCAGATGTGGGAGAGCCTGGACGACGCGGCGCTCAACGCCGCCCTGGGCTGGGTGCTGGGCGATGCGCTGGTGGTCATGTCCTCGCGCGGCGATCTGGCGATGGCCAAGGTGGAGGACGGCCGTTTCGGCGGGCGGCCGCTCATGCTCTCGCTGGGCGATGGCGAGGTGCCCAGGCTGTCGAGGCAGGGCGACCGGGTGATCGTGCTGACCACCGGCGGCGTGACGGTGCTGGATGTCTCGGGCGAGGTCGTGGGTCGTGACGCGCTGCGCAGCACGGGCGGAAGGTCTGACGAGAAGGTTGCGCCTGCGCTTGGCGACAACCGCGTGCTGCTGGTGCCCCAGCGCAGCTTCTCGATCGCCAACGGCCAGGGCGAGTACATCGTTTCGACCGTTGATACCACGTCGGCCAAGGTGACGGGCACGCGATCGGTGCTGCTGCCCGAGCCGCCGCTGGCGGTGCGCGTGATCGATGGCTACGGGCTGATCACGACGCGGCAGCGCACGGTGGTGCTGCGGTTCGAGTGAGCGTCAGCTCTCGTCGAGCGGGTTGCCCAGCATGAGGCCGATGGCCGGCTCGTCGCCTTCCTTGCAGAAGACGTGGATGAAGTCTCCGGCCTCGATGCGTGTGCCGCCGCGCGCGGGCAGCAGCTTCTCGCCTCGCACGACCAGCACCACCGATGCCTCATCGGGGAAGCGCACCTGTGCTAGCGTGGCGCCGCACGCGGCCACCGTGGGCTGCACGTGGTAGACATGGAAGCGGCCGTTGAGCCGCGCGAGGGAGTGGACCTCGAGGGCCGCCGCCGGCTCGGGCGGCTCGGGGTCGTTGAGCTTCAGCCAGCGCGTGAGCGGCACGATGGTGGCGCCGGGCACGATGGCGCTGACCACCACGATGAAGAAGACGAGGTGGAAGACGCCCTGCCCGCCCTCGAGCCCGGCGATGACCGGGAAGCTCGCCAGGATGATGGGCACCGCGCCGCGGATGCCGACCCATGAGATGTACAGCCGTTCGGTGTGCGAGAACTTGAATGGGAGCAGGCACAACCACACGACGAGCGGCCGCGCGATGATCGCGAGCGCCAGGCCCAGCGTCAGCCCAACGCCAATGACGGGCAGCAACTGGCTCGGGAAGACGAGCAACCCGAGCATCACGAACATGCCCACCTGGGCGAGCCAGGCCATGGCGTCGTGCACGCGCCGCAGGCCCGTGCGATAGGGCGGCGAGCCCACGCCCAGCACGATGGCCGCGGTGAAGACGGCCAGGATGCCGCTGCCGTAGACCAGCGTGGCCCCGCCGAAGGCGATGAACGCGCACGCGAGGGTCATGACCGGGTGCAGCCCGCTGGTGGCGAAGCGCACGCGCGTGAGGGCGATGCGCGTGGCCCAGCCCGAGAGGATGCCGAAGAGCGCACCGATCACCAGTTGCAGGGGTATCTCGAAGAGCAGCCGCCAGCCCGGTGCGTTCTCGGCGGCCAGCGTCTCGACGACGGCGATGGTGAGGATGACGGCGGTGGGGTCGTTGACGCAGCTCTCGACCTCGAGCGTCGTGCGCACGTTTTCCTTGACGCGCAGCCGACCGCCGCGCAGCACGGCGAACACGGCGGCGGCGTCGGTGCTGCTGACGATCGCGCCGACGAGCAATGCCTGGCCCCACGAGAGCCCGAGCGCTCGGCCGATGAGCGCCATGACGCCCGCCGTGCCCGCGACGCCGACGGTCGCCAGGACGCTCGCGGGCGCCAGGCCCTTGCGCACGGCCTTTATGGATGAGTTCAGCCCGCCGTCGAAGAGGATGAGGATGAGGGCCACCATGCCCATGCGCAGGGCGAACTGGTGGTTGTCCAGCGCGATGCCGCCGGGGCCCTCCGAGCCGCCGATCATGCCCAGCAGCAGGAAGCCCAGCATGATGGGCACGCCGAAGCGGCCGAGCGCACGCGCGAAGACCAGGCTGAGCGCCATGAGTAGGCCCAGCACCAGCAAGAGGCCGGCGATGGCGCCGGGCTCGGTCAGCCCGAGGGCGGGTGTCATGCTTTGTTGTCCGGCGTGATCTCGAGGGTGTTGCCGTTGTCGTCGTCGCGGTCGCCCGCGGCGCAGGCGACGATGAGCCGGCCAACCGCGGCGGGGTCGAGCACGGCCTCGCGCGGCACGTCCGATTCATCGAAGAGCGCACGGAACATGGCCGTCTCGGTCGCGCCCGGCGCGACGGCGAAGGCCTTGATGCCCGCCGGGGCGCCCTCCTTGGCCACGCTGCGCACCATGAGCTCGACGCCCGCCTTGCTGGCGGCATAGCCGAAGAAGCCCGGGTACGGATCGCGCGTGGCCATCGACGAGACGTTGACGACGCGGCCGTGCGTGGCGGACAGGTGAGGCCATGCCGTCAGGATGAGCTTGGCCGGCCCGATGGCGTTGGTGGCAAAGCACTGGTCGATGAGCTGGGGCGAGTGCTGGGCGATGGGCACCAGCGGCGCCACGCCCGCGTTGTTCACCAGGGCGTCGATGCGGCCGAAGGCCTTGAGGCACGCGCCCACGATGGCGCCCGGGCCGTCGGGCTTGCCGACGTCGGCCCGGCAGCCCTGCACGCCGTTGCCCAGCGTGTTGAGCGCCTCGGCCAGGCGTCCCTGGTCTCGCCCGACGACGAGCACACGCCAGCCACGCTCGAGGAAGAGCCCGGCCGTGGCCAGCCCGATGCCCGCCGTGCCGCCGGTGATGATGGCGGCCTTGGCGTTGCTGTCGGGGTTTGATCGCGATGGGCTGTGCGATGGATTGGGCAGGCTCGACATGGCGGGAGCGTAGACTGACGCCATGCGATGGACGGCCATCATCCTGGGCGTGCTGCTCGTCGGGCTGCTCGCGTTGCCTTGGGCGGTCAGGCCGCGAGGCGGCGGCGACGTGGCGAGCGACGCCCTCTCGCTGGTCATCATCACGCCCCACACCGAGCAGATCCGCGTCGAGTTCGAGCGGGCGTTCTCACGGTGGCACGAGGCCAATTTTGACAAGCCCGTGCGCATCGACTGGCGCGCGCCCGGCGGCACCAGCGAGATCCGCCGCCTGCTGATCGATCAGTACCAGGCCGCCATCCGCAACGGTGAGTACGAGCTCGTCGATGGCGAGGTCGTGATCGAGCCGGGCCGCATGGGCTTCGATCTGCTCTTCGGCGGCGGCAGCTATGAGCACGACCAGATCAAGGGCGGCTTCACGGCCGACATCCAGGGCGGAGAACAGCGCGTGCCCATCAGCGTGCCCGCGGGATTCTCGCAGGAGCAGCTCGACGGGTGGTTTGGGGAGAACACCATCGGCACGCAGTTCCTTTATGACCCAGACCAGTACTGGATCGGCACCGCCCTCTCGGGCTTTGGCATCATCTATAACAAGGACCTCTACGCCGAGCGTGGGATGGAGACGCCCACCAGCTTCGAGGACCTGACCGATCCGAGATTGAAGGGCTTGGTGGCGCTGGCCGACCCGCGGCAGAGCGGCTCAATCACGACGACGTTCGACTCCATCCTCAACTTCTACGGATGGGAGCAGGGCTGGCGCATCCTGCGCGAGATGAGCGCCAACACGCGCTACTTCACCAGCGCCGCGACCAAGCCGCCGCTGGACATCGCGGCCGGCGAGGCGATGGCCGGGCTGGCGATCGACTTCTATGGGCGCACGCAGGCCCAGGCCGTCACGCCGCCGGGCGCTCCGCCCGAGGCCAGCCGTGTGGGCTACGTCGACCCCGTGGGCGCGACGTACATCGATGCCGACCCGATCTCGATCCTCCGCGGCGGGCCGCACCCCGAGCTGGCGCGAAGATTCGTTGAGTTCTGCATGACCGAGCAGGCCCAGAGCCTGTGGCAGTTTCCCGCCAATCCCGACCAGAGCGGGCCCTTGCCCACGGGCCCGGAGCAGTACGAGCTGCGCCGTGCGCCGGTGCGCCGGGTGATGTACGAGCTGCACGCCGACCGCTTCATCGATGACCTCGATCCCTTCGCCGCCGCGGCCGACGTGCCGCTCAGGGGCTGGCGCTCGGCGATCCCGGTGATGATGGGCGCCTTCGGGGTCGATAGCGACGACGAGCTGCACGAGGCCTGGGCGGCGCTGAACCGCCTGCGCGAGCGGGCCCGGGCCGATGCTTCACTGGCACCTGTGCTGGCCCAGGCCGAGGCCGCGTTGTACGCCTTCCCCAGCCAGGCCGTGGTGGGCGAGGACGGCCAGGTGGCGGTGCTGGAGTTCAACGAGAAGAACTATCGGGCCGTCAGGAACGTCTGGCGGGACCCAGAGGCGGCCGCCGAGGCCAGAATCGCCTATACCCGCTTCTTCCGCGACCGATATAAGGAGGTGGTGGAGCTCGAGGCCCGCCGATACCCGAACTAGAAGCCCTTCATCGGAAGGACCAGCCCGTGGCGACCCAGCTCTCACCCGCACCCATGGCACGCAACAGCACCATCCAGAGCGATGCCTCGCGCAGCGAACGGCCCACGCTCACCAAGATCGTCGCCACCATCGGCCCCGCCTCGGAGAGCCAGGCCGCCCTCGAGCGACTGATCGAAGCCGGCGCCAGCGTCTTCCGCCTGAACTTCTCGCACGGCAGCACCGACGAGCACAAGAAGCGGCTGGAGACCATCCGCAAGGCCGCCGCCGCCAAGGGCGTGTGCATCGGCGTGCTGGGCGACCTGCCCGGCCCCAAGATCCGCGTCGGCACCGTGCCCGACATCGACGAGGGCGGCGGCATCGAGCTGCAGCCGGGCCAGAACGTGCTGCTCGACCGCACGATCTCCGCGGCCGAGGTGCGTGAAGAGACGGTCGACGATCGCTGCGAGCTGGTGCCCGCCCTGCCGCTGACCTACGGCGACCTGGTCGACGAGGTGCAGCCCGGCCAGCGCGTGCTGATCAACGACGGCGCCATCCGCATGCTGGCCGTGGGCATCGAGCCCGGCGGCAACGCCGTGCGCTGCGTGGTGACGGTTGGCGGCAAGGTGACGACGCGCAAGGGCATCAACCTGCCCGAGACCGACATGAAGGTGCCTGCGCTCACCGATCGCGACCGCGAACTCGTGAAGTGGGCCGTCGAGAACGAGCTAGATTACCTGGCGCTCTCGTTCGTGCGCAGCGGCAAGGAGATCGAGGAGCTGCGCGATCTCGTCGTGGCCGAGGCGCCGCGTCGCGAGCCCATCCCCATCATCGCCAAGATCGAGAAGCCCCAGGCCCTTGCGCGCATCGACGAGATCGCCGAGGTGTCCGACGCCATCATGGTGGCGCGTGGAGACCTGGGCGTCGAGATGGACATCCCCGAGGTGCCGCCCGCGCAGAAGCGGATCATCAAGGCCGCCAACGACTGGGGCAAGCCCTGCATCGTCGCGACGCAGATGCTCGAGACGATGATCGACAGCGCCATCCCCACGCGCGCCGAGGCCAGCGACGTGGCCAACGCCATCTTCGATCGCGCCGGCGCGGTCATGCTCTCTGGCGAGACGGCCGTGGGCAAGCATCCGGCGCTGGTCGTCGAGACCATGGCGCGCATCGCGCGTGCCGCCGAGTGTGCGCTCGCGAAGGCCGAGGGCAAGGCAAGCCCGCCCGAGCGCCTGAAGCAGACGCGCTATCGCACCGCCGCGCTGGCCCACGGCGCGTGGCACCTGGCCGAAGACCTCGACGCCCGCGCCATCGTGTGCTGGAGCCAGCTCGGCGGCACCGCACGCTATCTCAGCCAGAACGACTTCGACATCCCCATCATCGCGTGGTCGAGCGATGCCGCCGCCACGCGTCGCATGGCGCTGCTGCGTGGCGTACGCCCCGTGCTGGCCCAGCCGCCCGAGAGCGGCCGCCTGGCCGACTGGACGGACATGGTCGAGGCCCATTTGCTCGAGCACCACTGGGTGCAGGCGGGCGATCAGGTGTTGCTGGTGGCCGGCCGGCCTCTGGGCGTGGCCCGCGTGGTCAACTCGCTGAGCGTGCTGGAGGTTGGCGATCCAGCCGGCGGCTATCGCGATCACTGAGCCGTGCTGGCATCCCCTTAGATGATCACGCTGGTTTTCGCCTATCGGACGTTCTGCTAACGCTTCCCCCCCGCTTGCACTACTCAAAGCGGACAGATCGTGGCCCGGACGTCGTCCGGGCCGCCTTTTTGTTCGTAGATGACACAGGACACGCCGCGCGACCTGCCCGGGGCGCGGCTCGGACACATTCCAGAACAGGGGAGCACAGCATGGGCTTGCGCATCGATCGTCGTCGTTCCACTCTTGGGGCCCTTTCCATCCTTCTTGCCGTTGGCCTGGCCGCCCCAGCGATGGCCGACGACGCGATCGGCACCGGCGCCGAGTACTTCGGCCCGTTCGTCGAGACGCCCGGCGACCGCGAGTTCAGCGGCCAGATGCTGGTGTCGCCTAAGCGCATCGTCGACTGGCAGCGCGAGGGGCTGACCTATGAGCAGGCCGTGGCGCGCCGCCAGCAGGCCGAGGCTCGCATCGCCCCGTTCGTCGTCCGTCGTGATCGCGGGCCCGACCGCTTCACGCTGTCGCTGCCCAACGGCATGGACGAGTCGGCCATGGGCGCCTGGCTCGGCAGCACCGACGATTATCGCTACGCGCACCCGAACTGGACGGTGTACCTGACCATCGAGCCCAACGACCCGCGCTACAGCCAGCAGTGGCACCACCCGGTCATCCAGTCGCCCCAGGCGTGGGACCTGACGACCGGCTCGTCGGACATCATCGCCGCGTTCGTCGACACCGGCACCATGCTCGACCACGAGGACCTGTCTGCCGCGCTCGTCGAGGGATACAACTCGAGCGATCGCATTCTCGAGAGCGCGGGCGGCGTGGTGCGAGACCAGAACGGGCACGGCACGCACGTGGCCGGCTGCGGCGCGGCCATCGGCGACAACGGCGTTGGTGTTGCGGGCACGGGCTGGAACCTGCGCATCATGGGCATCCGCTGCGTGCCGGCCTCCGCTGGTGGTGCGGGCAGCAGCTCCATCGAGGCCATCCTGCACGGCGCCGAGTGGGCCATCGAGAACGGCGCCAAGACCGCGAGCTGCTCGTGGACGGGCGTGCAGACGCCGGCCGTGGGCGCTTCGGGCACGTATATCAAGAGCATCGGCGGCCTGTTCCTGTACGCCGCCGACAACTTCAACCAGAACCACAGCGGCTTCTCGTGGGCCGACACCATCGTCGTGGGCGCGACCGATCGCGGCGACGTGAAGGCCAGCTTCTCCAGCTATGGCCGCGGCGTCGACGTGTTCACGCCCGGCGTGGACATCCTCAGCTCGGTGCTGGGCGGCGGCTACGACTTCTACAGCGGCACCAGCATGGCCACGCCCGTCACCAATGGGCTCGTGAGCCTGATGTGGAGCGTGGCGCCCGACGCCTCGCCCGACGCGCTGCAGACGCTGCTGTACGCCACATGCGACGACATTGGCGCTCCTGGGTTCGATCCCATCTTCAGCAACGGTCGCGTGAACGCGTTCGGCGCCGTGAGCGCGGCCGCCGGCTCGGGCGAGCCCGGCGCGCCCCTGGCCATCGACGATCGCTACGCCGTCATCGCCGGCGAGATGTCCGCCCTCGACGTCACCGCCAACGACTTCGATCTGGGCGGGCTCGACCTGTCCATCGAGAGCGCCGACGCCAGCAGCGCGCTGGGCGGCTCGATCAGCCTGAGCGTCGGCACCGGCCCCGAGGGTCGCGACGAGCTCATCTACACCGCGCCGGCGTCCAGCTTCGGCGAAGACACCTTCGATTACGTCATCACTAACGGCGACTTCTCGGCCGAGGGCACCGTGCGCATCGACGTGCTCGATCCTTCCAGCTTCCGCGCTCCCGAGAACCCCGCCTTCACCCAGCCGGGCATGGATGTGGACTATTACGTCTACACCACCGGCGACTTCCTGCCCGACTTCGATACGCTGTCGCCCTACGCCAGCGACGTGGTGAGCAACATCGACTTCGCGTCGACCAGCGGCAACTTCGTCACCAGCGGCCGGGCCGACGACGTGGGCGCCGTGTTCAGCGGGTACATCACGGTGCCGCAGACCGGCCTGTACACGCTCTATACCAACTCCGACGATGGCAGCAAGCTCTACCTGGGCGATGACGAGATCATCAACAACGACGGCCTGCACCCGATGGTGAAGGTCGGCACCGAGGTTGCGCTGCAGGCCGGCACCCACGCGTTGCGTGTCGAGTTCTTCGAGCGCGGTGGCGGCGCGGGCCTCATCATGACCATGCGCGGCTCCGATGGCGTCGAGCGCGTCGTCTCTGCCGGCGACCTCAGCCGCCCGATCGACTGCCCGGCCGACTTCGATGGCGACGGCAGCCTGAGCCTGTTCGACTTCCTGGCGTTCCAGAACGCCTTCGACGCCGGCGACCTGTCCGCCGACTTCGACGGTGATGGCTCGCTCACGCTGTTCGACTTCCTGGCGTTCCAGAACGCCTTCGACGCCGGCTGCGAGTAACACCAGGCCGTTCTATCTCGTAGACCCTCCACACCGTCGCTCTGCGGCGGTGTTTTTACACGTTCGCTTTTTACTGGGGGAGTTGAAGGAGAACCATGATGCGCACCACGTCCACCATCGCCTGCCTCGCGATCGCCGGCCTTGCCGCCTCGGCCCAGGCCCAGATCTTCGTCGGCCTCGAGGGCGGCACGCCCACGACCTACACGTCGGACCTGGCCGGCTTCCCCAGCGTCAGCTACACCCCCGGCGTGAGCACCGACGTCAGCGGCGCCGCGGGCAAGGGCGATGGCAGCGTCTACTTCTGCAACGGCGCGTTCACCACCGTGCTCTACGAGCACGCGTTCACGGGCTCGCCCCGCCGGCTGGCGACCATCGATCGCGACATCCACGCGATGGCCTACGACGGCCAGACCCTCTACGGCTTCTCGAACTTCTCGACCATCAAGGGCATCTACAGCATCGACACCACAACCGGCGCGACCGAGCTGGTGTACGACGTGCACACGGATACTGGCTTCCGCTTCTTCGCGCTCGATTACAACGCCGCCGACGGCCTGCTCTATGGCTACACCGAGTATGGTGACACGGGCCTGTGGGCCATCGACATCGACGCGCAGGAGATGACCAAGGTCGTCGATCCGTTCCCCGCCGACAACACGCAAGGCCGGGCGATGGCCATCGGCAACAACACGGTGTACATCCTGTCGACGCGCGGCGCCGACGGCGTGCCCGGCTTCTCGTACGACCTGTCGCAGGGTCCGGGCGGCGAGTGGGTGGCCTTCACCAATCCCTACACCGACAGCAACGCCACCGGCGGCGCCGCCTGGCTCGGCCCGCTCGAGAGCCCGTGCCGCGCCGACTTCGACGGCGATGGCGACCTCACGCTCTTCGACTTCCTTGCGTTCCAGAACGCCTTCGACGCGGGCGACCTGGCCGCAGACTTCGACGGCGACGGATCGCTGACGATCTTCGACTTCCTTGCGTTCCAGAATGAGTTCGACGCCGGCTGCTGACACATACTCCAAACACAACATGAAACAACAATCGTGGCTCGGATTTTTCCGGGCCACGTTATGCTGTTTGCTGAGCACGCAAGGTGAGAGGAGTCGACATGAAGTCGAGGCATGCCATCGTGGGTATCGGCGCCGGGGTTGCAGGGCTATGGGTGGCCGGTGTGGCGATTGCCCGCCAGACCGAACCGGCGTGGGCCCGGGGCGTTTTCTCTCTCCACGGCACCGACACGCCGGTGTGGGACGCGGTGGTGTGGGATGATGGCGGAGGTCCGGCGCTATATGTTGGCGGCCAGTTCACTATTGCAGGAGAGGCCGCATCACGCGCGATTGTCAGTTTTGATGGCCATATGTGGTCGGGCTTAGGTGAAGGCTTTGGTGGCTCTCGCCCCGACGTTCGTGCACTCGCGGTGTTCGATGATGGTTCCGGGCCTGCTTTGTACGTCGGAGGTAACTTTGAGCAGGTGGGCGGCGAGGCAATCAATGGTATTGCTCGCTGGGATGGGTCGCAGTGGGACCATCTGGGCGGGGCCGGAGTGAGCGGCTTCGTCCAGGCGGTGGCCGTCTTCGATGATGGTGACGGTCCAGCGATTTACGTTGGCGGATCGTTCGCGACCGTGGATCAGGCCGGCAGCTCCATTTCTGTCAATGGCGTTGCGCGGTGGGACGGTCAGAATTGGTCGGCGCTTGTTGGGCCGGACGGCACGCCAGGCGTTATTGGCGGCCGAGTCCATGCGATGGCCGTCCACGACGACGGCTCAGGGCCGGCCCTCTACGTCGGGGGTGAGTTCAACAGCGCGGGTGGCGAACCTGTGAACGGAATCGCGCGATGGGACGGCCAGGACTGGTCGCGCGTGTTCTTGGGAACGAACGGGCCGGTCTACGCGCTGGCCGAGTACGACGCGGGGGAGGGCGCCAGGCTCTATGCGGGTGGCCAATTCGTCATGGCCAGCGGGAATCCTGCGAGCAACATCGCCCAATGGGACGGTGTGCGATGGAGTGCCGTGATGGGGCCACTCGGTGAGGGAGTCATGGGCTACGACGAGCCCGTGGGCATGCTGGAGGTCGCGGATCTCGGCGACGGTCCGGTCCTGCTGGTTGGCGGGCACTTTCGTTCGGCCGGTGGGATCGATGCCTGGGGCATCGCCCAGTGGGATGGCACCACCTGGTCCGACCTGGATGGCGGCGTGCTCGGCCGGGGCGTCTTGACCGATGCGCGAGCCGCGGTGGTGTTCGACGCGGGCGCGGGGCGTCGGTTGTTCGTGGGTGGCTTCTTCGATAGCGCCGGGACCGCCAGCGCAGAAAACCTCGCACAATGGGACGGCTCGGCGTGGGACGCGGTCCCTTCGGGACAAGGCATGGGCCTGCCACGGGAAGGCGAAGCGATCGCCGTGTTCGATGATGGCAGCGGGCCGGCCCTCGTCGTCGCCGGAGAATTCGAGCGCATCAACGGCGTCGAGATGAATGGCATCGCTCGCTGGGACGGTGCAAGCTGGGCACCGCTAGCAGGCGGCATCGGCGATGTCTCGATGGGCACGCAGCTCGTCAATGCAATGGCCGCGTTTGATGATGGCTCGGGGCCCGCTCTCTACGTGGGAGGAGGCATGCTGGCCAGCCGCGACGCTCCAGCCGACTACATCGCGCGTTGGGATGGCAGCGCGTGGTCCTCGGTTGGCTCCGGGCTCGACGGTGGGGTGACGGCCATGCTCGCGGTGGACGACGCAGGGCTTGAGTCCGGCCTGTATGTGGGCGGGTGGTTCACAGCCTCAGATGGCGCGGCTCTCAATGGTGTCGCGAGGTGGGACGGCCAGCGTTTCCAGCCCGTGGGCTTGGGCATCCATGACGGTGTGGCCGCGCTCGCTGTGCACGATGATGGCACCGGGCCGGCGCTCTACGCCGCTGCCAGCACCGGCAGCGGCAGCGCAGGTGTGCACCACATCTTCAAGTGGGATGGCACTACCTGGCAGACGACAAGTGCGGGCTTCGAGGACCGCGTTCTCGCCCTGGCTTCCTTCGATGATGGCTCGGGTCCTGCCCTCTACGCGGGTGGATCGTTCAGACATACCGGTTCGGCTCCAGCAGAACGCATTGCCCGCTGGGATGGCGCATCGTGGACACCCTTCGGCCTGGGGATGTCCACCGGATTCCCGCGCGTCGACTCGCTGCTCGTTGCCGATGCGGGCGATGGGCCGATGCTGTACGCGGGTGGCCGGTTCGAGCTTGCTGGTGGCGAGCCAGCGCGGTCGATCGCCAGGTGGGACGGCATCTCTTGGCGATCGTTGGGAGATGGCGCCGGCGGCGGGGTCACCGCGATCGTGCGCGGCGAGGTGCATGATCTGGCAGCATACCACGATGGCGCAGGCCCGGCCGTCTTCGCGGTGGGAGACTTCACTGGCGCTGACGGCCATGCTTCGTCGGGGATCGCGCGTTGGGGTGTACAACAGGCCTGCCGCGCCGACTTCGACGGCGA
>JBITAB010000058.1:0-3900 GCA_044439825.1 Phycisphaerales bacterium JB064 | reverse complement strand
TGCTCCGCGTCGAGCGCCGACTGGCAGCCCATGCCCGCGGCGGTGATCGCCTGGCGGTAGCGGGCGTCGGCCACGTCGCCGGCGGCGAACACGCCGGGGATGTTGGTGTGGCTGCCGCGCTGCTTGAGGTCGATGTAGCCCTTGTCGTCGAACTCCAGCCCGCTCTCGCGGAGGAACTTCGTCGCCGGCGTGTGGCCGATGGCGATGAACAGGCCGCTGACCTCCAGCTCGCGCCGCTCGCTGGTCACCGTGTCCTCGAGCACGACGGCGCGGATCACGTCGGCTCCGCTCGCGGCGTCCTTCTTGTCGAGCACGTCCACGACGGTGCTGTTCCACACCATCTCGACGTTGGGCTTGCCCAGCGTGCGCTCCTGCATCACCTTGCTGGCGCGCAGCTCGTCGCGGCGGTGGATGATGTAGACCTTGGAGGCGAACTTGCTCAGGTGGTGGGCCTCTTCCATGGCCGTGTCGCCGCCGCCGACGACCGCGACGGGGTTGCCGCGGAACATGGGCAGGGCGCCATCGCACACGGCGCAGGCCGAGACGCCGCCGCCGCTGGTGGCCAGGCGGAGTTCGTTGTCGAGCCCCAGCCAGTTGGCCGTCGCGCCCGTCGCGATGATCACCGCGTGGGCCCGGATAGTCTTGCCGCTCGCGGTCGTCAGCACATGGGGCTCGTGGAAGTCGGCGTTGAACTGCACCGTCTTGACGTCATCGTTCATGACGCGGGCGCCAAAACGCTCGGCCTGCTTCTGGAACAAAGCCATCATCTCGGGGCCGGCAATGCCCTGAGGAAAGCCGGGGTAGTTCTCGACGTCGGTCGTCAGCATGAGCTGGCCGCCGGGCAGCACGGGCCCGGGGTCTTGCTTTGGCACGCCGATGATGCACAAGGGGCTGAGCTGGGCCCGCGAGGCGTAGAGGGCGGCCGTCCAGCCGGCCGGGCCCGATCCGATGATGACCAGCTTCTCGATCGTCGAGCCGTTCTCGCTCATGTGGGGGCCTCGCCGTTGGTTGGTGGTTCTAGGAGGTTATAGACAAACGCCCGCGATTGCGGGCTTGTTCCCTGACCGTCTTGCCGGTCGCGTCAGCGGAGCTGGCCCTCGGACTCGAGGAACTCGCGGTAGAGCGAGATCACCGGCGGCCAGATCAGGTAATCGCCGTCGTATTGGGCCCGAGTGTTCTCACGCACGCGGCGGGCGGTGTCGTCGTCGGTGTCCGGGCCGGTCGAGTAGATCACGAACTCGTCCAGATCGAGGCCCACGCCGATACCGAAGTTCTGCTGGTTCAGCATGATCACGTCGATCGGCAGCGGCTGGGGGCCCTGTCGAGGATCGACATCGATATCACGCCTCGGCACGAGGTACTTGTACTCGCTCACCAGCGGTCGCCGGCGAGCATCCTGCACGGGGCCGAACGGATCGATCTCACGCTCGGGCAAAATCTGCGGACGCAGGCTGGCCAGGCTCACCGGCAGCGTGCGCAGGCGGGCCTTGTACGCCAGCACGCCAAGGGCCGACCGGGTGCCGCCGATCTCGGCCTTGAGGATGCGCCGCTCGTTGAACGAACCGCCCATGTCGGGCATGATGGCCTGCACCACGCCCTCGGTGATCGGGTTGAGCCGGGCATACTCGCGGATGAGCTTGTGCCCGGGGGCGAAGTCGTCCTGGGTCCAGAGTTGCGTCCAGTCGCGGTAGACGCCATCGAGAGCCTCGCGGGTCTCCAGACCGTCGCCGTGCACCACCTGCACCTGCGTCCACAGGCCGGCCTCGCTGAAGCGACGCAGGGGGCGATCGCTGGTGGTCAGCGAGCTCATCGTCGAGGCAAAGCGGTCGGTCGGCTGGCCGCGATCATCAAAGATGCGACCGAGCACTTGCTGGGCTCCGAGGTAGTCGCCTTCGGGCAGGCGCAGGCGATCGATGATCAAGAATCCGCGGCGGCCGGTATCGAGCCGGCCGATGGCCGCCATGAGCCCGTCGTAGGCGAGCGTGGGATCGTCGGTGGAGTAGTCCACGTAGGCCACGTCGCGGACACGGATGGCCGCGTCGATCATCACGCGGTAGCCCCAGGCCGCTTCCTCGAAGAACTCGCGGTCGGCCATCATGCGGCCCAGGTGCATCAGGTCGATGAGCACGTCCAGGGCCGCCGCGGGGTCTCCGCCGTCTGCACGGCGGCTGGCCTCGACATGGGCGAGGATCGCCAGGTTCGTCATGGCGGGCAGATAGCGATGCTCGGCGGTGGCCAGCGTGGGCGGGTCGCCCAGCTCGGTGTACAGCCCGGCCCGCACGAGATCGACGGGCACGCCGTTGATGCCGTAGGGCTGGGCGAAGACCATGCCGCTGAGGAAGTCGGGCTCCTCGGTGATCTGGTTGAGCGCCGTGAGCGCGGCTTGCTGGCTGTCGGCGGCGGCCCACTGGGCGGCCTCGTCCCAGCCGCGCAGGCCAGGGCCCATCAGCATGGCCGCCGTCGGACGCCCGCCTTCCAGCGTCGACACCACCGCGGGCGGCTCGGCCAGGTTGACCAAGGCCGGCAGCAGGACGAGGTCGGCCCGTTGATCTTGCGGGATGTTGCGGCTGCGGGCGTTGATCTGCTGGATGTAGTCCTGGGCGACGGCGGGCGAAGGCAGCATGCCGCCCATCACGACGCCCAGCCCCACGACCGCCGCAGCAGCCACGCGCGTGAACTGGGGCCTCAAGCGGGGCGCCGGAGCGGTGCGAAGCCTGCGAGCACTAAGAAAGACCATCGAGGGCTGCCTCCGAAAGCGTCGGGAACCGGGCGTCAGGATCGCCACCACCCCTCCCATCACCATTCAACGGGGGTGGCGGGGGCGGCGTCGAGGGGGCCATATGCCTGCCAGGCCCGCTGCGCTACAGCGACGCGGGCCAAGGGACGGGCAGGGGCGGATACTAGCCGAAACCCCCACGCCCGGCTTGCCCGGTTTCACGCCGGGTTTCACGCAGGTTGCGACCCTCAAACGCCCCCCTACCACGCCCGCGATATGGCATCGCCCCACGCCGGAGCGCGTATAGTTCCTGATGCGCCCGAAATCCGGGCGTCGCACCGATTCTCCGCTTTCTGACAGGAGCCTGGCAGCATGATCGTTGGCGTTCCCACCGAGGTTAAACCGGACGAATACCGCGTCGGGCTCATGCCCGTGGGCGTCGACCTGCTCATCCGAGACGGCCACAGCGTCGTCGTCCAGTCCGGGGCCGGGCTTGGCATCGGCTTCGAGGACTCGGCCTACGAGGCCGTGGGCGCTTCGATCGCCAGCACCGCCGCCGACGTGTGGGCCCAGGCCGACATGATCGTGAAGGTCAAGGAGCCCCAGCCCATCGAGTGGCCGCACATGCGCGAGAAGCAGGTGGTCTTCACCTACTTCCACTTCGCGGCCGACCGCGACCTCACGCTGGCCTGCCTCGAGAAGAAGATCTGCGCCGTGGCCTACGAGACCCTCGAAGCCCCCGGCCCGAGCGGCCGCCCCACGCTCCCCCTGCTCACCCCCATGAGCGAGATCGCCGGCCGCATGGCCACCCAGGAGGGCGCCAAGTACCTCGAGCGTCCCCAGCAGGGCCGCGGCGTGCTGCTGGGCGGCGTGCCGGGCGTCGAGCCGGGCAAGGTGCTCGTGCTGGGCGGCGGCGTGGTGGGCACCAACGCGGCCAAGATCGCCAGCGGCATGGGCGCCGACGTCATCATCATGGACATCGACCTCGACCGCATGCGCTACCTCGAGGACGTGATGAGCGACAACGTCACGACCATCTACAGCGACCCGCACGCCATCCGCAAGTACCTGCGCTGGGCCGACCTGGTCATCGGCGCCGTGCTGCTGCCTGGCGCGAAGGCCCCCAACCTCGTCACGCGCGAGGACCTCAAGATCATGCCCGAGGGCGCGGTCATCGTCGACGT
>JBITAB010000057.1:0-16868 GCA_044439825.1 Phycisphaerales bacterium JB064 | reverse complement strand
GGCCGCGCTGCAAGCGCGTGCGGGCGTGGCCGGAGGTGTGCGGTGATCGCGCTCGACACGATCGCCAGCGTGGTGGGTGGCCGGTGGCTGTCACCAGGTACGGGCGGTGCCCAAGGCGCGAGCATCGACACAAGAACGCTCGAGCGCGGGCAGGTGTTCTTCGCCCTGCCCGGCACCAAGGTGGACGGGCACGACTATCTGCCCCAGGCCGCCCAATGCGGCGCGAGCGTGGCCGTGGTGCAGCGTGAGGTTGCTACCCCACACGGCCTACCCGTGCTGCTCGTCGAAGACGTGAAGGCGGCGATGTGGTCGCTGGCCCGGCACTATCGCTCGACGCTCAAGGCCCGCGTCGTCGCCGTGATGGGCAGCAACGGCAAGACCACGACCGTGCGCATGATGGCCTCGGTGCTGCGCCAGGCGATGGACACGCACGCATCGGCTCGATCGTTCAACAACGCGCTGGGCCTGCCGCTGACCATCCTGAACTGCCCCCCCACCGCCGGCGCGCTGGTGTGCGAGCTTGGCGAAGGAGAGCCGGGAGCTCTGCCCCGATACGTCTCGCTCGCGCGCCCCGATGTAGCGATCGTCACGAGCGTCGGTCGGGCGCATGTTGGCGAGCTTGGCGGGATGGAGGCCGTGCGGCGCGAGTTCGCAGCTGCGATCGCGGCGATGCCATCTGGGTCCACGCCAGTATCGCCCGACAGCGAACGCTGGCTGCACACGCCCGGCACGCTCACATTCGGCGCGACGCGAGCATGGCACGAAGCGGGACGCGTGTGTTTCGAGCTCGCCGATGGCTCGGCGTGGCGATTGCCCGTGCCGGGGTTGCACAACGCGAGCAACGCGGCGGGCGTGATCGTCGCCGCCCGTCGACTCGGCATCGACGACACCGCGATCGCCCAAGGCCTCGAGCGATTCGAGCCGGCCGAGATGCGGCTGGCCGTACGAGAAGCCCGCGGCGCGACGGTGATCCTCGATTGCTACAACGCCAACCCCGATTCGATGGCTGCCGCCCTGCGCACGCTCGCCGAGGTCGGCCAGGGCAAACGCACCGTGGCCGTCCTGGGCGACATGCTCGAGCTCGGGCCAGATTCCGCGGCGTGGCATAGGCAGATGGGCGAACTTGCCGGCACGATGGCCGACGAGTGCGTGTTCATCGGGCCGAACTGCAAGGCCGCACACGAGGCCGGCGGCGGGCGGTGGTTCGCGTCGGTCGATGACGCGCGTGAGCACGTGGCCTCGCTGTTGCAGCCCGGATCGGTTGTGCTTTTGAAGGCCTCTCGCGGCATGGCGCTCGAGCGGTTGCTCGAGGGGCTCCACGAATCGGCGGTGGCGTAGGGCGTGCTGTTCTGGCTGGTCAACGTGCTCGACGGACCGCTGCCGGACTGGCTCATGGCCATCCCGCGCGTGCTCTACCAGGTGCAGTTCCGGGCCCTGGCCGCGGCGGTGCTGGCTTTCCTGCTGGTCATCTTCTTCGGCAAGCCGACGATCGCGCAGCTCGTGAAGTTCAAGATCGGCGACTCGGGCCTCACCGACGCCGAGGCGCTCCAGCGAGGCGCCGCGTCCAAGAAGAACACGCCCACGATGGGCGGCATCCTCACGAGCGGAGCCGTGCTCGCATCGGTCGTGCTGCTGGGCGATCTGGGCAACTTCTACGTCAACGCAGGGCTGCTGGTGCTCATCGCGCTCTCGGGCGTGGGCATGGCCGACGACGTGCTGAAGATATTGGCCTCGCGCCGCGAGGGCGGACGCCAGGGCCTGCACTCGTGGGAGAAGCTGCTGTTCCAGCTTGGCGTGGCGGCGCTCGTGTCATACTTCGTCTTCCGCCACGGCGATACCGGCTCGGGCCAGGACATGGCCCACGTGCTCAACCTGCCCTTCCAACGCACCACGCTGCCGGGCAACGGCGAAGTGAACCCTGGGGTGTGGTTCCTGCCCGTGGGGCTGTTCGTGATCATCGGCACGCTGATGATCGCCGGGCTGAGCAACGCCACGAACATGACCGACGGCATGGACGGGCTCGCGGGCGGGCTGAGCGCCATCGCCGCCGCGGGCGTGGTGGTCCTGACGATGGTGGCCGGCTGGCAGGCCACCGCCCAGACCCTGCTGGTGCCCTATGTGCCCGGGGCCGAGGAGCTCAGCGTGCTGGCCGGGGCCCTGCTCGGGGCGTGCCTTGGCTTCCTATGGTGGAATGGGTACCCCGCCCAGGTGTTCATGGGCGACACGGGGAGCCTGGCGATTGGTGGCCTGTTCGGGTATCTGGCCCTGGTGACCCGGCAAGAGGCCGTCGTCCTGCTGATGTGCGGCGTGTTTCTTCTGGAGATCGCATCCGTCGTGCTCCAGGTCGGGTATTTCAAGTGGACGAAGCGTTCGGGACAGGGCAAGCGGATCTTCCTGTGCGCCCCGTACCACCACCACCTTCACCTGAGCGGGCTGGCCGAGCCCAAGGTGGTGGCCCGGCTGTGGATCGTCGGGGTGTTGTTGCTGGTGCTGGCCCTGGCGTCGATCAAGCTGCGGTGAGAGGACCATTGACCCACGTACGCACGCCCCACTGCGCTCCGCGCTGCCGTTCCCGTCGGGGGGTCGCCCTCGCGCTGGCTGCCGGGCTGGGCATGCTGTACCCCATGCTCATCGGCGGGCCCACGCCGTCGTTCGTCCGCGGCGTCTTCCAGCAGGCCAAGCAAGATCTCGAAACCCTGCGGCAGAAGGCCGATGCACAGCTCGCCAGCGCCGATGGCGCCAAGGCGCCGGTGCGCCTGGTCTTCCGCACAGGACAGTTCCTCGATGGCGAGCTCGTCGAGGAAACACCCCAGGCCGTGACGCTCCAGATCGCGGGCATCGAGCGGAGGTTCACCCAGTCGCAGATCGAGCGGCTCGTGCGCCTGCCCGACCTCGCGACGCGCTACCGGCAGTGGCGAGGCGAGATCGCCGACAGCGACGTCAACCACGTCGAGCAACTCATCCAGTGGCTCGTGGGCCAGGAGCTCTACCACGTCGCGCACTACGAGGCGGCCAGGCTGCAGCGCGAGCGGCCGCGCGACCCGCGGGTCGACGACCTCGTGCGTCAGATGGCCGGGCTCGCGCTGCTCTATGAGCAGCGCGGGCAGGGCGTGAAGCGCGAGCCGACGCCCAACGACAAGCCCATGGAACTGCTCTCGCCCGAGCAGGTGAACCTGATCCGCGTGTACGAGATCGACCTGCTCGACCCGCCGCGCATCCGCATCGATCCGAAGGACATCCAGGACTTCCTGGTGGCCTATCGCGACAACCCGCGCGTGCCCCAGACACCCGAGGGCAGGCAGGCCATGATCGCCGGCGAGCCCCTGGCCGTTCTGCGGCTGATGTTCGAGCTCAAGGCCCGCGAGTTCTACGGCAAGGTGAAGGTGCTCGATGACCCCGAGGTCATGAAGCGCTTCCGCAAGGACGTCACGGGCTGGCTCGTCGCCGGCTGCGCCACGAGCCAGTGCCACGGCGGCGTCGAGGCGGGCGACCTGAGGCTGTCGTATCGCACCGCCCGCAGCGAGGGCCCGGCCTACACGAACTTCCTGATCCTGACCCGGGCCAGGCTCGACGACGGCACGCCGCTGATCAACCTGGAAGAGCCCGACAAGAGCCCCCTGCTGCACCTGGGCCTGCGACGCGAGGGCTCGCTCTACCCCCACCCCGAGGTGCCCACCGAGCGTGGAGACGGCGACGCGTGGCGCGAGGTCTTCCAGAGGACCGAGGACAGCCGGTGGCGGGCGACCGCCGCGTGGATCCGCACGCTCTACCAGCCCAGGCCGGAATACCCCATCGAGTATCCCCCAGGCTCGGGTGAACCCCAGGCCGCCGAGCCCGAGCCTGAGGAGCCCGCGGGGCCCTTCGAGGAGCCCGATGCTGGCGGCAACGGGGCTGGTGAGCCCGCCGGCCCGAGGTAGAGGGGCCGCCCTAGACTGGGCGCTCAAATGGAAGAACCGCCCGGGGTGTCTGGGCGAACAGGCGGCTAGTTTGGCGTTACGGGCGGGTCGCCCGGGTGCTATGGGTCGCGTCGTAAGGCACACGGGAACTGGAGGCGTTTGGATGGCAACTCGCGTGGCAGGTGGTATCGGCGGGCGTGGCGCCCGGGCTCTGGTGGCCAAGGCGGGCGTGGCAGTGGTGCTGGCCGCCGTGCTGGCCGGCTGCGACAACGAGGACCCCGGCGCCCAGGCCATCAGCGACGCGAGCATCCAGCTCCGCACGATCTCGCCCGGCTCGGTCGCGCCCGTGAGCGACGAGTTCGCCACCAAGGGCTACCGCGCTACCGCGGGCGAGCTCGGCCCGGCCAGCAGCGGCTCGGCCGCCCAGCAGGCCGTCGCCGCGTTGCTGAGCGCCCAGGTCGAGACCGGGCTGGCGCGTCCCGCCCTCAGCCGCCTGGTCGAGATCGAGCACGAGATCGCCTCCAAGCTCAACCGCATGGTGTCGCTGGAGACCGCCCGCGTGTCGGCCCAGCAGACCGCCGCCGCTCTGGGTAGCTACGACCCAGCCGCCGAGCGTCGTGGCATCGACAGCCGCACCAGCGAGCTCCAGCAGCAGCTCAGTGAGGCCCAGGCCAAGCGCGAGCAACTGGAGCAGCGGGTCGCCGCTCTGGGCACCCAGATCGATGACCTTGAGGGCCAGGTCGGCGGCATCCGCGCTCAGGAGAGCTCGCTGCGTGACCAGGCGCTGCGCCAGGACCCCATCGAGGCCGCCCAGAGCATCGAAGAAGCACGCGAGACCGGTCGCCGCGCCGATGGGCTCGAGGTGCGTGCGAGCACGCTCGACGCCGAGCGTTCGGTGCTCCGCCCCCAGGTCGAGGCCGCCGGCGTTCGCATCGACGCGATCAACGCCCAGCTTGCCATCCTGAGCGAGGCCCGCGAGAGCGTGGCCCAGCAGGCCCGCCGCTCGGCCGATGACGCCTCGGCCGCCCAGGCCTCGGCCCGTGAGTTCTCCGCAGAGCTTGTCACGCTGGCGACCGAGATCATGGCGCTGCACAAGGACGAGGCCCAGGCTTCGGTGAGCGAGGCCCGCCAGTCGCTCGAGAAGGCCGCCTCGGCCGCCCGCCGCGCGAGTGGCGGCGCCGCCGACGGCACGCTTGCCGCCGCGGGTGCGAGCCGCATCCTGGGCGATGTGCTGGCCCGCCGCGCGATGAGCATGGAGCAGACGGCCAGTGCGTTTCGAGGGCTTGCCGATCGCGGCCAGGGCGAGCTTGCCTCTCGTCTGACCGCCCAGGCCGACGAGCTCTCCCAGCAGGCCCAGGGCATGAAGCGCGACGCCATCGCGGCCTACGAGACCGCGGCCGGCAACCTTCGCCGCGCCAAGGCCCAGGGCGCGACCCGTGACGCCCTGCAAGCCGCAGCCGACGACCTGGATCGCGCCATCGAGCGTCTGGGCGGCCGCGTCGCCGGCTCGGACGAGCCCGAAGAGTCCGACGACATGGGTTCGGGCGAGGACACCGGCGACGAAACCGCCGAAATGGGCGGCTGAATCGTCGGGTTCATCCCGGTTTTGTGCGGTGCCAACGCGTGAGGCCCCTATCATCGGGGTCCATGGCAGCCGTTGATACCGCAGGAAAATCTAGCCCAGCCGATCCAGGACCTGACCTCGCCGAGGTCAAGATGCACATCTGCGGCCCTCGCGAGCCGGCGGTGGGCATCGTCACACGCAACGAGCGGTGCACGCAGGGCCGCCGGGCCGCTGGCTTTGTCCGCCACGTCGAGATCGATGTGTCCCAGACGCCTCTTGCCGGGTCGTTCGTGCCCGGGCAGAGCTTTGGCGTGCACGCGCCGGGCGAGGACGAGAAGGGCCGGCCTCACGCGCTGCGGCTGTATTCGATCGCGTCGCCTAGCGTGGGTGAGGACGGCTCGGGCGGCGTGATCGCGACGACAGTGAAGCGGCTGATCGACGAGAACGCCGCTGGCCCGGGCCTGCACGTTGGCGTCACCAGCAACTTCCTGTGCGATCTGAAGCCAGGCGACGAGGTGCGCCTGAGCGGGCCCAACGGCAAGCGATTCGTGCTTCCGGCCCGGCCCGATGAGCACGACTACCTGTTCTTCGCCACGGGCACGGGCATCGCGCCGTTTCGCGGGATGGTGCTGGACCTCGTGCGTCGCGCGCCGCAGAGCCGCATCGCGCTGGTCATGGGCGCCCCCTACGAGACCGACCTGCTGTACGACGAGTTGTTCTGTGATCTCGCCGAAAAGCACGCGAATTTCACCTATCTGCCAACCATCAGCCGCCACGCGCACAAGGACGCGTCGCCCGGCTGCTATGTGCAGGACAGGCTCGAACGCAACGCCGACGAGCTCGCGCCGATCTTGTGCGGCGAGCGCGGGCTGATCTATGTCTGCGGCCTGCTGGGCATGGAACTCGGCATCGTGCAGGGCCTGGCCCGGACGCTGGAACCCCAGTGGCTGCAGAGGTACCTGACCATCGATCCGGACGTGGCCGGCGATGTCGGGGAGTGGACGCGGAAGATGGTGCACCGGCAGGTCAAGCCGACCCGGCGGATGTTCCTCGAGGTGTATTGAGGGCGGCTGCCAGAAGCTGGGCTGCTCTGATCGGTTTTTGAATGGGCACGATCGCTCGTCGCGGTCGTGTTCTGATATTGACGGCGCGTTGGTGTTCGGCTAGGTTTGGGGCCCCTGGAACCGCCTGGCCTGGGGTTGGCGTACCGGACAGCCTCTACGGCATGTCCTGCCGATCGGTGCCCGGGCCCCGCTGGCCCTTTGTTCTTGGTTTTCGTTTGGCGTGATGAGGAGCCAGCCCTTGCAAGGAACCCTGCCGCGGATCTTGGCGGTCGTGCTCGCGATGCTGATGCCCAGCGTCGCGTTTGCCCAAGCCGAGCTTCCTGCCGACATCGCGACCAAGTCGACGCTGAGCTCGAGCGACGAGCAGGCCGTGGCCGACTGGGCCCGCACGAATTGGGCGCTGGTGAACGCGGAGTCTCCCGAGGCCGCCCGTGAGGCGCGCCGCCGGCTGACCGAGCCGCTCGTGCGTCGAGACACCTCCGCCGCCTTCCGTTTGGCCATGGACCAGGGCATTGGCAGCGAGTTGCAGCAGGCCATCAACGGAAGCGACGTCTACCGAGGCGTCAACGCGGCGCTACTGACCGGCTGGCTCGCGACCGACCGGGCCGTGCGCTCGCTTACCTCTGCTTCGAGCAGCGACCAGGTCGCCATCCGCTTCGCGGCGATCTCGGGGCTCAGCAACGCGTTCCGCGCCGCGGGCTTCGCACCTGTTGCATTCGAGGGCCAGGTGGGCAACGAGGCCGTCACCGCCCTGTCTGATATCCTGACCAAGGCGGACGACCGCAGCATCCTGGACGCGAGCGTGAAGGCGCTGATCGACGCGATGGCCGTGCCCGAGGCGGCCATCGCCGGCTTTGGCGCCCGCTCTGGCGAGCGGCTGACCAACGCCGTGGGCGAGCGGATGAACACGCTGCCGATGGACGCGAACCTTGGCGCTCGCGTGACCCCGCTGATCCGCGCCATGGGCGAGATCCGCACCGCTGTGACGCAGCGTCGTGGCAACATCGGCGCGAGCTGGCAGAGCGCCGTCATGCAGATGTACGGCCGGGCCGGCGCCCTGGGCTTCCGCTATGTGCGGGCCGAGCGCTCGGGCACGATCGATGCCGCCAACGCCCAGAGCATCCGTGGCACGGTGCGTACCGCCCTCCAGGTGGCCCAGACCACGCCCACGCTGCTGCAGTTGCCCCAGGCGACGCAGGGCCGCCTCTCCGCCGCCAACCTGGTGGAGAACTTCCAGCGTTCGACCCAGGACGACGGCGACGGCTACCGCCGGGCGTACACCAACCTGCTGGGCGCACTCGAGAACGACTTCAGCCTGCCCCGCGACCGCTTCAATATCGGCGGCTGATTCGGGCAGCTAAGTTGGGCGGCTGAGCCCTGTACTGACAGCGAATGAGGCCACGCCGGCCGCGCCGCAGGGGCGAGGCCGTCGTACAGTGCGCCCATGGTGAAGATCTTCGCGCCCGTGATCCTGCTGGTGCTGGTGGTGGCCGCCACGCTGGTAACCGATCGGCCCATGCCACGGGCCGACTTCGCGTTCGTCAATCGCGGCGACGTCAACACCCTCGACCTCCAGAAGATGAGCTGGATGCAGGACCTGCGGGTGGCCCGCATCCTGTTCGAGGGGCTGGTCGCCAACGACGTGTTCACGCACGACTACGCGATCATCCCGGCGACGGCCGAACGCTGGGAGGTCAGCGAGAACGGGCTGGAGTACACCTTCCACATCCGCGACGACGCGACGTGGAGCAACGGCGAGCCCGTGCGGGCACATGACTTCGTCTATAGCTGGCGGCGGGCCATCCTGCCCGATACCGCGGCGGACTACACGAAGCTGTTCCAGCTCATCGACGGCGCGGCCGACTTCGCGACGTGGCGCGAGGAGCAGCTCGACGCCTTCACCTCGAGCGAGGCCTCGGGCGATGCGCGGCGCGTGGAGGCCGAGGCGCTGTGGGAAGAGGCCCAGGCGAAGTTTGACGAGATGGTGCAGCTGCGGGCGGTGGACGACCGCACGCTGTGGGTGAAGCTGGAGATGCCTACGCCCTACTTCCTCGACCTGCTGGCCTTCGCGGTGTTCTACCCGGTGTATCCGCCGCTGGTGAGGCAGTACGAGAGCGTCGACCCGCAGACGGGGTTCATCCAGGCCAAGACCGGCTGGACCAAGCCGCCCGAGCTCGTCAGCAACGGGCCCTACATGCTCACGAGCTGGCGCTTCAAGCGCGACATGCGCTTCGAGCAGAACCCCCACTACTGGAACCGCTCGTCGCTGAACCTGGAGACCATCAGCACGCCCTCGATCAACGACCCCAACGCCGCGGTGCTGGCGTACACCTCGGGCGTTGTCGACTGGGTGAGCGACGTGACGCCGGCGTACCGGGCCGACATGCTGACCGACAAGATGCGCTTCTACGACGAGAACCGCGAGCAGTACGAACAGCTGCGGGCCCAGGGCATGGACATGTTCGAGATCGATCGCCACCTGCCCGACGACCCGCGCAAGGACATCCACGCCGTGCCCGCCTTCGGCACATATTGGTACAACTTCAATTGTCTGCCCACGCTGCCCGATGGCCGCAAGAACCCCTTCGCCGACGCGCGCGTGCGGCGGGCCTTCGCGATGACGGTGGACAAGCAGAGCATCGTCGACGATGTGCAACGTCTTGGCAACCCGGTGGCGCGGACGATCATCCCCAAGGGCTCCATCGGCGGGTACGAGAGCCCCGAGGGCCTCGATTGCATCAGCGACGCCAAGACCGAGGACGAGCGGCAGGCGATCATCACCAAGGCGCGTCAGCTCCTGGTCGAGGCGGGGTACCAGCGGCCGAGCGACGTGCCGACCATCGAGATCCTCTTCAACAAGGACGGCGGGCACGACCTGATCGCCCAGGTGGTGCAGAAGAACTGGCAGGAGTATCTGGGCGTCAGCGTGCGGCTGGCCCAGAAGGAGATCAAGGTCTTCCGCGACGACCTGAAGAACCAGAACTACATGGTCAGCCGGGCGGGCTGGTACGGCGACTACGGCGATCCGACGACCTTCCTGGACATCAACCGCATCGACGACGGCAACAACGACCGCAAGTACCACAACCCGCGCTACGAGAAGCTGCTCGACGACGCCGGGGTGGAACTCGACCCCGAGAAGCGCATGGCCCTGCTGAGCGAGGCCGAGCGCATCACGATGGACGAGGACCTGCCGCTGGTGCCGCTGTTCCACTACATGACGGTGTACCTGTTCGACCCCGACAAGCTCAGCGGGCTGAACCCCCATCCCCGGACCGAGCAGAACATCTACCTCTTCGACGTGATTGGGGACGGCAAGGGGACCGACCGCGTGCTGACGATGCCGCTGCTACCGCCGATGGACGAGAGCGCCGCGCTCGACCCGCGCGGCGTCGAGACGGCGATCCTGGATCGCGAGGACCTGTTCGCCCTGCGCACCGGGGCGGGCGAGAAGGGCGGGGAGTAATCCGATGCTTGGTCTGATCCTCCGCCGCCTCGTGCAGCTTCCCATCATCGTCCTGGTGATCTACACCCTGACGCTCTCGCTCGCGTGGGCCATCCCCGGCAACCCGCTCGAGAACCCCGAGGGCCGCCAGCCCAAGGCCGAGGTCATCGAGGCGATGAAGCGGCAGTACAACCTCGACAGCTTCCCGAACTTCTACTGGTCCTACCTCGCCAACGCAACGGGCTTCGCGTATGCCAGCGATGCCATGCGCGGCGAGCTGCAACGCGAGCGCGAGCGGGCCGAGGCCGACGGGCAGGCCCCACCCCGCCGATACGTCTTCGACTTCGGCCCGAGCCTGCAGTACGAAGACTGGACGGTCAACGAGATCGTGCGCGACTCGCTGCCGGTCTCGATCACGCTGGGCGCCATCGCCATCCTCATCGCGCTGGGCGTGGGCACCATCGCGGGCATCGTGGGCGCCGTCAAGCCAAACTCGGTGGCCGACCTGACCACACTCGTCGTCGCGCTCATCGGCATCAGCCTGCCGAGCTTCGTGATCGGCACGGTGCTCTTGCTCGTGTTCCCCGTGTGGCTTGGCATCGGCGAGGTGGGCTCAAGCGCCGGGCCGCAGGACATGCTGCTGCCCGCCATCACGCTCAGCCTGCCCTTCGCCGCGTACATCGCCCGCCTGACGCGCATGGGCATGATCGACGCGCTCGCGACCGACTATGTCCGCACGGCCCGGGCCAAGGGCGTCGCCGAGCACGTCGTGCTGCTGCGGCACGCGCTCAAGAACGCCTTCCTGCCCGTGCTCAGCTATCTGGGCCCGGCCGCCGCCCTGGCGATGACCGGCTCCTTCATCGTCGAGCGCGTGTTCAACGTGCCGGGCATGGGCCAGCACTTCGTCAACGGCGTGCAGAACAAGGACCTGTTCCTGATCATCGGCGTGGTGCTGGTGTTCGCGACGATGCTGGTGATCTTCAACCTGGCCGTCGACGTGCTCTACCGCTGGGTCGATCCACGGATCGGATGAGTCCGGCGATAGTCCTTACTTCGTCTTGAGCTTCTGGGGAAACTTCGCCCGCACCTTCTCGATCTTGGGCGTGGCGACGTTGCAGATGTAGGGCTGGTCGGGGTTCAGCTCGGCGTAGTTCTGGTGGTAATCCTCGGCCACCTGGAAGCCGTTGAGCGGCTCGAGCGTGGTGACGATGGGGTCCTTGAAGGCCTTCTCGGCGGTCAGGGCGTCGATGTACTTCTGCGCGGCCCGCTTCTCCTGGTCGTTCGCGTAGAAGATCGCGCTGCGGTAGTGCGTGCCCACGTCGGCGCCCTGGCGATTGAGCGTCGTCGGGTCGTGCGTGGCGAAGTGCACCTCGAGCAAATCCTCGTAGCTGATCACCTTGGGATCGAACACGATGCGCACCGTCTCGGCGTGGCCGGTCGCGCCGGTGTAGACCTGCTTGTAGGTCACCGGCAGGGTCTCTGGGTTCTGGTGGCCGCCGGTGTAGCCGCTCGAGACGTCATGCACGCCGGCGAGCTGCTCGAACACGCCCTCGACGCACCAGAAGCAGCCGCCCGCGAAGTAGGCCACGCCAACCTCGCCCAGGCTCGCGACGTCGCTCGCCTCGGTGAAGCTCAGGCTCTCGCTGTTGACGCAGAATCGCAAGCCCGTGGGCTCGGGGCCGTCGTTGAAGACGTGGCCAAGATGGCCATCGCAGCGGGCACAGAGGATCTCCAGACGGCGCATGCCGTAGCTGGTGTCCTCCTTGATGTTGATGTTCTCGGAGGCCACGGGCTTGTAGAAGCTGGGCCAGCCCGTGCCGCTCTGGAACTTCGCCTCGCTGGAGAACATGGGCAGGCCGCAGCCGGCGCAGGCGTACACGCCTTCCTTCTTGTTATCCAGCAGCGTGCCGCAGAAGGCCGCCTCGGTGCCCGCGTTGCGCAGGATGCGGTAGGCCTCGGGATCGAGCCGCGCCTTCCACTGCTCGTCGGTCAGCTCGAGGCGAGGCAGCGGCACGGGGCCGACGAGCCCGCCGTTGGTGGCAAAGACCTTGAGCGGCACGCTGTGGCCGGTGGGAGCATCGTGGGTATGAGCGGTGGTCATGTCTCTGGACTCTTGGGCGGCCTCTTGGGCGGAAAAGCTCGCGGACGAGCCGAAGGGTACCGGACGCAGCACGCTGGCGAGCGCCATGGTGCCGGTGAGGACCGCGACGGCGGCGATTGTCGCGATGCGAGTGGTCAGGGGTCGGTCGGCCAGGGCCATCGGCTGCCTCCGTGGGTTCTGCTGTCCGTGATGCACCAACCCCATGGATGACCGGATATTCACCCCCCGCCACCGGGTTCGACGCCGGTTCGGGAAGGCCCCAGCCTGTTCAGGGCCAATATCGACTCAGCCCAGGGCCGGATAGGTGGTGTATCCCTCGGGCCCGCCGCCATAGAAGGTGTCGCGATCCCACTCGTTCAGTGCCGCGCCGGTGCGCAGCCGCTCGGCCAGGTCGGGGTTGCTGATGAACGGCTTGCCGAAGGCGATGGCGTCGGCCTTGCCGTTGCCGATGCGTTCCTCGGCGCTCGCGCCGTCGTAGCCGCCGTTGCCGACGTAGGCCCCACCGCCGTGCTTGCGGAAGGCCAGGCGGATGGCGTCGAACACCGGCTCGCTCTCGGGCGTGCGCGTGGCCTGGCCAAACTCCTCGACCACGTGGATGTATCCCAGGCCCAGCGCGCCCAGCTCGGCGGCGAGGTAGGCGTAGGTGTCGATGGGCTTGTCCTGCTCGTCGCCATCGCCCTCGCCCAGCGGGCTGACGCGGTAGCCCACGCGGCCGGGCTCCCACACGTCGAGCACGGCGCGGGCGACCTCGAGGCAGAAGCGGGCCCGGTTCTCGAGGCCGCCGCCGTACGCGTCCGTGCGCTGGTTGCTCGAGCGCCGCAGGAACTGCTGCAGGAGATAGCCGTTGGCGCCGTGGATCTCCACGCCGTCGAAGCCCGCGTCCATCGCGTTCTGGGCGGCCTGGCGGAACTGATCGACGACGCCGGGGATCTCGTCGAGCCCCAGCGCCCGCGGCTCGCTCGTGGGCACCAGCCCGCTGTCCTTGCTCGTGTACGTCTTGCTTTCGGCCCGTATGGCCGAGGGCGCCACCGGCTGCCGCCCATCGGGCTGCAGGTCGACATGGCTGATGCGCCCGACGTGCCAGAGCTGCGCGACGATCAGCCCGCCCTTGGCGTGCACGGCGTCGGTCACCAGCTTCCAGCCCTCGACCTGCTCCTTGGAATGGATGCCCGGCGTGAAGGCGTAGCCCTTGCCCTGCGGGCTCACCTGCGTGGCCTCGCTGATGATGACGGCGGCCCCCTTCTTGGGGTCGGCCCGCTGGGCGTAATACTCGGCGTTGAGCTCCCAGGGGATGTCCCCCGGCTGGCGGCTGCGGCTGCGCGTGAGCGGGGCCATCCACACCCGCGTGGCGGCGGGCAGCGTGCCGGCGATGAGAGGCTCGAGGAGGCGGTGGACGTCGGTGCTCGTGGTGGTCATAGGGCGGATGATCCTATGGCGGGGCGGTTTGATTCCCGGGGCGGGGCAATGGGCGAGAGGCAATGGGCAATGGGTCGGAGAGGAGTGGCAATTGGCATTGGGCACTTGGCAATTGGGAAGAGGGGGAGGGTGCTCCGTCGCGCGTAGGCTCCCGCTATGCGTTGCCGCCGGGCCATCCGCACCGCTCTCGTGTTCGTCCTGCTGGGGGCGATCGTGACGGCTGGCTCGTCGTGGGCGCTCCATGCGGCGCGGTTCCGCGCGGCGCGGGCGATGTCATCGTGGCCCGTGCATGCCGACGGCGACCCGGACGGGCTGCGGGCGAGGTGGCTCGCGTGGCGGCGTGTCCCCGGTTCGATGCACGTCATCGAGACGGCCGGTTTCTTTCCCCAGGAGTGGCAACGCCGTGAGGCGTTCGGGTGGCGGGCCGACCGCAACGTGGCCATGTTCTCCCACGGCACTGGCCGGTCGCGCATCGACACCTTCGAGACGCTGGAGTGGTTCGAGGCCGGTATGCCTCTGCCAGCCATGCGCGTGGTCTCGCACGATGCACGCTCGGTCGGACTGGGCGAGGCTCCCGAGCCGCTGGGCTCGCCGCGCCTGTCGCTGGGCCACGGGCTCGAGCTCTGGCGCAACCCCGCCGCGACCACGCACAACCTCGACCGCTTCGCCCTCCCCCTGCTCCCCCTCTGGCCCGGCTTTCTTATAAACACGCTCTTCTACGCCCTGCTGCTCTTCATCGCGTGGCGCACGCCGATCTTCGTGCGTCGCACGCTGCGCCGGCGGCGTGGGCGGTGTGTTGGGTGCGGCTATGACCGGGACGGGCTCGATCCCGGCGCGGCGTGCCCGGAGTGTGGGGCAGACGTGGCAATTGGCAATGGGCAATTGGCAATTGGGAAGAGGCGGAGGCTGGCACGCCGCGCGTAGGCTTCGCGCATGCGTTGCCGCCGGGCCATCCGCACGCTGCTCGTGTTCGTCCTGCTGGGGGCGGTGGCGATGGTGCTCACGTCGTGGGGGATCCATGGCTGGCACCGGTGGCGCATGGAGCGTGCGGGCACGAACGCCGTGTGGTCCGACGATGACACGAAGATCGTGCATCGCCTTGACAAGCCATCGATCCACTTCTCGGCTCCGCCCTGGTCGACCCACCGCCGGATCCCCGAAGCGCACGCGCTCGCTCGGGGCGAGGGCTTCCCGATGGGCGGCGTCACCCAACGCGAACGCTTCGGTTGGCGGCGCGACAGTTGGGACGTTGCGGTCATCCAGTTCGCGAGCCCCGATGGCGACGACCCGGAGCGACCCGGCGCGTCGTGGGAATCGCTCGTCGTCATCCGGGTCGGGTGGCCCATACACGCGCTGGGGCTGGGCGCCTACAGCGGCGCGTTCGGGCACTACGAGCCGTCGCCGTCTCCCGGCCGCACGCGGTACGACGCCTTCACGCGCACGCCGGCGCTCTCGCTGCGTGGCGGGCTAGCGCCGGCGCCCTGGCCGACACGACCGGATTGGCCGGCGACGAGCGGCCTGACCGGCCACGACTCTCTCGACCGCTTCGCCCTCCCCCTGCTCCCCCTCTGGCCCGGCTTCCTCATAAACACTTTCTTTTACGCCCTCCTGCTCTTCATCGCGTGGCGCACGCCGATCTTGATTCGTCGCACGCTGCGGCGGCGGTGCGGGCGGTGTCTTGGGTGCGGGTATAACCGCGATGGGCTGGAGCCGCACGCGGCGTGCCCGGAGTGCGGGGCGGTGGTCGGGCACGCCGCGCGGGGGGCGGCCGTGGCGGGCTGAGGGGGAGCGGCAACGGCGCGTGACGCCGTCGTTTTCCTCCCGTGCGTCGCCGCACCGCTCCGGGACGACGCCGTGCGGTTCCGGCGCATCGTCGTGCCCCTTCGATGCGTCGTCGTGCCGCGGCGGCGCATCGTCGGACCGCTCTGGTGCGTCGTCATCCATGTCCGGCGCATCGTCGAATCTTTCGTGCGCATCGTCGTACATCTTCGGTTTCGAGTTACACACGCCCAGGGCCTCGCGTTCTCGGGGCGAAAAACCGCGGGTTCTGGCCGGTTTTTCGCCGTTGCGTCCGAGAAGCGCCAAGGTCCGGCCATCATCCGCGCCGGCCCGCGCCCGCGCGCCGGTACCCTTCCGCCCAATTGCCCATTGCCAATTCCCAATTGCCATGGCCGTCGCTGGGCGTTCGTGGCAATTGGGAATTGGCAATGGGCAATGGGGAAGATTGGCGGGGTTTGGGCCCGGCCGCTCGGGGATGGTCGAATAAAAATCTTTGTAGCGGTGCGATCGAAGTCAAGTCGCCCTCCCGACGCGTCGATGCATGGGTCGTGGCCGCCGTCCATGGTGGGCGGGGCCGCGCCAACCCGGCCGTTGGGCGACCATTGGAAGAATTCCCGCGCGGCCACAGACCCGGAGACGCCCATGCGTTTGCCACAAAAGAAGATCGAGCAGTTGCAGTACTTAGAAGGCCGCGTCGACGGCTGGCAGGAGAACCAGGCTGCCATCGGCGTGCCGCTCGAGCTGGCCACCTCGACCACGACGGCCACCACCGCCGCGCGAGCGGCCTACGCCGACTACCAGCAGAAGCGCCAGGCCGCCAAGGACGCCCGCGTGTCCTGGCTGAGCGCCATCGGCGGCGCGGTGAGCGACGGCCGCGGGTGCATCCGCGCCATCGATTCGTTCGCCAAGAACAGCGCCAATCCCGACGCGGTGTACGCCCTGGCCTCCATCGCCCCGCCCAAGGACCGCGAGCCCCTTGGCCCGCCGGCGGTGCCCACCGGCGTGAAGGTCACCTTAGATACCGAGGGCCGGGCCAATCTTGCATGGGGCGGGACGCGCCAGGGCGGCACGGTGTTCACGCTGCAACGCCGCACGACCAGCACCGCCGGCCAGACGGGCCCGTGGACGACCATCGCCACCGTGCCCGAGCGAAGTTACATCGATCCCACCACCCCCAGCGGCGTCGCGAGCGTGGGCTACCGCGTCCGCGGCGAGCGCGTGGGCGGCGTCAGCGCCTTCTCGCTGCCGGTCACCCTCCCGCTGGGCGCGGGCGGCAACCAGCAAGAGATCGCCGGCGCGATCGCGCCGGTGGAAGCTTCGGGGAAGGAAGCCGGCTGATCGCGCGGCAGCGCGGCGTCTGCTCTTCCCAATTGCCCATTGCCAATTCCCAATTGCCACGAGCGTCCATCGACGTTCGTGGCAATGGGCAATAGGCAATTGGCAATGGGCCGGAGGGGAGGCGGGCGTGGGCCGGTGCTATTCGCCCTCGGGCCCGTAGAGCCCCGCCGCCATGCGCTCGCGCAGGTCATCGCGCTGCTCGATGAGGTTTTGGCGGACGTGGTCGTCGGCTTCCATCGCGATCAGCCTCTCCAGGGCGGCCAGC
>JBITAB010000056.1:0-3921 GCA_044439825.1 Phycisphaerales bacterium JB064 | reverse complement strand
CCACGATGAAGACGCGGTCGCGTCGGTGGGGCGCCCCGACATGGCGAGCACCAACCACGACCGGCCAGCAGGCGTAGCCCGATGCTTCCAGGTCATCGAGCACCCGGTCAGCGCCTCGAGCTCGCAGAGCAGGCACGTTCTCAGCGATAACCCAACGTGGCTCCGTTTCTCGAATAACACGGTGCATCTCCCGCCACAACCCGCTGCGCTCGCCGTCGATCCCCGCGCCCTTGCCCGCCGTCGAGATGTCCTGGCACGGGAACCCACCGCACACGGCATCGATCGGCCCGCACGCCTCGCGCACGCTGACGCCCGTCACCGAGCGCACGTCCTCGAACACCGGCGCCCCAGGCCACCACCGCGCCAGCACCCGCCGGCAGAACGCGTCCATCTCGCACATCCCAACAACCTCGAAGCCCGCACGCTCGAGCCCCAGGTCCATGCCGCCGATGCCGGTGAAGAGCGAGAGCAGCCTCATGCCTGTCGCCTCGCCGGCGGGGCCACAGGCTTCGCCCCATTGCCCATTGCCAATTGCCCGTTGCCACTCCTCATCTCAACTACTCCCCAGCAAGGGCACCCCGCCCCCACCCGCCAGCGCCAGCCCCAGCGGCTGGGCGCCGGCGATGCGGCGTTCCACGGTCGTGCCGTCCTCGGTCACCACGTCGGGCAGGAACTCGCGCTCGATCGTCGAGATGCCCTCGTCCACGGCCACCAGCTTGGCCTTCATCACCAGGTACAACGCCCGCCACTTGCTCCGGCACGCCTGCTCCCACGCCGCACGGGCCGCGTCGGCGCTGCGCATCTTGCCCTTGGCCGGCGTCATCCAGTACGCGTCATCATCCGGATCGGGCAGCTCCAGCGTGATGCGAACCTGCAACGGGTGGCCCTCACCACCCGGGATGCGAAAGCCCAGCATCGCCCGGGCCCCCTCGGTCCCCGCGATGAACTTGTCGCAGCCGTACCGCCCCAGCAGATCCTCGATCTCGCCCTTGGTCTTCGCAACCGACACGCTCGTGCCCTTGGCATAACTCATGATTTCGCCTCCGGCGAAGTTGCCTCCCACGCCGTCCCGCAGTGCATGACGGCCAGATACAGCGACACCGCCTCGGCCGCCGCCAGCCACGGATCCGCCGCCCACGCCTTGCGCGTCAGCATGGCCCCGGGCTCGATCGACTGGCGCAACGGCGCCAGCCACGCGTCGGGACCATCCAGAGGCAACCGACCCGCGATCGCAAGGAACGAACCCGACACAACGCCCCGACGCACGACCACGCTCAAGGTTTCGCCTCCGGCGAGGCCTCCGCCTCCGGCGGGATCAGACGCAGACGCACGGCCGTCACGGTCAGCAGGTTGCTGATCTCCTCGCCATAGCCGAACCGCTGCGCGTTGATCTCGATCGACCGCCGCAGGTCGCCGTCGTCGTGCCGCTCGGTGGCGGCCTTCCAGTCGCACAGCATCTCCATCAGGTCCAGAAGGCTCATGCCCGCGATGCCACGCTCGCCGAAGAACTCGGGGTGGTGCGTGTTGGTCTTCTGGTGCCGCTCGATCGCGGGCCGGAACTCGGCCAGCGTCGCCTTGTACTCGTCGCTGCCGTAGGTCACGCCCTTGAGCCTTGGCGTGATCGCCGCGAACGTCGGAAACTCCACCTCGTCGAACTTGCTGTCGTCGTGGTGGATCGCCCGCTGCACCAGCCGCCCGGCGACGTCGGCCAGAAGCTCGGCCACACGCAGCTTGTGCGCCAGCGTCTCACGCATCCCGAAGATGGCCTCCTCGGCCGTGATGTCCTTGTCGGTCAGCATCTTGCTCATGTTCAACTACTCCCCAGCAAAGGCACCCCGCCCCCACGCGCCAGCGCCAGCCCCAGCGGCTGGCCGCCGGCGATGCGGCGTTCCACGGTCGTGCCGTCCTCGGTCACCACGTCGGGCAGGAACTCGCGCTCGATCGTCGAGATGCCCTCGTCCACGGCCACCAGCTTGGCCTTCATCACCAGGTACAGCGCCCGCCACTTGCTCCGGCACGCCTGCTCCCACGCCGTGCGGGCCTGCTCTGGCGTCCGCTTCTGCTTCTTGCTGGGCGTCCGCCAGTCGTCGGCCACGTGCACGCTCACGCCCCACCGCCCACATGCTCATCCGCACGTATCGCGGCCGTCAGCGCACGCTTGGCCTTGGCCCGATCGCCGCGGCAGTGCAGAAGCCACGCGACGATCCACCACGTCTCTCTCGCGTTGCGAAACCACCGCTTGAGACCCATCCAATAGAGCAAGCCACCACCCAGCCACGTGACCGCGATGGCCACATGAAGAAGGTTCGTCGCCAGATCATGCAGCATCCGATCAATCACGCCCCACCCCCCAGAATGGCGCGCACCTTCAGCTCGTGCTCGGCCATCGACGCGGCCTCGGCACGCTCGCTCGCGCTCTCGCCGTATCGCTCTTTCAGCTCGGCCCCACGAACCACCGTGCGCGCGGCGTGGTCGTCCATCGACGCCAGGCGGCCCACCACCGCCTGGGCCATCGTCGGCCCGCGGTCCAGCCCCAGCCGGGCCGCACGCTCGGCCGTCCGCTCCACCATCGTCTCGAAGCTCACGCGCGACCCGAGGCGGCCCACCATGTAGCTGCTGTGGTACTGCCGAGGCCGGGCGAACACCGCCACCCGGCCGCTCACCAGCAGCTCGGCGCCCGTGCCCGTGCCAAACTGGCGATGGGCCCGATCGAACGGGTCCGTCGTCGCCTCCAGCCCACCACCAGCACAAGCCCCGCCATCGCCATCGGCCCCGCCGGCCAGCTCGCTCACCAGCCCCGACCCGCTGGCCAGCCCCGTCATACGCACGCGAAGGTTCGGGCACGCCCGCCCATGGTCGCCCAGCGCCGGACCCGAGCCCGACCGCACCGACGCACCAGGCTGGCCCAGCACCGCCAGAACGGCCTTAGGCGTCCTCGCCCGCGCACGACGCAACGCCGCCGGCGAGAACCCGCCGAACGACGCTTGATGGCCAGAGGCCAGAATCCCAAGTTGTACAGCCGCTTGAGCTGCCACGACCGTCTCCGTCAAGAGGCGGTCGCCACCGGGTGAGGCCACAAGCTAGCCCACCCGAGCCCCCACGTCAACCCCCAACGCCAACCCCCACGCCAAGAGCCAGCCCAACCCCACCAGCCCGACGCCACGCCGACACCCCAGCCCCCACCGCCACCACCACCCAACCGCCACCAGGGCATTTGGGCCACCCCTCAGCCGCAGGCCGCACCGGCCCCGCCATCCGGCCCCATTGCCTGGTGCCCATTGCCCCATCCCGGCCGCAGGCCGCATGGGCCCGCCGCCGAGGCGACCAGAACTGTCCTACCTGTCCCAGAGATCTATTACCCCACGAGGGAAGCGCAGAGATGTTGTCTTAACACAACACGTTGTGAGAACGCCTTGCAACGCCGTAAAAGAGCCCCTGCGCCCCCGGACAGCCAGGACACCCCCAGCCCCCGGCGGACGCCTCCAAGCTCAGCTGGGACATCCCGGACGAATCCGCCATAGCGAACAAACCGCAGACCAGCCCCGCCGGCGAGCCGACCAACCAGCGCACGAAAACGCCGCGGCCAGGCCCAAGAGCCCGCCGCGGCGCCACCATCCACCCGGTTCACATGGCCTTATGACATACCCATACACCCACGATCGCCAGGCCGCGGCAGCTTCCGCACGCTCCACGCACTGGTGATCACCCGGTGGCCGTCGGCAAACCGAACAAGCACCGAGTTCATGCGGCCGCGAGCCTCGACGACGCAGGCCTGGCCGTACCGCTCGGGCAGCTTGGCCCGGATCCTCCACCAGTGCGTCGCGTCACGCATCACCCGACCCCCACCCAAACCACCATAAACCCCTGCAAATCAAACACTTACCACACCTCCCGCCCACCAAATGCGAGCAAACGGCAACC
>JBITAB010000055.1:0-3925 GCA_044439825.1 Phycisphaerales bacterium JB064 | reverse complement strand
AAGTTGAGCTGCCCGGCAAAGATGCCGCTGATGTCGCCCGCGCGAACCACGCCCGCGGTCGTGCCCGGGCCATCCATAGGCGAGATCAATTGGAGATCCGAGAACTCGCCCTGGGCCTCATTGATCACGATGCTCGTCGCGATGCCCGCCATGGCGTAATCGCCCGAGCCATAGCTGGCGGTCATGCGCACCGTGAACTGGTCGCCGGCGAAGGACACGCCTCCCACGGGATCGATGATGGTGATGGCCTGGCCAAAGGCGGGCGCGATGGCCGCCAGTGGGGTCACGACGCAGAGTGCGGCAAGTGTCGATCGGGTCATGTCATGTCTCCTCGCAACGGCCCTGCGTGAGCCGTACTGAGTCTCAATATACCGCAAGGGTTGACCCGAAGAGCCTCGATTTTCTGGAAGGCCGCGAATTGGCCTTCAGCAGCCGTGTTGTCATGGGGGATAGTGCGTAGATCGAGACGCCAGAGGGCTCTATCTCGCGGCTGTGGATTTCCTTGCTGATCACCTATCCTCGGCCATGAAGACCGATCTTTCCGGACGTACCGCCCTGGTCTGCGGGGCAAGCCAGGGCATCGGGCTCGCCTCGGCCGTGGCCCTGGCGGGCCTGGGCTGCCGCGTGACCCTCTTTGCCCGCGACCCCGAGCGGCTGGGCGGGGCCATGGCCGAGCTGCCCGTGGTCGACGGCGTCGAGCACGACATCGCCGTGGCCGACTTCCACCAGCCCGAGATGGTGCTCGACGAGGCCGCGGGCGCGATGGACCGGGCCGGCGGGGCCTTTGACATCCTCATCAACAACACCGGCGGGCCCCCCGGCGGGCCCATCACCGAGGCCACCGGCGAGGCGTTCCTCAAGGGCATGACCGCCCACCTGGTGAACAACCAGAGTTTGGCCAACCTGGTCATTCCGGGCATGAAGAGCCGGGGCTACGGCCGCATCGTCAACATCATCAGCACCTCGGTGAAGTGCCCGATCCCCGGTCTGGGGGTCAGCAACACCGTGCGGGCGGCCGTGGCCGCCTGGGCCAAGACCCTCGCTGGCGAGGTTGCAAAGGACAAGATCACCGTGAACAGCGTGCTGCCGGGCTTTACCGATACGGCCCGGCTGAGCAGCCTCTTCGACGCCAAGGCCCAGCGGCAGGGCAGCGACGCCAAGGCCGTCAAGAACGAGGCCCTGGCTTCCATCCCCATGGGCCGGCTGGGCGAGCCCGAGGAGGTGGCCGCCGCGGTCGCCTTCTATTGCACCCCCGCGGCCAGCTACATCACCGGCACCGTGCTGGCGGTCGACGGCGGGCGGACGCCGGCCTTCTAAGGGCGGCCCCGAACCTGCCTTAGGCCAGCGACGAATTGGTCGTGGCCGGCCGCGTGGGGTTCCAGTGGGGGTTGGTGGGTGCGGATTCCCTTGTGCGCGGGCCCGGTTCGTGGTATCCTTGGGTGAAGTGGGGGAAAGATGGCACAAGATATGCGGGATGGCCCGACCCTTTGGAGCCCCTTCTTCCGCCTTCTGAGCCGCCTTTAGACGACCCGCCGCATGCAACCCCTGGCGAGCAACGCCGAAACGAACTGCCAGCATCGACTCTCATTCACCTTGTGACCCCTTTGGAGCACTTCATATGAGCAACGACAGGCGAGACTACAACGACCGTGGCGAGTACCGGGGCGGCGGCGGCGGTGGTCGCGGCCGTGGCGGGTATGGCGGCGGTGGTGGTCGCGGGCGTGGCGGGCATGGCGGTGGTCGTGGTCGCGGCGGTCACGGCGGCCATGGTGGGGGCCGTGGAGGCGGTGGGCGTCATCACAACCACGATCGCCAGGGCATCCCGCTGAGCGCTCTTGATCCCGAGCTGACCGACATCAGCCGCCGCGTCATCGGCTGCGCCATCGAGGTGCACAAGGCCCTGGGCCCGGGCCTGCCCATCGAGCTCTATAACAAGGCCCTCCAGATCGAGATGAAGGAAGCGGGCATCGAGCACACCGCCGATCGCAAGATCGACGTGAAGTACCAGGACAAGCTCGTGGGCCAGGTGACGGCCTCGCTGTTCGTCGAAGACCGCTTCATCGTCGACCTCGTCGCCCGTCCGGGCGAGGTGGGCACGGGTGAGCGCTTGCAGACCCGTGCCAAGCTGCGCGCCCTCGAGCTCGAGCTCGGCCTGATCATCAACTTCGCCCAGCGCCGCCTCAAGGACGGCCTCGTCCGCGTGCTCAACCCCGACCAGCTCAAGGAGCTCCTCGAAGAGCGCCAGAAGGCCGAGGACGAGTACGAGGATGACGACGAGTACGAGGACGAGGACGGCGAGGAGTACGAGGACGACGACGAAGAGGATGACGACGAGTACGAAGACGACGATGAAGAAGAGGACGACGAAGACGAAGATCGTTGAGCCGTTCTGAACCCGCGTACGAAGGCCTGCCCAGACGTTGAACGCCTACCTCGACAACAACGCCACCACACGACCGCTGCCCGAGGTCGTGCACGCCATGTGCGAGTGCCTCGAGCACTGCTGGGCCAATCCCTCAAGCGTGCACCGGCCCGGGCAGGCCGCCCGCGCCCGCGTCGAGCAGGCCCGCCGCTCGGTGGCCGACCTCATCCACGCGGGCCAGCGTGAGCTGGTCTTCTGTTCGGGCGGCACCGAGTCGTGCCAGCTCGCCATCCGGGGCGCGCTCGAGCAGGCCGAGCACGAGAATGGTCGCAAGGTTCTGGTCACCAGCCCCGTCGAGCACTCGGCCGTGCGCGACCTGGGCAAGAACCTGCACGCGTGCGGCCGTGTCGAAGTCCGCTGGCTGCCCGTCGGCCCGGGCGGCATGATCGACGTGGGCAAGGCCCGCGAGCTGATCGACGAGAAGGTCGCCGTCCTTAGCGTGCAATGGGCCAACAACGAGACGGGCGCCATCCAGCCCGTCGAGCAACTGGCCGAGCTGGCCAAGGCCGCCGGCGCGACCGTGCACGTCGACGGCACGCAATGGGTGGGCCGCATGGACACCGACGTGCGCGCCCTGCCCTTCGACCTGCTGACCTTCAGCGCCCACAAGTTCCATGGCCCCAAGGGCGTGGGGGCGCTGTGGATCCGCCGGGGCGTCAAGCTCTGCAAGCAGACGCCCGGCTCTCAGGAACTCGGCCGTCGAGGTGGCACCGAGAACGTGCCGGGCATCGTGGGCCTTGGTGAGGCCGCCCGCGGCGCCGCCGAGTGGCTGGCCGACGAGGGCAACCGGGCCCGCCTGGCCGAGATGCGCGACCGGCTCGAGCGCGAGGTGCTCGAGCGCGTCGAGGGCGCCTGCGTCAACGGCCCGCGCGATCGCTCGCAGCGTCTGTGGAACACCACCAACCTGGCCCTGCCCGGCGCCGACGCCGAGATCATGCTGCTCACCCTGGCCGAGATGGGCGTGTGCGTGTCGGCGGGGTCGGCCTGCAGCAGCGGCTCGCTCGAGCCCAGCCCGGTGCTGTGCGCCATGGGCCTGGACAAGAAGCAGGCCGCCGGCTCGCTGCGTCTGAGCCTGTCGCGATATACGACCGAGGACGAGGTCCGCTTCGCCATCGACGCCATCGTCGAGGCCCATCAGGTCGTCACCGCGGTGGTCTGAACCGCCTCATCGACGCCCCTCCCAACCGGTGGAAGGGCTCTGGGCGGGCTACCCTCGGGCATGACCGACAATCCCTACGCCCAACCCCAAGACTTCGCCGGCGGCCCCCAATACCTCGAGCCCAAGACCAGCGTCCTGGCGGTCTTTGCCTTCGTTGTGTCGGTCGTCGGCCTGGTGGCCTGCTGCATCCCCGGCGTCGGCCCGCTCGGCCTGCTGCTAGGCGTGCTGGCCCTGGTGATGATCTCGATGTCCGGCGGGCGGAAGAAGGGTGGCGGCTTTGCCATCGCCGCGATCGTCATCGGCCTCGTTGCGGGCGCGATCAACATCGCGATCATCATCGGTGC
>JBITAB010000054.1:0-3928 GCA_044439825.1 Phycisphaerales bacterium JB064 | reverse complement strand
TGGGGTCTCGCCCCAGCCCGCTCACGATGCCCTCGCTCATCGAGAACTTGAAGTTAAATGGAGAGCCAAACGCGAAGACGCGATCGCCCTGCTGGGGCATCTCGCCCGTTGCGCGAGGCAACGGCACCAGGCCCGTGACGTCCTGCGCCTTGAGGATCGCGATGTCGGTGTACACGTCGACGCCGACGACTTCCGCCGTCATCACGCGGCCGGTGTAGAGCTGCATGCTCACACGATCGGAGCCGCCCACGACGTGCGCGTTGGTGATCACGTGGCCCAGGTCGTCGTACACCCAGCCAGACCCGGCCGACCCCGCACCACCGAAGCGCGTCGCGGTCATCAGGTGCACCACGCCGGGCTCGACCGATCGTGCGACGGCTCGCGTCGCGCGATTGATGCGGAGCAGGATGTCGTCCTGCACCATTTCCTGCCTGGCAAGACGCACCTGCGTCTGGGCCTGCTGGGCCTCGGTCTGGCGCACGATCTCGGGGGCCGCCAGCAGCGCAGCCAGCGCCGTCAGCAGCACCACCGAAGCCGGGCCAAGGGTGATGAATCGTCGCATGCGTGCCTCCGCACAGTGCCGGGAGCCGTAGGCGGACAACCCGGAGTCCGAGAATCACCAAGCACGAGCAGCTCCGGTTTGTTCCCAAACCGGACGCCCACCCTGATGCACCGCAGAGCCCAGGCCGTCGGCCTTCAGGGCTCCCGCATGGTGAACGTCTTGCCGCCGAAGTCTCTTTCGGCTACCCGACGCACCCATTGCATAGCAGCTTCGCGGATCACCGGCCCGAGGTTCGCCACGGGCTGGGCCAACCCCGGCGTCTTCTCCAGGAGACCCATAACGTCGTGCAGCACAACAACCTGCCCGTGGCAGGCCGTCCCCGCGCCGATGCCGATCACCGGCACCTTCGCCCGGCTCACCAATTCGTCGGCGACTTCGCTCGGCACGGCCTCGACCAGCAGCATCGCCGCACCGGCCTCCTCGAGCGCCCGCGCGTCCTCGAGCACCCTGTCCGCATCGCTCCGCGTGCGGCCCTGGGCCTTGTATCCGCTTGTCAGCGCGACGTGCTGGGGCTTGCTGCCGACGTGGGCGCACACGGGAATGCCCGCCGAGGCCATCCGCCTCACCAGCGGCGCAAAGCTCGCGTCGGCCTCCAGCTTGACGATGTCGGCCTTGCCTTCCACCAGGAACCGGCCGGCGTTCTCCATCGCGGCATCGGGCCCCGCCTGATAGGTCATAAACGGCATATCGCCCATGACCACCGTGGCCGGCGCACCCCGCTTGACCGCTGCCGTCAGGGCAAGCAGCACCTCGAAGGGCATATCGATGGTCCGTGGGAGTCCGAGAATCACCTCGGCCGCGGTATCGCCTACCAGCAGCAGGTGCACGCCGGCCTGCTCGAGCAGCCGGGCCGTGCTGGCGTCGTAGCAGGTCAGGCACGCGAAGGCCTCGCCCCGGGCGGCCATGGCCCCCAGGGTTGCCAGCGTGATCGGCTTGCGTGACGCGCTCTCGATGATCGAACCCACCGTGCTCACGCCGTCATGCTAGGGGCCTACCCGATCCAACCCTGGGCGATGGGCATCCGCCGGCCGGGCCCAAAGGCCACGGGTGTCGCCTTCAGCGCCACGCCGTACTGCCGCCGCTTGTACTCGTTGATCGCGATCAGGCGGCACATCCGCCGGACGGAATCGGCATCCTGCCCCGTCCGCTCGATGATCTCGGCGATGCCCAGCCGCCCCTCGACACGCAAACGCACGATCTCGTCGAGCACCGGGTACGGCGGCAGCGTGTCGTCATCACGCTGGTCGGGCGCGAGTTCGGCGCTCGGCGGCTTGTCGATCGTGTTCACCGGTATCGGCGGCGCACCGAAGCCAAACGCCCCGGGGTTCGCGTTCATCGCACGCGCCAGCTCGTACACACGCATCTTGGCCAGGTCGGCCAGCGGCGCGAGGGCGCCATTCATGTCGCCGTACAGCGTGCAATAGCCCACGGCCAGCTCGGTCTTGTTGCCGGTGGTGAGCACGAGCGCGCCCAGCCTGTTGCTGAGCGCCATGATCGCCGTGCCGCGCAGCCGGCTCTGCAGGTTCTCTTCGGTGATGTCGGGCCGCTTCTCGCCGAGCGTCGTCGCGCCAATCTCGCCAAACGCCCCATCGAGCACGCCTCGGATGCCCGCCATCGGCTCGCCGATCGGCACAGTCACCAGCTTCACCCCGAGCCCGTCGGCGAGCGCCCTGGCGTCGCCGAGCGCATGATTGGACGAGTACGGCCCGGGCATCGCGACGCCGAGCACGTTGTCGGCCCCCAGCGCCATGACCGCGAGCGCACAGGTCATGGCCGAGTCGATCCCTCCGCTCAGGCCAATGATGACGCGCGAGAAGCCGGTCTTGCGCACATAGTCGCGGATGCCGATCGCCAGCGCCTCGGCCAGCACGACATCGGCGCCCGCCTCACGCATCGGTTCGTTGATGTCGGCCCCGTCACCAGCAACGTCGACAACGGTCACCGACTCGCCAAAGCGCGGCCCGGCCGCACGCAGACGCCCCTGCGGATCGAACGCGAGCGCGTGCCCGTCGAAGATGAGATCGTCGTTCGCGCCGGCCTGGTTGAGGCTCAGCACCCACACGCCCTGCCTCGTCGCGTGCCCGCGCACGAGCGCCACGTGGCGCTCGTGCTTGCCCTCGACGAACGGGCTCGCAGAAGGCACCACGATCACCTGCGCGCCAGCCTCGACCAAAGACCGCACCGGGTCCCGGCGTCCTTCATATCTCCAGTGATACCCGGCATCTTCGCCCATCCACAGGTCTTCGCAGATCGCCAGCCCCACGCGCACGCCGGCGACCTCGACCACGCAGTGCTCGTCGCCCGCCACGAAGTAGCGATCCTCGTCGAACACGTCGTACGTCGGCAGCAGCCGCTTGTGGTACGTCGCGGCGAGCTCGCCATCCTGGAACACCAGCAGGCTGTTGCGCACCGCGTCGCCATCAGGAACTGGACAGCCCACGATGATCGCCGGACCGCCCTTGCTCAGCGACGCGAGTTCCAACGCGCTCTGGTAGCACGCGTTAACGAACCCTGGCTCATAGATCAGGTCGCGCGGCGGATACCCGCACATCGCCAGCTCGGGCAGCACCACCAGGTCCGCATCGCCGGCCTCGCGCACGGCCCGCTCGACGAGCCGCGCGTTGCCCGCCAGGTCTCCGACGATGGGGTTGATGGGCGCCAGGGCGATACGCATGTGCCGAGGCTACGCCGCACGAGGCCCGTGTGTGCGGCCAAATCGTGACCTCAGCATGCGATCGAGCCTCAGCCACGCGATGGCCAGGCCGGCGCCCGCGATCACGACGACCAGTTCCGAGCCCGCCGTCAGCAGCGCGATGGGCGCGAACTCGCGCGAGCCCAGCCCCAACAGCTCGGCCGTGCCCATGGCCGCCCCCTCGCGGAAGCCCAGCATGCCCACGGGCGAGAGCGCCCCGGCCAGGAAGTGCCCGCCCGCGATGAGCAGCCCGTTGGCGAACGAGATGTCCTTCTCGACCAGTTCGCCCGCCACCACCCACCGCCACGCCTGGCTGGCAAAGTCGATCATGCGGAAGGCAACCACGACCGCCACCCAACGGCCGCTGGCCAGCATGTCGAGCCCCATGTGCAGCTCGCGCATCACCTGAGACCGCGCCAGCCGCAGCGCCCGCTTGCCGCCAAAGCGGCCGATGAGCCGGCTGAGCCGCCGATGCCCGCGCTCGCCGCTCAGCCGCTTGGCAATGACCACCATGACGATGGATAACACCACCATCAGCACGACGGCCACCGGCACCGTGAAGCCCTGGAGCATCCCGCGCAGCGCGCCTGCCCCAAGCAATGACGCGCTCGTCAGCACGAGCGTCGCCGTCACCGCGCCAAACCAGCCGAAGATCATCGCCATCGGCACCTTGT
>JBITAB010000053.1:0-16963 GCA_044439825.1 Phycisphaerales bacterium JB064 | reverse complement strand
AGCAACATCTGCACGGCCCAGGCCCTGCTGGCGATCATGGCCAGCATGTACGCCGTGTATCACGGGCCCGAGGGGCTGCGCCGCATCGCGATGCGCATCTACACCGCGACGCAGACGCTGCGCGCCGGGCTGCTTGCCGGCGGGCACGAGATCGCCGAGGATCAGGTGTTCGACACGCTGCGCGTGAAGCCCAAGGGCGCGACCGCGCAGGACGTCATCGACGCCGCAAGCGAGCACGGCATCAACCTGCGCAACTTTGGCGATGGCACCCTGGGCATCACGCTCGATGAGAGCGTCACGCCGGCGGACATCGCCGACCTGCTCGAGAGCTTCGGCTGCCCCGCCGAGGTCGGCGAGCTTGCTGGCAAGGCGTACACGCAGATCGCCCCCGCCTTCCAGCGCACCAGCGGCTATCTCACGCATCCGGTCTTCAACACGCACCACAGCGAGACCGAGATGCTGCGCTACATCTACAAGCTGCAGCGGCGAGACCTGTCGCTGGCCGACAGCATGATCCCCCTGGGCTCGTGCACCATGAAGCTCAACGCCACCAGCGAGATGCTGCCGGTCACCTGGCCCGAGTTCGGCGCGCTGCATCCCTTCGCGCCCGCCGAGCAGACGCGTGGGTATCAGGAGATGTTCGACAGGCTCGAGGCGTGGATCGCCGACATCTGCGGCCTGCACGCCGTCAGCCTGATGCCCAACGCGGGCAGCCAGGGCGAGTACACGGGCCTGCTGGTCATCCGCGCCCTGCACGAGAGCAAGGGCCAGGGCCATCGCGACGTGTGCCTCATCCCCACGAGCGCCCACGGCACCAACCCCGCCAGCGCCGTCATCGCCGGCATGCGCGTGGTGCCCATCAAGTGCGACGCCAAGGGCAACATCGACATGGCCGACCTGCAGGCCAAGGCCGAGCAGCACAAGGACAACCTCAGCGCCCTGATGGTCACCTATCCCAGCACGCACGGCGTGTTCGAGCCCACCATCAAGGACATCTGCAAGATCGTGCACGACAACGGCGGCCGCGTGTACATGGACGGCGCCAACCTGAACGCGCAGGTCGGCCTGTGCCGCCCGGGCGAGCTCGGCGCCGACGTCATCCACCTGAACCTGCACAAGACCTTCTGCATCCCCCACGGCGGCGGCGGCCCGGGCATGGGCCCGATCGCCTGCACCGAAGAGCTCGCGCCCTTCCTGCCGGGCCACCCCGTGCGCAACCCCGACAGCGCGGGCGACAAGGCCATCGGCCCCGTGAGCGCCGCGCCCTACGGCTCGCCCAGCATCCTGACCATCTCCTACGTGTACATGGCGCTCATGGGCAGCACCGGCCTGAAGCGGGCCACCGAGATCGCCATCCTCAACGCCAACTACATGTGCAAGCGGCTCGAAGAGCACTACGACGTGGTCTATCGCGGGCCCAACGGCCGCGTGGCCCACGAGTTCATCATCGACTGCCGGGCGTTCGAGAAGAGCGCGGGCATCCGCATCGACGACATCGCCAAGCGCCTGATGGACTACGGCTTCCATGCCCCCACCATGGCCTGGCCCGTGCCCGGCACGCTGATGATCGAGCCCACCGAGAGCGAGGCCAAGGGCGAGCTCGACCGCTTCGTCGATGCGCTCATCGCCATCCGCCAGGAGATCCGCGACATCGAGGAGGGCAAGGCCGACCGCGAGGACAACGTGCTCCGCGGCGCGCCGCACACGCAGGCCGTGCTGATGGCCAACGAGTGGCCCCATCCCTACAGCCGCGAGCAGGCCGGCTTCCCCAAGGACTGGCTGCGCGACAGCAAGTTCTGGCCGGCCGTCGGCCGCATCGACAACGCGTTCGGCGACCGCCACTTGGTGTGTACCTGTCCGAGCGTGGAGGAGATGGTGGCCGGGTCAGCCTGATTCGTCCGCCGGATCGATCACGAGCGGTATCTCCGACCGGTGCTCCCCGCCGATGGTGTCGTGCCAGACGAACCAGAGCGAGGCTTCGGTCTCGCCAGGTTCGAGGCGGTAGTGCAAGGGGCTGTCGCCTTCCCGAAGAGTGCTGATCGACTCCTCTGGCGCACACGCATCGAAGAGCTCAAGAACTTCTTGCACATTCGCAGGCCCATCGATATCCGCGATTGCCGGTAGATGCTCCCCCAGTGAGCGGAGGATGTTCTCCGCAACAATACCGGTTCGCCCGCTTGTGGTCTTGCCTCGATATTCAGGTGTCGCAATAGCCACGCCAGCACCTGCGCCCATACCGGCCAAGGCCATCAAGGCGATGGCCCGGCGTTGCTGCCGCCACAGGGCATCGCGCGCCTCACTCGCGTCGACTGTGAACATCGCAAGGACGAGCCCCAGGGCGCCGGCGACGATCAATCCCACACCGACGCCGTGTTCGATACCAGTGCCGGGCACGTAGAAGCCAGGATCGTGCTCGGCGAACGGCTCGATCTTGATGACGATATCGTCGCGCTGCTGGGCGGGAGAGAGCACACCCGTCAGCCGAGTCAGGCTGCCCAGCCCGCCTGCGATCTCGATCAGGCCCGGGTGGGCAATAGCGATCGGCCGCTCGCGAAGCATGAATCGCGCGTCGCTATCGTCGGCATCGCGCGTGTCGGGTTTGGTTTCGAGCGAGCAGCGACGGCTCAACCCCTTGCCACTGGCCGAGCCATCGGCGAACACGAAGAGTTCCAGGTCGATCTCGCGATTGCCAACCGCGGTCAGCGCCATCGGATACACCGGGACATCGGTCGCGAATCGGAATTGCAGCGGATGGGCTCGATGCTCGCTCGCATCGGCGTCATCGACGGTGAGCTTCGCGGCGGCGAACACCCAGCCCTTGTCGAGATAGTCCTGCACGACATCGGCCACGCCGTCCTGCACGCCGTACCCGCCGGAACGCAGCCACGCAAGGAGTTCTTCGGCATCCTTGGACCGGAGCACGGCCGTCTCGTACAAGCCCGCATGCCCAACCGACAGCACCTCGACCGTGCTCGGTGGGCCCGCCGAGCCACGAGCCGTACCCATCACTGGCAATCCAAGCACCAGACCAAAGCACCCAATCACCGAAAGCAGGGCAATCCGTGCGATGGACGATCTGAGCGTCATCATGCCAAGCGACGCAAGGATCAGAAGCACCCCGCCAAACAGGAGCTTGCCCGCCGAGCTTCGCTTGAGCCTCGGCGCCGTGAGCACGGCCGCCGTATCGAACATGCCCTTGGTCGCGGGTGTAATCTCCGGCTCGCTCGGCAATGGCACCAGCCACGCAAACTCGGCCGCCTCACCCGTAAAGGCGGTATCGATTGCGAGCCGCTGCTCGGCGCCATCCCACGCGATGATGGCGCGCTGGCGGGGCATCGTGGTGTCCGCGGCGTCACTCAGCGGATCGGCCACCATCGGGAAGGCCCTGCCATCACCCACAGCCGAAGCCGCGACGACGAGCGTGGCCAGCACGGCCAAGAGGATTGCGTGAGCCTTGCGTTCCATGTCTTCCGATCCGAAGCATCACATGTTACGGTTGCGTTGCCTTCTCGCGGTGGATCGGCTCCACCTTGAAGTATGTCAGGCTCCGCCAGAGCCACTCCATGGGCCCAAAGCGGAATTGTGAGAGCCAGAGCGGGCTGACGATCAGTTGCAGCACCCACACCCCAAGAACGACCAGCGCCAACTCGCTCCGGCTGAGCTGGTCGAAGTAGCCCAGGCCCCAGCCATAGAAGATGAAGGCGGCGATGACCGACTGGCTCAGGTAGTTGGTGAGCGCCATCTGCCCCACCGCCGCCAGGGCGCGCCTGGGCCAGCCGAGCACGCCGCTCTTGCACAGCAGCATGACCAGCGCCACCCACGCCAGCGCCACGCCGACACTGCCAACATAATTAAACCAGCCCACCACGCCGAAGAAGGCGATCGGGTCGTAGCCATTGGCCCGGTTGACACCAACACCCGTCACCACCAGCCCGCCGCCTAGCACCACTCCTAGCGCGAGCATGATCGTATAAAACCTGAACGACCGCTCAGCCTTGAAGACGCCCAGCTTGTGCAAGGCCATGCCCAGGAGCATGAGCCCGGACACACGCCAGAGCGTGAACATGAAAAACACGACCGTCTGCATGACCACGACGCCGGGAATCTGTTGGATGGCGCGATCGATGAAGCCCCCCATGAGCTTCTGGCGTTCAAAGTCGAGCTCTTCCGCCGTCGGGAAGAACATCGGCCGCTGCTGTTCCCACGCCTGCGTCATGTCGGCATCGGTCGCATCACGCATCATCTCAAACATCACCTGCATCAGCCCGGAAAACACCATGCCGATCGGTATCAAGATGCACGCGATGAGCACCAGCCACGCCGGACGCAGCCGGCGGAGCGGGAACACCATCATGCCGATGAGTGCGTAGGCCACGAGGATGTCGCCAAACCAGATCAGGTAGGCGTGCACAAGGCCGATCGCCAGTAGCCAGACCATGCGGCGATAGTGCACCGCGCCCGGGTTACGACCAGTTTGCACCAGCCGATCGGCCATCAAGACGACGCCCGCCCCGAACAGCATCGAGAAGATGGCCATCATCTTCATGTCGAAGAGAACATGGCTGACCAGCCACGTTGCGAAGTCGGCGCCCTCGAACCCGCCCGCGATGGCCGGATTGAAGAACGCAGCACTGGGCAGCGCAAACGTCGGGATGTTCATCAGGAAGATGCCCAGCACCGCCACGCCACGGAGCGTGTCGATCGAGTCGATCCGCTCGCCTTGTGATGTGGGCCCAAGCGGCCCTGGCGCACCAGCCATGCGACACCCCCGGCATTCGCCCAACGAACCAGGGATCGTACCCAGTACAAAAAGACGGCGACCTGCTCGTGGACAGGTCGCCGCCCGGGGTAGAGAGAGAAACAGGAGAGGAATCCCATTCAGATTCGCTTCGGACAAGCCTGCGGAGCGGCAGCAACCGCCCCGCCGGTGATCAGCGTTTACGCGCAGCCGCCGGCAAACAGGTTCTGGAAGGCCAGGAAGTCGAACACCGTGAAGGCGCCATCGCCATCGATGTCGGCGCGTGCATCGCCTAAGTCGAAGGCCGTCTGGAAGGCCAGGAAGTCGAAGATGGTCAGCTCACCATCACCATCGAAGTCGGCCTGGCAGGGCTCGACCACGACCGCCGCGTTGATGAACACGCTGGTGGTGCTGCTGTCGCGGTTGGTCACCGCGACGTCGTCCGAGCCGCTGCCATCGAAGTCGGCCACGGCGGCGAAGTCCGGAGCCGCGCCAGTGGCCAGCACCTGAGCGGCGCCGAACACGAGGCCGCCCATGTTCTCGAAGACCGAGATCGAGCCACCATCGTTGTTGACGGTCATCACGTCGGGGCCCGCACCACCGGGCGCGAAATCGCCAACGTAGACCTCCGAGGGATCGATCGAGCCCACGGGCAGCCGGCCTGCGCTGGTCATCACGCCACCGTCGTTGCGGTAGATGTCAAGGAACGTGTCGACGCTGGTGGCGAAGTCCATGTCGCCATCGCCGTCGAAGTCGGCCGCGGCCACACCCTCGGGACGCACGCCGGGCGTGTTGATCACCTGGCCTGCAGCGAAGCCGCCCGCGCCATTGCCCGTGTACAGGCGGATGGTGCGATCGTCGTTGTTGGTGACCACCAGGTCGGCAACGCCATCACCACTGAAATCGGCGATGGCCACGGCACGCGGCTCGGCCCCGACGGCCAGCGTCGAGCTGACGGTCGACACACCGAAGTCGAGCAGGATCGTGACGGTGTTGCTGTCGCGGTTGGCGATCGCGAAGTCCGCCGAGCCGTTGGCGTTGATGTCGCCCTTGGCGATCCACACGGGCTCGGCGCCCGTGGCCGAGCTGCCGCCGGCGACGAACGTGCCAGCACCATTGTTGAGCATGATCTGGGCCGTGGAGGTGTTATCGAAGATCACCACCAGGTCGAGATCGCCGTCGCCATCGATGTCGTGCGAGGTCATGGCGTCGGCGCCAACACCCGATCCGAGCAAGGTCGACGGGCCGGCCGTGAAGTTGCCGGCGCCATCACCGACCTGGATCACCACGCGATCGGGACCGTCAACGACGACGGCCAGATCGAGAATGCCATCACCGGTGAAGTCGCCCGCGGCGATGCCCGCCGGACGCGGGCCGGTTGCAAGATCGACCTTCGGGTCGAACGAGATCTGTGCGCTCGCCGCGCTCGCGAGAGTACCGCATGCCAGTGCAAGAGTCAGAGCCTTCGTGTTCTTCGTGGTACGCATCGTTGTTCTCCAAAGGGAAGCATGAGAGTTTCGAACCCGTGGCGAGGTCTCCTCCAACCGCCACGCGAAGACACAAGGCAACTGCCATGCCAAATGCAACAACCCCCGCCTGAGGGAGCTAGGCGGGGGCTGTCGCAAAGTGGAGGTCTTGTTCTCGGCTTTCGGTGGCCGTGGCCGGCTCATACGGGCCACGCCTACTCGTCGAAGGCGTTCTGGAACTCGAGAGAGTCAAAGATGTTCAGAACCTCGTTCATATCAAAATCGGCTCGCAAGTCGCCGGCATCGTACAAGTTCTGGAACGCCAGAAAGTCAAACACATCTCGTGAACCATCACCATTGAGGTCTGCACGAGGCCCATACGCGTTCAGGTCCTTGTGAATGATGATGCCGCTGCCGTCCAGGTCGTACAGCGAGAATCCGAAGGGCACGTCATCGACCACGACGCGGCCGTTCTTGATGCCGTCCGAGTCGAACGCCCCACCGTCGTTCGCATAGACCCAGTTGCGGAACACCGTCTGATCGAGCAAGCCCGCCATGGAGTCGCCGTCAAGGTCGCCCTTCTTCAGATCGAAGCCCACGTCCGTCCACACGTACAAGCCGTCCACGAACTGGTCGGTATAGCTCGTCCCAACCAGTGCGGTGGCGCGCCACTCTACCGGCTCGAGCGAGTCCTCGACATCACGGCCATCCCAGTCGATGTAGAGCACCCGGGCCTGGCCCGACGACAACGGAGCCGATTCGATCAGGTCGGTGACGCCCTCTTCGATGCTCCAGCCATCGTCGGCCCGGTAGTTGATCGGGGGCGCCGACGTGCCAGCCAGCATGCCGTAGCCTTGGTTGGTCACGGCGCCCACGAAGGTGATCGTCGTGCGTCCCGTGGTCGTGCTGTGCTGGAAGCGCACGTTGACCCATGGGTCATACGCCCCGCCGACCGAGCCCCCGCTCATCCCGCTGGCGCTGATGTAGCCCTCGGAGCGGGAGAAGAAACGCCCGCGAACGATCATCGTCTCGCCGGCCTCGAAGAGCCCGTTGCCGTTGCCGATCTCGCTCACGAGCGTGACCGCGGAACAGCCACAGAACGCGAGCGCCCAGTCGGCGCCGCTCCACTCGTACGGCGCTCCCGTAGCGATGTCCTGGTCGTACTCGGCCGAGCTGACCGCGATCCGCTCGCCGATGGAGCCCTCGGGCCGGCTCGCGAAACGCGCCACGTTGGCCATGAACCGGCTCTCGGCGGAAACGCCCAGGTGGCCGCCCGTGTCCTTACGATCGTCCACGTCGAGTTCGACAAATCCGAACACCGGGCTCGGCCCGAACTTGTAGGGATCGAAGCTCTGGCCGCTCAGGCCCAGCGTGCCGGGCGGGTTGACCAGCCCATTGAGCACGAGCTGCAAGCGAAAGATGTGCGAGCCCTCGCTGGCCACCGCTGCTCCGGTGTAGGGATCGCTCGCGGGCGAACTCGGCAACCAGCCCGCGACCGACAACGAGATGATGTCCGGTAATACCGATGACGAACTTACTTCGCCATCACCGTCACGATCCGTCGGCCTCAAGACCGCATCACCAGAAGGATCCATGAACATGCGTTCAAGAGGATCGTCGGCCATCGCTATCGGAACAACGACGGCCACCAGAACGGCAGCGATGCGGCGCTTGTACGTCATGACGCGGTTAACTCCCTCACGAACTCGTGAAGCTCGTACCGGTCAATACGATTGCGAATGCTGCTGCGTTGCATGTTAATCAAGCGCGCAGCAGCAGTTACGTTGCCGCCAGTATGGCGCAGCGCTTGCTCTACCAACGCACGCTCGACGGCTTCCACCGTACACGGACCATGATCAAAATCGAACCTCAGCTCACCATCGAACCCATTGGCGCTAGCGCCACGCGTGATCGAAAGATCCGACGGTTCGATAACGGCGCCACGTGATAACATCGCCGCGTGCTGCATCACGTTCATCAGCTCGCGTGTATTACCGGGCCAGGAGTGATCCAAAATAATTTCTTCGGCCGAACTGCTGAGCTCAAGATCGCCACGACCGAACTGACGCGCAAAGCGATCGAGCATCGCACGGGCGATAACGAGCGCATCTTCTCCACGTTCACGCAACGGCGGAATGGTGATCACGAACGTGTTCAGGCGATAGAACAGATCGCTGCGGAACTCCTTCTCACGCACCCGGGTCGCGAGGTCCTGGTTGGTGGCCGCCACGACGCGCGCCGACACCTGCCGCTCACGCGTGCCGCCCACGCGGCGCAGCGTGCCAGACTCGAGCACCAGCAGCAGCTTGCTCTGCAACTCGATGGGCATCTCGCCGATCTCATCCAGGAAGATCGTCCCGCCGGACGCCATCTCGAACAGCCCCTCGCGCGCGGCCTTGGCATCGGTGAACGCCCCGCGCTCATGTCCGAAAAGCTCGGCCTCGATCAGGTTGGCCGGCAGGGCCGCGCAATTCACGTGCACGAACGGCGGCTCGTCCCCGTTCCGCGGCGCGGCCTGATGCAACTCGCGCGCAAGGACCCCCTTGCCCGTGCCCGTCTCGCCCATGAGCAAGACCGTGGGCAACGCCTTGGAGCCCGAGGCTGCGCTCGGCAGCGGCAGACCGGACAGCCGGCGGGCGAGCGCCAGGGCCTCCTGCCACTTGGGATGCTCGCCGCTGGGCTCGTCGCCCTCGTCCGCCGACCGCTGGGTCGCCAGCCGCTCGTGCAGGCGGAGCTTCGCGTCCCGCTTGCCCCGCTCGAGCGTCCGCTCGACAACAAGCGTCAGCTCGGCCACGCTCACAGGCTTGAGCAGGTACTCATCCGCCCCCAACTTCATGGCCTCGACGGCCTTCTCGACGCTGTCGTCGGAGGTCATCACCAGCACGCCGCCGGCAAAGCCCTCGCCGCGGACGGCCTTGATCAGGGCCAGCCCGTCCTCGCCGGGCATCCTCAGATCGGTGAGGACGAGGTCCACATGGCGTGTTGCGAAGACGTCCAGGCCTTCTCGAACCGTCCCCCCCTCGTAGACAACATGGCCCGCCCGCTCCAGCGTGGTCTTGACCGAGTAGCGAAGGTCCTGATCGTCTTCCACCAGAAGGATCGTGGCCATGCGTGGCCTCCATGTGGCCACTATTGGCCACCTACGGGGGTAAATCCAAGGGCACCCACAGGGCGAACACCGCCCCACGACCCTCTCCGGCGTCACGCAGCCATGCGTCACCGCCGTGGTCCCTCGCAACCTTCTGCACCATTGCAAGCCCGATGCCATTACCTTCGGACTTCGTCGTGAAGTACGGGCGGAACAGCTGAGCCGCCGCTTCAGCGCTCACGCCTGGCCCCGAGTCGGCCACGTCCAGCCCCCATCGAGGGGGGGCTTCACGAGAGTTCTCGGACCATGTGCTGACCCGCACCACACCACCGGATGGCGTCGCCTCGATCGCGTTGGACACCAGCGCCACGATCGCCTGCTCGAGCTGGGCCGCATCGAAGCTCGCCCGCTCCGGAGCCGAGCCGCTCTCAAACTGCAGATCCACACCCGCGGCCTGTGCTCGGGTCTTGAGCGGGGCCATCACCTCTTCAAGCCACTTCGGGATGGCGGTCGAGACGCGGTTGAGCTCGCCTGGCCGGCTGAGATCGAGCAGCCGCTTGAGCCATGTATTCAGCCGATCGACGGTCGACACGATGCGATCGAGCTTGTCCTTGCCCTCGCCAGCCTCGTCGCCGGCGAGCTCGGCCATCATGCGGATGCCCGACAGCGGGCTCTTGATGTTGTGCACGATGCTCCGCGTGGCCGTTCCGAATGCTGCAAGTCGCTCACGTTCGATCCGCTCGGCCTGCATTGTCGAGATCGTGCCCGCCATGGCGTTGAACTCGCTGGCCAGTGTCGCGATCTCGTCATTGCCGTCGACCGCAACGCGATACTCGAGCTGGCCACGGGCGAAACGCTCGGCGGCCTCGCGCAAGCCGGCAACCGGCTTGAGCACCCAACGAAGCACGAGCTGGATCGCAAGCCAGCCGGCGAGCAAGGCGATGAGCACGCTGGCGCCAAACGAGGCGAGCACGAACCAACGCATGCTCACCGTGTGCGCACTGGCGAGCGCAGCGTTTTGCACAACTCGAGACTCGGTCGCCTCGATGCGCTCATGGATGTCGAAGAGCATCCTGAGCGCAGCCAGACGATCTTCCTCGCTTTCACTTTCGAGCCAGGCCTCCACCTGGCGCTCTGCCTGCGCAACGCGCTCGACCAGATACTGAGGCACGCCCTCGCCGAGAACGATCGTCAGGTTCTCGGCTTCACGCAAGTCCGAGGCGGCGCTTACGGCTGTTTCGCGCATGGTGCGCAGTCGCTCGATATTGAGCGCCTCGCCGCCATCTGATTCAGGATCGGCCGGCCCGATAGCGGCGGCCCTTGGATCAAGTGCGATCGTGTTGTGCTGCGCCCCGACAGCGCGCTTCACCTGGCTGAGCAGGGTCAGGGCCCGCTCGGTCGCTCGCATGGGTTCGTCGAGTTGGCGTTCGAGAAACAGCACGCCCCACAGCACGATCGCCGCGTTGATCACAACCACCGCCCCGAAGGCGGCAAGCAGGAATGCAAACTTCGTGCGCAGCGATTGCGGCTTCATGGCACGAGTCCCTGGCGATTGTATCGTGTGGTGAAGACCGCTGGGCTATTAGTGACGCAGGTAGAAATCCCACCGCCAGGTCTCTTCTTGGAGCGGCTGCCGGGAGGAGTCAACATGGCCATCGATGAAGGCCACGTTGATGCCCGAGCCGTGGCGCGACGCGGGCATCCACAGCTGTCCGTCATCGTACAGGCCGCCCACCCCGATCGGGGGCGCCGAGTACACGGGCACCACGCCGCGCCGCGTCGCCTCGACGCCATCGACGTCCCAGGCCAAGGGCACCATGCTGTTCTCGAGGGCGCGCTCGCTCAGGCAGGTGCCCATGCTCCGTCCGCCCGGCCCCTCGATGCGATGCAGCCTCGCGTTGAAGCCATAGGACACGGTGTTCCAACTCGCCACGCCACCGCTCGAGCACGGCGCGTCGCGCCGCAGCACGAGATCGCCTCGAACCGATGCGCATCGCAACGGAACGTCGGCGTCGTTGCCGAGCCTTACCTGTGTGCTGTCGGCGCCATAGCGCCAGTACTCGTCGATGCCGTACAGACTTTCTTGGAAGGTCTCGAGCGCCACGTGCCCGTGCCGCTTGCACGGATCGTCCGGGCGAGACTCATCGAGTTGCGGATCGACGAACATGTGCAGATCGAACGCGACGTTGCGCAGCGACATCTGGCACTTGAATGATCGCGAGGCGTCCATCGCGCTGTTCAACACCGGCAGCAGGATCCCAAGCAGCACGCCGAGCAACGCGAGAACGATCAGGAGTTCTACGAGCGTCACGCCACGGCGCACCACAGGCGTTCGCGCGGTAGCGCGATGCCTATAGCCGGGATCTCGATGGTTGGGCATGAACGCGATCCCCCCTCGAGGTCAAGCCCATTCTACACGACGGAACGTGTTTTCAATGCGTCAAGTTGGGTAAAGACAAAATCTTTTGGATATCGGGTTTGACATCCTCGAAGAGCTATGGTATTTTACTTTCTGGTTATTTAACACTTTGGTTCACTATGACCACCGACACCCTCAGCCTCACGCTTTCAGCCCTCGCAGACCCCACCAGGAGGGCCATTCTGGTCCGTCTGCAGGGCGGACAGGCCACCGTTGGCCAGCTGGCCGAGCCATTTGACCTCAGCCTGCCGGCCATCTCGAAGCACCTCAAGGTCCTGGAACGTGCCGGCCTCATCGAGCGAGGCCGGCAGGCCCAGACCCGCCCGTGCACGCTCCGGCCCGAGCCTCTCAAGGAAGCAGCCGAGTGGATCGACCGTTATCGGGACCTCTGGGAAGGCCGCCTCGATCGCCTGGATGAGTACCTCCAGGAGATCCAACGCCAGCCCGAAGGCCACCAAACCCCACCCCAAACCGACCCCGAAAGAGACCACCCATGACCCGCTCGCCCGCCATCCCCGCCCCGGACGCCACCCGAGACATCCTCCTGACCCGCATCTTCGACGCGCCGCGCAAGCTGGTGTGGGACGCCATGACCAAACCAGAGCAGATGGCCAGGTGGTATGGCCCCAAGGGCTTCTCGGCACGCGTCGAGAACCATGAGCTCAAGGCCGGCGCGCCGTGGACCATCATCATGATCGGGCCCGATGGCGCCGAGTACCCCAGCAAGGGCGTCTACCTCGAGGTGTCGCCCATGGATCGCATCATCAGCACCGACGAGTTTGGCGACGACTTCGAGATGGATGGCACCGAGCTGCCCGACGGCATGAGCGTGGTCATGGACTTCGAGGACGCGCCTGGCACGAGCGGCGAGCGCACCAGGCTGACCATCCGCATCATCCACCCCACCACCGAAGACCGCCGCAAGCACCGCGAGATGGGCGTCGTCGGCGGCTGGGACTCCTCCTTCCTGTGCCTGGACGAGTTTTTGGCCGAGCAGCAGGGCCGCCAGCCGAGCCAGACCAAGGGCATGCTCACGGTCGCCACGCCCTCGGAGACCGAGGTGGTGCTGCGCCGCCCGTTCCACGCACCAAAGGAACTGGTGTTCAAGGCGTTCAGCACGGCCGACAACCTGCGGCGCTGGTGGGGCTGCGACAAGCTCAAGGTCAGCGAGTGCACCGTCGACTTCCGCGTGGGCGGCTCCTATCGCGTGACCATGGCCGACACCGATGGCACGACGTACACCTGCTTCGGCGAGTACAAGGAGATCGTCCAGGACGAGCGCATCGTGCAGACGTTCGTCTTCGACGACCCCGAGGCCCGCGAGCATCCGGCCCTGGAGACGATCACCTTCGAGCAGTACGGCGACATCTGCGTGCTCAACAACCACATCGCCTACGACAGCCAGGCCACCCGCGACGCCCACCTGGGCAGCGGCATGGAGCATGGCGTCACCAGCAGCTTCGACAAGCTCGACGCCGTGCTGGCCGGGTGGAAGGCCTGAGGTCACCATGAGCACCCACGCACCAACCGCTTCCCTGAGCAACCGCCAGATCACCGTCAGCCGCGTGCTGGCGGCACCCGCTCCGCTCGTGTTCGAGGCCTTCACCGATCCCGCGCACGTCAGCAACTGGTGGGGCCCCCATGGCTTTCGCACCACCACGAGCGAGCACGACCTGCGCGTCGGCGGCGTGTGGCGGTTCGTCATGCATGGGCCCGACGGCATCGACTATCCAAACCTGGTGAAGTACACCGAGGTCGACCGGCCGCGACGGCTCGCGTACGAGCAGTCCGGCGATCGGCCCGACGAGAAGGTCAGCTTCGAGGCGGAGGTCAACTTCGAGGCCCTTGGCGACAGCACGCGGGTGACGTTGTGCCTCACCTTCCCAGATGCACAGCAGCGTGATGGCGCGGTCGCGTTCGGCGCCGTCGAGGGCGGCACGCAGACGCTCCAACGGCTTGGCGCACGCCTGACCGCGCTCGTTGCCGAGAACCACCAGGTTTCCATCTCCCGCCGATTTAACGCCCCGCTCGATCTCATCTGGCGCGCGCTGACCGAGCCCGACATGCTGGCCAGGTGGTTCGTGCCGATGGAGTGCGAGCTGCTCTCTCAGGAGATGGACGTGCGCGTTGGCGGCCAGATCCACGAGTCGATGCGTTGCAAGGGCACGACGCACACCTTCTCGGGCCGGTTCACTGCCATCGAGCCCAAGAACCGGATCGCCTTCACCCACCAATGGGACGAGCCCGGCTCACCGGAGACCTTGGTCACCATCGAACTGCACGCCGCCGGCTTGCAGACCGACCTGACGCTGGTGCAGACCGGCCTGGCTTCTGCCGACAGCGCGCTGAGCCATGCCGGCGGCTGGGGAAGCTGCCTGACCAGCCTCGATTCAAGGCTCGCCAGCATGTAAGCGTGGGACTGTGCTTGAGGCCGGCAACCGATCAGGGTGACTCGGGCGTCTCCGGAACTTCTTGCCTGACGGTCGACAGCCGGAGCGTCTGCTCGAGGCGGATCTCGTCGGCCACCTTGTCGGGCACGTCCTTGTGGCGGATGCCGAAGTCCGAGAGCTTCACCGTGTAGCTGGTCTTTACGAACAGCAGGTCGCCCGGCGCGATGCTGGCAGTGCGGTCCGATGCGTCCAGGAACGAGAGCTTTGCCTCGAGCACGCGCAGCTCTTTGGTGACGCCGTGCAGGGTCATCTGGCCGACGAGCGTGGCCTGCCATGTCGAGAAGCCCTCGCCGCGCTTCACCTCCTTGATGTCTTCCACCTTGGTCAGCTTGAACTCGATGGTGGGGAACTCCTTTGCGTGCAGCCACTCATCGCTGGCCATGTGAGTATCCCGCAGCGGGATGCCCGTGGCCATCGACTCAACCGGCAGCACCCAGTGCGCACCGACCAGCTTGGCGGGGTTGTCCGTTGGCCCGGCCATGGCATACCCCACGACCTTGTTGCTCTTGCCCACGATGTTCTCGAGCGGGGCTCGCGAGGTGAAGAGCACCTGCGCTTCCTCGCCGCTGAGCGTGTAATAGAGCGTGCCCTTCTCGGCGAGTTCGGCCGAGGCCTGCGGCTCGAAGGGCTTGGGCTTGATAGCAGATTGATCGACCGATTGGGCGAGCACGGCACACGTCGCGGCGATCATGGCCATTACCGCGGATGTCTTGCGGAACTGCTTCATGGCTGAACCTCCATCGCGTCATCCAGACGGCTGCTGCGGCGCGTGGCGAACAAGCCCGCGCCAAACAGCCCGACACCAAAGACCGCCAGCGGCGCCGCCGACACCAGGTACTTCGGCGTAAACCCACCGGGCAGCAAGCCCAGGGCGAAGCGGCTCTCGATGTCTGGCTGCGCCATCACCTCTTCCTCGGTGGTCAGGCCGATGTCTTCGAGCAGGTCGAGGTGTTCTTCTGACTGCCCGGTGTCGGATGCGGCGAGCTTGGCGTCGGGCCAGCGCGTGTATCCCTCGCGGCCCGTGGCCACCCACACGAGCGCCGGCGCGATGACCAGCCCGACGCCAGCCGCGAGCAATAACCGCGGCCACGACCGATGGCGTGTGACGTTCATCGCGAATCCTCCTTGGCCTGGGCATCCAGCTTGAAGGCCGTCTCGCCCAGGTCCATCGAGCGCAAGCCCAGGAAGCCGGTGTGGTCCTTGTGACCAAGCACGCCGTTCAGGTGGAGCAGCGTCGAATCGGATTCGAGCAAGGGCTGATCGAACGGGATGTCGAGCGTCAGCATCGCGTGCCCGCCCGCGGGCAGGCTCACCTCACCCGTCCACTGGCCATCGGCCACCGGCAACGCGACCTCGCCGTGCGAGAGCTCATAGTCGACGCGATTGATCGTGAGCCTGCGCCCGCCCGGGTTGCCCAGGCTCAGCGTGATCGTGGCCGCGGCATCCGTCATGCTGGCGTGGTCGATCGCCACTGTTGGATTCGAGCTGTTCGCGATGCACCCGCCCAGCAGGCAGGCGACTACGAGCAGCATCACGCCGACACGGGTTCGAGCCTGGATTGCCATGGCATCCTCCTTGTGTCCTGCCTTGGGGCGGGCGAGGGCCCGAAGTGCGAGTGCACGATGCGATCGGGCCTGACGAGAACGAGGGCGCCGGCGCCATAGCGCTCTTGCAACGTGCGATTTCGATCGATGAAGTCGATGCCCTCGATCAGCAGCACGTCTCCGCCGCTCAGAGGCACATCGCCCTGAACGCCGGGCTTCTCGCCCATGCCGAGTTGCAGCCACGTCATGCGCGGGCCGAGCAACGCATCGAGACCGACGCTGCGACCGCCGCGTACCTCGACGACAGGCTGGGGGAGATACCGGCCCGACATGTGGCCGCCGCCGACGAGTGTGCTGTCGTAGGTTGGTCGCAGGTCTGGGCCGCGCATCTCGAACCAGCCGCGCAACGAGGGCACGCGTGTGAGCACGCCCAGCCCGGTGTGCGCTGCGCCGCCCGCCAGCTTCGATGAGGGCGACATCAGCCAACCGAGCCGCAGCGCCAAGGCGATCATCCGCCGCTGGTGTGGCTTGCGTTCGGCCTCGTAGGTATCCAGCGTGGTCTCTGGCAACCAGCCCTGGATGACGCCCGCGAGCTTGAAAGCGAGATTGGCGGCGTCGCGCAGGCCCGTCGCCAAACCCTGGCTCGCAAACGGCGGCGTGACATGGGCCGCGTCGCCCGCGAGGAAGACGCGACCATCGCGCCACCGCTCGGCCATGCCCGCACGAAACCGCATCAGGGCGAAGTCGATCAGGCCCTCATGCTCGACGGCCGGCCACACGCGAGCGAGATGCTCACGCACCATCTGGCCATTGAGCGTGCACTGGGCCTGCGCGTCATCGAGCATCATCTCGATGCGCCGGCGACCGCCGGGCAGGGGCACGGTGACCGATGCGCGATCGGACGCGCAGCGAATACGAACGCAATGGTCTTCGCCACGGTCGGTGATGTTGGCCACGAGCCAGGGCTGGGGCAGGTTGACGGTGGGCAGCGCAATACCCATGAACTGTCGCACCGCGCTGCTCGCGCCGTCGCACGCGACCACCCAACGCCCGAAGAACGAACGCGTCGCGCCCTCCTGGGCGACGCGAACCTCGACGGCATGGTCTTGCTGGTGGAGCGACTGGAAGACCGCACCGGGCGCCAGGCAGATGCGTGAGTCACGCTCGGCTCGCTGCCACAGGATGCTGCTGGCCTGGTCCTGATCGATCACGACCGCGTGCGGATGGCCAAGGTCGCTCGTCCGCTGCCTGAGGCTCA
>JBITAB010000052.1:0-3982 GCA_044439825.1 Phycisphaerales bacterium JB064 | reverse complement strand
TGCCCACGCCGGCGTCGACGATCACCGGGTAGTCCGGGTCGTTCTCCTTGAGGGCCTCGAGGCACAGCACGATGTTGGCCTGGTTCACCACGCCGCGGCCGCTGCCGATGGGGCTACCCGCGGGCATCACGCTCGCGGCGCCCAGGTCCTTCAATCGCTTCGCCACGATCGGGTCATCGCTCGAATACACCAGTACCTTGAAGCCGTCGTCGACGAGTTGCTTGGTCGCCTCGACCGTGCCAACCGGGTCGGGCAGCAGGGTGCGCTTGTCGCCCAGAACCTCCAGCTTCACCCAGTCTTGCCCCGGGTTGTCGATCTGGCTGAGTAGTTCACGTCCCAAGCGCGCCACACGCACGGCGTCTTCGGCCGTGAAGCAGCCCGCCGTGTTGGGCAGGATGGTGTACTTGCCGGTATCGATGTAGTCCAGCAGGCTCTCGCCCTTCTCGTTCACCAGCCGCTCTCGCCGCACGGCGACGGTCACCACACGGCAGCCGCTGGCCTCCAGGGCGCGCTGCATGAGGTCGTAGCTGGCATACTTGCCCGTGCCCACGAAGAGCCGGCTGTCGACGGTGCGGCCGGCGATGGTGAGCGGGGCGACGAGGCTGCTGGAATCGGTCGAAACGGGTGTGGTGGGGCTCATGGCCAAGCATAGGAGATGGCCGATTCGCCCGCTTCATGAAGCTTCTCTCATACGGCCGCTGCAAACAACCCGTACGGGGCTGCGGGTATCATCAAGCTTGTCCACGCATCTTCCATCCGACGAAGGCCCGGCGAGCAACTTCGCCCAGGCGATCGTGGAGACGCTCCACGAGCCGTTGCTCATTCTCTCGCCCGACCTCGTCGTCCGGAGCGCCAACGACGCCTTCTATAGCCACTTCGAGGTGGAGCAGGCCGAGACCATCGGCCGCAAGATCTACGACCTGGGCAACGGGCAGTGGAACATCCCGGCGCTGCGGACCCTGCTCGAAGAGGTGCTGCCCGACAACTCGGTGTTCAATGACTTCGAGGTCGAGCACCGCTTCGAGACCATCGGCCACCGCATCATGCTCGTGAACGCGCGCCGGCTCGACCACGCGCAGCTCATCCTTCTGGGCATCCGAGACATCACCGACGCCTCCGCGGCCCAGCGTGCCGTGCGCGCCAGCGAGGCGCGGCTGCGGGCCATCGTCAACATTCCCGGCGTGGGCGTGCTCATCTTCAACAGCGAGGGCGTGCTGATCGACGCCAACGATGCGTTCATGGCGATGAGCGGGTACACGCGTGACGACATCCGCCGCCGCCGCATCACGTGGAACAGCCTGACGCCTCCAGAGTTTGCTGATGAGAGCGAACGCCAGCTCAAGAACCTTGAGACGACCGGCCACATCGGCCCGTACGAGAAGATGTACGTGCTGGCCGACGGCTCGCGGTCGTGGATGCTCTTCGCCGGTGCGGATCTCAAGGACGGCACGATCGTCCAGTACGCCTTCGACATCAGCGATCGGAAGCGCGCCGAGCAGGAGTTGCAGTCCAGCCGCCAGCGGCTCGCGGGCATGTACGCCAGCGCGAAGGTTGGCATCAGCGAGGTGACCGCCGACGGGCGGTTCGTTCGCGTGAACGACGAGCTGTGCCGCATCATGGGGCGCACGCGGGAGGAGATCCTGGCTGGTTCGATCCGCGATCTCACGCACCCCGACGATGTGGACGCGTGCCTGACCAAGATGGACGGCCTGTTCCGCACCGGTGAGTCGTTCACGATCGACAAGCGATACCTGAGGCCTGATGGCTCCTCCGTGTTCGCCAACAGCACGGCCAGCCTCTTGCAAGGCAGCGACCCACTCTCGATGGTCGTGGTGACCGTCGACCTGACGGCCCGCCGCAGCGCCGAGACCGCCATGCGCGCCAGCGAGGCCCGCCTGCACGCGCTCGTGAGCGCGACCTCCGATGTGGTCTTCCGAATCAGTCCCGATTGGAGGCAGCTACGCCGGATCGAGGGTGACGCCTACCTCGACGATGCCACCGATGGCGAGCACTGGCTCGAGCGCTATATCCCAGATGAAGAGCATCCCGCGATCCTCGCGGCCATCGAGCAGGCCAAGGCCGATGGCGACATCTTCGAGCTCGAGCACCGTGTATTGAGGGTCGATGGCTCGATCGGCTGGATGCACTCCAAGGCCGTTCCGGTCAAGGACGAGGACGGCCGCGTGCTCGAGTGGTTCGGCGCCGCCACCGACATCACGCCGCGGAAGGAGGCCGAGGAGGCCCTGAAACGCAGCGAGGCCAAGATGCGCCTCATGACCGATTCGCTGCCCGTACTGATCTCCTACGTCGACGCGGACATGCGGTACGGGTTCATCAACCACACCTACGAGCGGTGGTTCGGCCGCCCAACCGAAGAGATCATGGGCAAGCCCGTGCGAGACGTCGTTGGCCCCAAGGCCTTCGAGATGATCCTTCCGCGCTTAACGCTTGCCCTCTCGGGCCAACAGGTCTCGTTCGAGGGCGCCGTTGATTATCCTGCCGTCGGCCGTCGAGACGTGAGCGCCGTGTATGTGCCCGATATCGATCCCAGCGGCGCGGTGCGTGGCATGTTCGCGATGATCTCGGACGTCACCGATCGTCGCCAGGCCGAGGCGGCGCTGCGCGAGAGCGAGGAACGCTATCGCACGCTGTTCGCCTCGATCGATGAGGGATTCTGCGTCATCGAGATGGTCCACGACGATCACGAGCGGCCGATCGACTACCGGTTCATCACCGTGAACCCGGCGTTCGAGGCACAGACTGGCATCAAGAACGCCACGGGCCGCTCCATGCGCGACATCGCGCCAGAGCACGAAGAACACTGGTTCGAGATGTATGACGAGATCGCTCGCAGCGGCCAGAGCCGTCGCTTCCAGATGGCCGCCGACGCCCTCGGACGCTACTTCGATGTGTACGCCTTCCCCATCGGCGAACCGCGCGAGCACCGCGTGGGCGTGCTGTTCCGAGACATCGCCGAGCAACGCCGCGCCGAAGAGGCGCTGCGTATCAGCGAGCAACGCTACCGCCTGCTGGTCGAGAGCGCGCGCGAGTACGCCATGCTCATGCTCGACCCCGAGGGCGTCGTTGTGTCATGGAGCGTCGGAGCCGAGCGGCTCTTTGGCTACACCGCCAAGGAGATGATCGGCCAGCCGGCCGACGTGCTCTACACCGAGGATGATCGGGCCGCGGGCGCCGCCCGTCGCAAACGCGAGCGGGCGATCTCGGAGGGCCTGGCCGCCACCGACCAGTGGTACCGCCGCAAGGACGGGTCGCTCTTCTGGGCCAACGGCGTGCTACGACCGTTGGAGGACGGCCACCCCCGAGGCTTCGTCAAGATCCTGCGCGATCAGACCAAACAGAAGGCCCACGAGGAGCAGCTGCGGACCGTCATGGCCGAGCTGAACCACCGCGTGAAGAACACCCTCGCGGTCGTTCAATCGATCGCCAGCCAGACGCTGCGCCGCGCGCCCGACCTGGAGACCTTCCGGGCCGATTTCGAGCGCCGCCTCAGCTCCATCGCCAAGGCCCACAACCTGCTCACCAAGACGAGCTGGTCGGGCGCCGAGCTCAGCCGCATCATCGAGAGCGAGATGAGCGCCATCGCCGGCGCCGCGGCCAAGATCAATTCGAGCGGGCCCGACGTCACGCTGCCCCCACACATGGCCCTGGCGATCCACATGGTGCTCCACGAGCTGGCCACCAACGCCCACAAGTATGGCTGCCTCTCTACCCCCGATGGTTCGCTGGCGATCTGCTGGGAGCTCGAAGGCCAGGCCGATCAGCAGGAGCTCACGCTCACGTGGATCGAGAAGTGCCCGACGCCCGTGACCTCCCCAAAGAGCGAGGGCTTTGGCAGCCGCCTCATCGAGCAACTCATCGTCTACGAGCTCAAGGGCAGGCTGGAGCGGACATTCGAGAGCGACGGCGTCCACTTCAGCCTCCGTGTGCCGATGCGCTCGCGCGTGGTCGATCCCGACGCCGA
>JBITAB010000051.1:8284-17154 GCA_044439825.1 Phycisphaerales bacterium JB064 | reverse complement strand
TGCCGCGCGAGGCGCAGGTTGTTGCCCATGTCGAGGACCGCCATCAGCACGACCAGCCCCAGCAGCAGGATGGCCACCGCCCACACGAGCGCGAACCGGCGCGGCTGCTGGGGCGAGACCACCGAGAACGCGATGGCCAGCACGGGCACCGTGATCAGGATCAGCCAGCCGTTGGCCGTGCGGATGCGGCGCCGGCTCTCGGGCATTGGCGCTCCGCGCATGGCGATGAGATGGGCCGCGACGGCCACGAGCGTGAGCATGGCCATGGGCGCCGACACCCAGATGGGAACCAGGCCGTTCACGAGCCGGCCTCCCACGCCTGCGCCAGCGCGAGCCAGTCGGCGAGCTTGCGCGTGGGCAGGCCGACGACGGTGTCCGGGTCGCCCTGCACGGTGATCGGCCAGCCCTCGGCCACGCGTTCGCTCAGGTTGTACCCGCCGGCCTTGCCGCGCCATGCGCCGGTGTCCACGTAGGCGTCGATGGTGTTGCCATCGAGATCGCCGAACGTGACGTGCGCGATGTCGGCCACGAGCAGCCGGTGCGTGCGCGGATGGGCGGGGTCGACGAACGCAACGCCGGTGACCACGCGTTGGGTCTTGCCCGACATGGCACGGAGTGTCTCGCGTGCCTCGTCGGCGTTCGCGGGCTTGCCGATGATGCGGCCTTCCAGCTCGCACGAGGTATCGGCTCCCATCACCACGCCGGGCGCGTCGGCTGGCAGCAGGTCGATCGCGGCTCGCGCCTTGAGATAGGCCATCGCGATCGTCCAGCCGGCGGCGGTCGCGGTGGGGGGCGGCACGAGTTCGCCATCGTCGACGTCTGACGGCACAACCTCGAAGGGCATGCCGAGCGCGGTGAGGATCTCCGCCCGCCTCGGGCTGCCGCTGGCCAGCAGCACGCGCGGCAGACCCTCGGTCGGCATGCCGACGCGTGCCGCTACCCTGCCTTCATGCGTGCGCACCTGGTCCAACTGGACATCGTATGGGAAGACCGCGAGGCGAACTTTGCCCGTGTCGGCCGCCTGCTCGACGGCGTGGACGTGCGAGCGGGCGATCTTGTGGTGCTGCCCGAGATGTTTGATAGCGGGTTTTCCCTGAATACCGAAGTTACGGCCGACGACGGCGCGACCGCGGAATGGCTGGCGGGGCTGGCCGATGACCTCGGGGCCGTGGTGATGGGCGGCCGCACGGTGGGCGGATGCGCCAATGGAGGTTGTGGCAAGGCCACCAACCACTGCATGGTCTTCGCCCCCGGCGGCGATGGCGGTCAGCCGCGGCTGCTGTGCGATTATGCCAAGATCCACCCCTTCACCTATGGCCGCGAGAGCGAGAAGTTCGTGGGTGGCCGCCACGTCGAGGCCTTCCGCTGGCAGGCTGGGGACGATGCGCTGACCGTGTGCCCCACGATCTGCTACGACCTGCGCTTCCCAGAGCTCTATCGCCTGGGGCTGGCCAAGGGGGCCGAGGCGTTCACGTGTATCGCCAACTTCCCCGCCGCCCGCCAGAGCCACTGGCGCACGCTGGCCATCGCCCGCGCCATCGAGAACCAGGCCTTCATGCTGGCCGTCAACCGTTGCGGCAACGACCCCCACCTGGCCTACGCCGGTGGCACGATCGCCGTCGACGCCAAGGGCCAGGTCATCGGCGAGCTCGGTGAAGAGGAGGGCGTGCTGACGGTCGAACTCGACCTTGCGGCCTTCCACGACTGGCGTCGCGAGTTTCCGGCGTGGAAGGACGGGCGGCTGCTCAAGGATGCCGTGGCCGCGGAGTCCGTTTAACCCCGCCCCCGCGCCACGTGGGGCGTGTTGGCCGAGCGGGTGATGAGGGCGACCTCTTGCGGCAGGTCGTGGGCCACGGCGGTGACGACGTCGCCCTCGATCTTGCGGGCCAGCAGCGGGCGGCGGCTCTCGCCCATGATGAGCGTGTCGCAGCCGTAGGTCACGGTGTAGTCCAGGATCTCGTGGGTGATGTCGTTGCTGGTGACGTAGATGGGCACGCAGGGCACGCCGTGCTCGCGGGCCAGCACGATGGTGGTGCCCAGCGCTTCCTGGGCCTCGTGATCATCCTCGATGCGCGGCAGGCGCTGCGGGCCCATGTCTGAGACCCGGAACGTGCGCACGAAGATCACGAACAGCACGGCCCCGCGGCTGCGCGCCAGGTCGATGGCGAACTCGGCCTGGTATCGGCCGCGGGCGGCCAGCATGATGCGCGGCTTGCTCGAGTCCAGCGCGATCGGATCGCGGCGCACCTCGGCCAGCCAGCCCTTCTCGGGAGCCTCGAGCGGCGCTGGCTCGCGGCTGCGCTTGGCCTGGGCGACCGAACGCATCAGCAGCACGAGCACCACCAGCCCGCCGCTGAAGGCCAGGCTCTCGAGCTGGGTGACCGAGATGGTGGCGGTGACGGCCAGCAGGATGCCGCCGAAGACCCACATGAAGACGCGCACGGCCCGTGGAATATCAAGCTTGCGGTTGACGGCGCCGCACAGGATGTTCGTGCTGATGGCGCCGCACACGCCCAGCACGTAGAGCTTGGCGAGCACCTGCACGTCCTGCTCGACGAGGATCACCGCCGTGGGCACGAGCACCGCGACGATGAGCCCGACCCAGGGCACGCCCGAGTAATTGAGCTTGGTCAGCGCGCGCGGCAGCTCGCGGTCCTGGGCCATGGCGAACATCACGCTGACCATCGCCATCACGGCCGTATTGGCCGCGCTGAGCAGCAGCAGGCCGAAGGTGACGCCCGCGACCTTGCCCAGCACGAAGCCGGCGGTTGTGCTGCCCGTGATGCGCTCGCCGCTCTCGATGGCGATCTGCTTCATGGCCGTGTCGCGATAGGCGATGACGCTCTCGAGCTGGTCGGCCTCTTCCCTGGTCAGGGATTCGGCCTCGACGGCCTGCTCGATCTGCCGATGGCTGAGCGCGAGCTTCTCGCCATAGGTGATCTCGTCTGGCGTGTGCGTGTTGATGGTGGTGCTCATGCCCGCCAGGGCGATGCCGAACACCATGTTGAGCACGACCACCTCGAGGCTCACGGGCCAGATGGTCCGCCGCGCGGTGCGTTCCACGGGCTTCTTCATGATGCCCGTCATGTTGGCGACGGCCTCGAGGCCCGCCAGCGCGAGACATATCTTGGCGAAGCTCACCCACGCGTCGAAGGGGCCCACGCGCGTGAAGTACTCGAAGCTGATGGTCGAGAGCCCGTCGATGAACAGCGGCAGCGCCAGCACGGCGAGGATGGCCGACACCACCATCGCCAGCATCGCGATGATGAGCGCGAACTGGCCCGAGCGGCGCGAGCCTAGCCAGTTGATGACGCCGATGCCCACGAGCGTGCCCACCGCCAGCGGCAGCGTGAGGCTCCGCGGCACGCCGAAGTAGTGGAACGCCTCGATGACGCTGATGGCCGCCGTCATGATGTAGCCGCTCATCAGCAGCGTGGCGCCGATGACGCTGAGCACGGGCTTCACGTCGCGAGCGGCCGAGTAGACGCCGCCGCCATCGGGATAGCAGCGGCAGATGTGCGTGTAGATCCAGCTCACCGCGAGCATCAGCACGCCGATGGCGGCGAGGTAGACCACGCTCGCGTGGCCCGTATAGAGGAAGGCAAGGCCCAGCACATAGAGGCGGCTGGTGCCCCAGTCGCCGTAGAGCAATGGGCCGGCGTGGATGGCCCCGAGGTCTCTTGGGCGGGATGTGCCAATGACCATGGGGAGATCCTTGGGACGCGTCGAATGGGGGCCTGAAACAGAACGAGGGAATCAAAACCGCCCCGCGGGGAATCGCAACGGTAGCGGCCTTATCGGCCCGGCCCAAACGGGTGCAACCCGGGCCCGGGCAGCCCCGATGGCGGGAAATGCCAAACCTGGCGCGAACTCTCGGGCCAAAGGTGCGAATCGGAAGGCCGGCAGGGGAGAAACTTCGCCCGACCAGCAGGGACGGCTGTGCCGGCCCGCCCGGGGCGTCGATAACGCATGCGGAGGGGCCGTGAGGGGCATGCCCCCGGGGCCACACCGCGGATTTGTCCATGCGCGGCTGGGCCGCTATGTTCCCCTCCCGTTTTGGGGAGCCCAAAATGCCCGGAGCGCCCGACCCGAAACGCCAGAACGGCACGAGCAGGTAGACACACGATGGCAGAGCCAAGCCCCACACCCGCACGCAACCCCTCCGAGGCCTCCGCCTCGGGCACGGGAGCGCTGTCGGGCAGCAGGACGGCCGCCCTGCCCGCGATGGAACGCTCGGGCATCACCCCGCTCAGCGGCGTGGCCACGCCAGACGATCCCGATGCCGTGCTGGAAGAGGTCGCCAAGGGTGGGTCGAACGTCGACACCGCGCTGGGCCGCCTCGTCGTCGACTATGGCCTGGCCACCCGCGAAGAGGTCGACCTGTGCCTTGACGGCATGCGTCAGGCCGGCGCGGCCAATGGCGAGGAAGCCGGCCAGCGCTCGCTGGCGCTCGAACTGGTCGACAAGGAGTTCGTCACCAAGCGGCAGATCGCGCGGCTGAAGGCCATCCTCGACGCCGAGCGCAGCGGGCAGAAGATCCCCGGCTATCGACTGCTCGGCAAGCTCGGCGCTGGCGCGATGGCAACCGTGTACAAGGCGCGCCAGCTCAATCTTGATCGCCACGTGGCCATCAAGGTGCTGCCGCGCAAGTTCAGCCAGAATCCGCAGTTCATCGAGCGTTTTTACGCCGAGGGCCGGGCGGCCGCGCAGCTGAACCACCCCCACATCGTGCAGGCCTACGACGTGGGCAAGGCCGGCGAATACCACTACTTCGTGATGGAGTTCGTCGACGGACGCACGGTGTACGACGACATCGTCAAGAACAAGCGATACCAGGAAGCCGAGGCCATCGAGATCGTCAAGCAGGTTGCCTTGGCTCTGGGGCATGCGCACGAGCGCGGCATCATCCACCGCGACGTGAAGCCCAAGAACGTGATGATCACCAAGGAAGGCGTCGTGAAGCTGGCCGACATGGGCCTGGCCCGCGCCATGAGTGATAAGGAAGCCGCCGAGGCCGAGGCCGGCAAGGCCTTCGGCACGCCCTTCTACATCAGCCCAGAGCAGATCCGAGGCGAGACTAACGTCGGGCCCGAGGCGGACATCTACTCGCTGGGCGCCACGCTCTACCACATGGTCACGGGTAACGTGCCCTTCGACGGCAAGAACCCCACCAGCGTGATGCACAAGCATCTGAAGACCGACCCCGTGCCGCCCGACCAGGTGAACCCGCGACTGAGCGGCGGCATCAGCGAGGTCATCGAGATGATGCTGGCCAAGAAGCGCGAGCAGCGCTACCGCAGCATCAAGGACCTGCTGGGCGATCTTGACGCCGTGAAGTCGGGCAAGGCCCCGCCCCTGGCCCACCGCGGGCTGGACGCCGCCGATCTGGCCTCCCTGAGCCACCTCGAGACCGCCAGCGTGGCCGCTCCGGCCGAGATGCAGCCCCAGCCGGCGGCCAGTTCGGGCTCGGACATGCGCACGCCTTTGCTGATTGCGCTTGGCGTGCTGCTGGCCATCAGCTTCGTGTTCAACATCGTGCAACTCGCGTGATCGCGAGGCTAATACGCATTTATACGCAGAACGAAACAATCGGCGATGCCGGATTGTTTGCAATTTGTGGGGACAAGCCCGCACAAATTGGCTTGCTCAGGGGCCCACGATCTGTTACTCTTTGGAGGCGCTGACGCGGGGCTTGAGCGGCCCGCGCCGCCAGCCGATGGTGATTAGGGCGGGGTTTGGATGCGTTCCTGCCCCGAGTGCCGCGGGAGGGGGAAGGCCCTTCTCGTGAGTGTTTGAGCCGCCTGCCGCTTGGAGCCGCAGGAGGGAAGGAAGTTTGGACGCCCGCGGGCAGGGTGCCGGCGGGCACACATCGGTCGGCGTGAGGCCGGCACAACGAAGGAGAACACCCATCCGAGGACGAAGGTTTTATCGCGAAGCGGGCCCGGTGCAGCGCACCCGGGTGAACCACATGATCCGCATCAGCCCCATCCGACTCATCGGCGCGCAGGGCGAGCAGGTGGGCGTGGTGGACACGCGAGACGCGATGCGCATGGCCCAGGAGGCGGGCCTCGATCTTGTGGAGGTCGTGCCCGACACCCGGCCGCCGGTCTGCAAGATCATGGACTACGGCAAGTTCAAGTACGAGCAGTCCAAGCGTAAGGACAACAAGACCACCGGCCAGCAGGAACTCAAGGAAGTGCGCCTCGGGCGGTCGGTCAAGATCGACCCCCACGACGTGCAGATCCGCGTCAACCAGGCGCGTCGCTTCCTGATGCAGGGCCACAAGGTCCAGATCACCCAGCGATTCCGCGGCCGCGAGATGGTGCACAAGGAGCTGGGCCTCGAGCGTCTGGCCGAGATCGTCGAGCAGCTCAGCGACATCGCCAAGGTGGAGATGGCGCCGCGCTGGGTCATGCGTCAGGCCAGCATCGTCCTGGCGCCCGACCGCAATAAGGTCGAGACCGCCAAGCGCAAGGCCGAGAAGGACAAGGACGCCCAGGCCAAGTCCGACGCAGAGCTCGACGCCCAGATCGCCAAGCTCGACGAGGCCGACACCGGCGTCGACGACGACGATGATGACGAGGGCGTGGAGAACGCCAGCGACGACGGCAAGAAGTCCAAGCCCAGCCGCAAGGTGTCCAACCCCGTCGAGGACGAGATCAGCGCCCTGCTCGGCGAGTGATCAAGTCGGCGGCCCGAGCCGTCAGCCGTTTCCCTCGAGGGCACGGTAGAGCAACGAACGCACGCGAGCGTGCCTGTAGGCCTCGTCGGTAAAGATCGACGGGGCCTCTTGTATGCGCATGGGCTGGGTAATGATCGCCCGTCGTTCGGGACGCTCGGGCCGGCTCGCACGTGTGTCCTGCTGGGCGTCATCTTCCGGCGCGCCGGATGAGGGCTCGACCGGGTCGTTCGCCTCGGGCATGGGCACCGACTGCGGGTCCACCCGCTGCGGGGGCACGGGGTCGGCCGCCTGCACCAGCACGATCATGGCCGCCACGGCCGCAAGGTTCACAAGCATCAGAACAGGATCCTCATGCGCACGAGCAGGGGCGGGTCGGTCTCGCTCATGGCGTCGATGCGTTTGCCCTGGGCCGTCCACTCATAGATGGCGTTGATGAGCGCGTTGTCCATGTCGGATCGACCGGTGCCGCGGCCGTCGGGGATGCGGGCCTTGCTGACCTTGCCATCGTGATCGAAGAAGATCTCCACGAGCGGGCTGGGCGGTCGGCCCATGGCGCGCTGCAGGTCAGTCAGGCGGATGCGCGTGGTGTTGATCTTCAGGCCCTCGGAGGCCAGCACCTCGCCCAGCTGCGTCCGCCGCATCTCCATCTGCAGGCTGGTGGCGTCGGCCGATCGCGTGTCCTGCTGGCCCGGGCTGCCCTCCTGCTCGCTGTCGGTGGCCTCGGTGGGCTCTTGGGCCGGGTCGCTCTGGGGCTGGGGCGGAGTCTCCGCCGCGGGCGTGGGCTTGGGCTCTGGTTGTGGCTGGTTCTTCACGGCCTCGGCCGCCGCCCTGGCTAGCTCCGCCCGCAGCACGTCCAGCACGGCCTGGGCATCGGTCAGCGCCTGGCTTGTGGTCGCCTGCACCTGGGCCGCCAGGGCGCGGGCGAGGTTGTCGAACTCGGTGCCCTGGGCGCGGGTCAGCTCGCTCTGCTCCACGGGCGAGGGGTCGGCCACGTGCGGCGTGGGCGTCTCGAAGCCCAGCCAGTTGGGCGTCACCGCCTCGCTGCGCTCGATGCCCAGCTTGATGGGGATCTCGAGCCTGGGCTGGTCCTCGGCCGCCGCGGCCATGCGTGCGGGGTCGACGCCGCTCTTGATGAGCAGATACCCCAGCAGCAGGTGGGCGGCAAGGCTGGCCGGCAGCGCGACGGCCCAGCGGGCGACCGAGCCCGAGTTGTCCTGGTTGGCATGCTCGCCGGCCATGGCGGGGAATGGTACGGGTGAGCGGGGCCTATGGATCGGTCGAGGGTGGTGGGCTCGCTTGGGAATCGACTGGGGTGTCGGTGGGGGTGCCTACCAGCTCGACGGCCTCGTATCCCTGCGTCCGCAACGCGTCGAGCACCCGCAGCAGGGCCCCGGAGACGCCCCGCTCGTCGATCTCCAGGCGGATGCTGGGCCGTTGGTCGCCCTCTTCGGTACTCGCGGCGTCGGCGATGGCCGCGAGCAGGGCCGTCCGCGTGGTTTCCGCCAGGGGCTCGCCCTCGGCCGAGGCCGGGCCGACCCCTTCTCCGTTGACGAACACCATGCCCTGGCTGTCGACGGCCACGATGATGGCCTGCGGCGCCTCGCTCTGGCCTCCCGAGCCCAGGGTGGGCAGGTTCAGGTCCATCACGCTCACGCGGGTGAGCAGCACCAGCGAGAACACGAAAAAGGTCAGCAGCAGGAACACCACGTCGATGAGCGGGGCCATCTCGACCCGTGGTTCCGTGCTCGTCCGCCTCACGCGCAGCATCGTGAAGGATCGTAGATGCACGCGGCCCATGCCGGGGCGGGCCTGTATGATGCTGGATGGGACGGCGCTGGAGCCGCCCCGGGAGGGCGCTGGCGATGACGGTACGGATGGAGTTGTCGCGCATACTCATCCGCGAGCTCACCGATTACCAGGTGATCGAGCTGCGCGAGGTGTCCGACAACGGCACCCCGCAGGAAGACCTGCGGACCTTCCCCATCGTCATCGGCCTGCCCGAGGCCCAGGCCATCGAGCGACGCCTGAGCGGCGTGCCCGTGAAGCGGCCGCAGACCCATGACCTGCTGGCCAACATCCTCGACAGCCTGAACGCCTCGCTCGAGTCGGTGTCGATCACCGACCTTGCCGACCAGACCTTCTACGCCGTGCTGGCTATCCGCGACACCGATGGCGAGATCGTCGAGGT
>JBITAB010000051.1:0-8184 GCA_044439825.1 Phycisphaerales bacterium JB064 | reverse complement strand
CGCCTCGGGCGCACCGAGACGAACTTCATGGTGAGCGCGCTGCAGAGCGCGATCTTCAACGCCGTGCTGCGCGAGCGCATGAAGGCGGGCACGCTCGACACGCTGATGGAAGGCGATGTGGCCGTGCTGCACGGCGCGCGACGCACGACCTTCGTGGTCAGCGCAGAGGAAGCCGGCTCAGCAGAGCTGGCCGAGCGTGTGGCCAACCTGGAGGTCAGCCCGAGCGGCCCGATGTGGGGGCCCGAGATGCGCATGGCCCAGGGCGTGCCGGGCGAGATCGAGCGTGCGGCCCTCACGCAATTCGGCGTTACGCCCGAGGACATGGAGCGTTTCGCACGCAAGAACAAGGGCGCCCTCGATGGCGACCGCCGCCCGCTGCGCGTGCCGCTGATGTATCCGCAGGTTGAGGGCGGCGCCGACGAGCACGGCACCTATGTCCGCTGCGGCTTCGAGCTGCCACGAGGCAGCTTCGCGACCGAGGCGATGGCCGAGGTGATGAAGCCTGAGCAGGCCGCGAGGTCATGAGCATCGAGAAACCCGAGGCCGTCCGCGTGGTCTGCCTCGACTGGGGCGGCGTTCTTCTTCGCATCTGCCACTCGTGGGAGGAGGCGTGCGCTGCGGCGGGGTTGGCATTGCCGAGTGAGCCTGTATCCGACGAGACTCGCCAGCAGCGTCGTGCCCTGAGCGAGGCGTACCAACTCGGTCGCATGGCGTGCGATGAGTACTTCGATGCTGTCGCGGAACTCTCGCCGGGCTATGGCGCAGGGGACATCGAGCGTTTGCACGATGCCTACCTCATTGCCGAGTATGACGGCGCTATGGATCTGGCTCAGGAACTCGCTGGCCATTCCCGGGTGAGCGGCGCGCTGCTGAGCAACACCAACCATCGACACTGGCTGCGCCGGGCCGAGTTCACTGCGGCAGCGACGCTGCCGCACCAGGTCGCCAGCCACTTGCATGGCCTGGCCAAGCCGGACGCCGACTTCTATCGCGCGCTCGAGGCGGCGGTGGGGGCGCGGGGCGAGCAGATCGCGTTCTTCGATGACCTGCACGCCAACATCGACGGCGCCAGAGCGATGGGCTGGCAGGCGGTGCGCATCGATCCGGATGGCGACACGATCGCGCAGGTTCGCGCTGCGCTTATTGACGTGCTGTAAACCAAAAGCCCCGAGCGTTGGCCCGGGGCTTTGCAAGTCGGTACGTGTTGCGGCTCTTTACGGGAAGATGCCGCGGGTCTTGTAGACCTTGCCGATGTGGTCGAGGGCGGCCAGGTAGCTGGCGGTACGCATGTCGCACTCGTAGCGCTGGCGGGCCAGCAGCGTGCGGCGGGCCGACATGCACATGACCTTGTTCAGTTCGCGGTCCACCGTCTCGATGTCCCAGATCTGGCAGGCCTTGTTCTGCACCCACTCGAAGTAGGACACGGTCACGCCGCCGGCGTTGCACAGGATGGCCGGCAGCACCTCGATGCCGCGGCGTTGCAGCACGCGGTCGGCCGCGGGGGTACAGGGGGCGTTGGCGCCCTCGGCCACCACGCGGCACTGGAGCATCTCGGCCTCGCGCGGGCCGATCATCTGCTCGAGGGCGGCCGGGACGAAGGCGTCCACGGGCGTGCTGTAGAAGTCTTCCTTGGAGATGGCATCAGCGCCCTTGCCGCCGCGGCCCGAGTCGGTAGCGGCCTTGGACTTCTCGAAGCCGGCCACGCCGTAGTGCTCGGCGCAGTAATCGCTCAGGGCGTGGGCGTCCAGGCCCGTGTCGCAGCGCAGGGCGCCCGAGTGGTCCATGACGGCGATGAGGGTGGCGCCCATGTCCTGCAGGATGCGGGCGGCCCACGAGCCCACGTTGCCGAAGCCCAGGATGCTGAAGCGCAGGCCCTCGATGGGGATCTTGATCTGCGGGAGGATCTCGGCCATCACGTCGGCCACGCCCTGGCCGGTGGCCTTCTCGCGGCCCAGCGAGCCGCCGACCTCGACGGGCTTGCCCGTGACGACGCGCATGCCGTCGTAGGCGCTCTTGCTGTTGGACATCTGGTACGTGTCGGCGATCCAGGCCATGTGCTGGGCGTTGGTGCCCACGTCCGGCGCGGGGATGTCGTAGTCGGGCCCGATGTCGTTCATGATGGCGCTGGTGAAGCGGCGGGTGACGCGCTCCATCTCATCGGGGGTCAGCTTGCGGGGGTCGACCTTGACGCCGCCCTTGCCGCCGCCCAGGGGCAGGCGGGCCAGCGAGCACTTCATGGTCATGAGCAGGGCAAGGGCCTTCACGTCGTCCAGGTGGACGTCGGGGTGGAAGCGCAGGCCGCCCTTGAATGGGCCCAGCGCGTTGTTGTGCTGCACGCGGTAGCCCTTGAAGAGGTGGTGGTGCCCGTCGTCCAGGCGGACGGGGAAGTGCACCATGATCTCGTTCTTGGGCTGGGCCAGGATGATCTTGACGCGGTGCTGCAGGTCGAGCATGTCCGCAGCGTGCAGCATCGAGCCCACGGTCTGCGTGTAGAGGTTGTTGGGGTCCTTGGGGAACCCGAGCTCGTCGAACACCGGGTTGCGCAGCTCCTCATCCTGGGTGCCTGCGCCAGTGGAGCCCTGGGTCTGCGTCGCGGTCGTTGTCATTGCTGCGGCTGCCTCGTGGTGAAATGCGGCGGTTCCAACAGGTTCGGGTCCGCCAACCCAGACCGGCCACGAGGCCTCCCACGCGGCTCGGTCAGTATCTCAAACCTACGTGCAAACGGCCCGTCCGTTCGCGTGCGTCGGTGCTATCTCCTTCACGCGTATCGGCCGTTTTCGGGCCGAAACTGCCAAGGCCCCGGCGCTGGGCGGGTCGGCGGGAGGGGGACTTCCCCGCCCGCTCGCTCGGCGAGCAGCGCTGAGCCCTAAGGCTAGCCGGAGCATTCACAAAAAGCGCATCGGCTCGCCGTGATTATCGGAGTGGGGGTGCCGAAATCTGACCCCCTCGGGCCGGCCTTTGGGCCCCGGCAGAGTCCATGGTTGGACCGCCCGGGCCCGGCTGGCCGAAGCAGAGATACGGGCCCGCCCCAACCGGCGAGCGCCTAGTATCGAGTTCCCGTTCCGCCGGTCCGGACGTGTCAGAGGCGTTGTGGTGGCGCCCCGGAACCCTGAACGACCCAATTGCCGCCTTCGGGCGGGCCGTCTCGTTGGTGTGCCCGTGGGGCACGCGAGCCGGCACGGCGGCGTGTCGAATGTCCCAGCTGACTCCGGCGGCAGCAGGGCGGCGAGCACGACCGATTTGTGAGACGCAACTTTATGGTGGATGAAACCCTGATCGCATCGCTCGGCCTGTCGGACAGCGACGCCGAGGCGATGGTCCGTGAAGCGCTTGGCGAGGCTGTCGCCAGCGGAGACATGGACAACCTGCTGGACAACCAGATCGCCGACCTCGAGCCTGGCAAGATCATCAAGGGCCGGATCATCGGCTTTGCCGGCGACGACGTGGTGGTCGAGGTGGGCCTCAAGAGCGAAGGCCTGGTGCCCAAGGAAGAGTTCGACGAAGAGCCCAAGATCGGTGAGACGATCGACGTGCTGCTGCGGAGCCTCGAGGGCTCCAGCGGCGTGGTCGAGGTCTCCAAGCGCCAGGCCGATCGCCAGATCGCCTGGAACCGCATCGTCGACAACACCAAGGAAGACGACATCGTCGAGGGCAAGGTTGTCAAGCAGATCAAGGGCGGCCTGCTCGTGGACATCGGCGTGCCGGTGTTCCTGCCGGCCAGCCAGGTGGACGTCCGCCGTCCGCACGACGTGCGCGACTTCGTGGGCCGTTCGGTCCGCGCGATGGTGCTCAAGATCGACACCGAGCGTCGCAACATCGTCATCAGCCGCCGCCGCCTGATCGAGAAGGAGCGCGACAGCGCCAAGAAGCGCCTGCTCGAGACCCTGGCCGAGGGCCAGATCGTCAAGGGCCAGGTCAAGAACCTGGCCGACTTCGGCGCGTTCATCGACCTGGGCGGCATCGACGGCCTGCTGCACATCACCGACATGAGCTGGAGCCGGGTGAACCACCCCTCCGAGATGCTCAAGGTCGACGACGAGATCGAGGTCAAGGTCCTCTCCATCGACATGCAGAAGGAGAAGATCGCCCTGGGCCTCAAGCAGAAGGACCCCAGCCCCTGGGAGGCCATCGAGGCCAAGTACCCCGTGGGCAGCCGCATCACCGGCGAGGTGGTCAACATCATGTCCTACGGCGCCTTCGTCCGCCTGGAAGACGGCATCGAGGGCCTGGTGCACATCTCCGAGATGAGCTGGACCCGCCGCGTGAACCACCCCAGCGAGGTGGTCTCCGTGGGCGACGAGGTCGAGGTCGTCGTGCTCGACATCGACAAGAACAAGCAGGAGATCAGCCTCGGCATGAAGCAGACCGAGGTGAACCCCTGGGAGCTGGTGGCCGAGAAGTATCCTCCCGGCACCGTCATCGAGGGCACCGTCCGCAACCTGGCCAACTACGGCGCGTTCGTCGAGATCGAGCCTGGCATCGACGGCCTGCTGCACGTCAGCGACATGAGCTGGACCAAGAAGGTGACCCATCCCAACGAGCTGGTCGCCAAGGGTGACACCGTCCAGTGCGTGGTGCTCGACGTCGACCAGGACAAGCAGCGCATCAGCCTGGGCGTCAAGCAGCTCACCGAGGATCCGTGGCTCAACGCCATTCCCAGCGCTTACCAGCCTGGCATGGTCGTTCGTGGCACGGTCACCAAGATCACCAACTTCGGTGTGTTCGTCGAGCTCGAGGACGATCTCGAGGGCCTGCTGCACATCTCCGAGCTTGCCGACCACAAGGTCGAGGATCCTCAGGAGGTGGTCAAGGCTGGCGACGAGGTGGACGTGAAGATCCTGCGGGTGGATATCAGCGACCGCAAGATCGGCCTGAGCCTCAAGCGCGCCCAGTGGGGCGACGCCGGCGATGGGTCGTACTCGGCCGACGCCAGCCCGACCCGCGGCGGCATGGACGACCACGACGCCATGGGCACCAACAAGATCGAGTTCTGATCCTGTTGAGCACGTAGGAGTCGAATGACTCTTTGAATACTCAGCCCCGGGCCTTGGCCTGGGGCTTTTCATTTGGCCGCGTGGGCGGGGATCACATCAGGGCGATGAAGCTCAGCACGGTCAGGAGCATGATGCGCTTGCCGCTGTCGGAAACCTTGAGGACGCTCTTCATGTGTTAGCCTCTCTGATCTGAGTATGTCGCCGGCCCGCACCCGGGACGGCTCGCCTGACACCATTCAACTACGGTGCCAAACCGCGGCAAGGCGCGGATTGTGGCTGATAACCCGTCGAATCTGCGGCCAGTGGCGGTTATCTGGACGCGAACGGCTCGGGCATGGTGCGTCGCGGCAACGCCACCCGGCATCATGATGCGGCAGGCGAACGCCGCGGCGACCGATATCGCTTGATGGAATACGTTTGCATGTGCATGGATTCCCCATGCCGGAGCAACCGATGACCGCGCCCGATCCCAACGTGCTCGCCCAGGACAGGCAACTCGCCACGGCCTTCACCGGCTGCCTGGCGTCGACCATCCGCCAGGCCGACCGGTTAGTGGCGTCGGTGTTCGATGACAAGCTGCGGGATATCGGGCTTCGCGGCACGCAGCTCACGCTGCTGGGCGCCGTGGCCACGCTTGGCAACCCCAACCAGCGCGATTTGGCGGAGGCGACCCATACCGACCCGACCACGCTCAGCCGCAACCTGGATCGGCTGCTCGAGCGCGGGCTGGTCGATCGCGTGGAGTGCGAGCAGGACCGCCGGATGCGGCGATACACGCTGACCGAGGACGGCAGACGCACGCTCGCCGAAGCCGTCCCGCACTGGCAGGCTGCCCAGCAGGAGATATCGCAGCGTCTTGGTCAGGACCTGTGCGAGGTGCTGCGTCGCGTGTCCGAGTCGCTCGCGAATCCGTGACGCGGGCTTACTCGCAGCCGAGGTCGAAGGCGTTCTGGAACGCGAGGAAGTCGAACAGGGTGAGCGAGCCGTCGCCGTCGAAGTCGGCGATGGGGTCGCCCGCGTCGAACAGGTTCTGGAACATCAGGAAGTCGAAGATCGTGAGGCTGCCGTCCTGATCGAGGTCGGCGATGCAGTCGAGCCCGACGATGCCGTTGAGCTCGAAGGCCCATTCCTTCTCGGTGGGGTGGAAGGCGGTCATGGGCATCCACGCCTCGAGCACCTGGCCCGACTCCTGGGCCGAGAAGTTCCACTGGGCGGTTGCGCTGCCGTTGGTCCACTCGGGGTGCAGCGGGGCGTTGACGGGCTTTCCACCGCCCGGGGCGCAGTGTGTGCGGAAGCCAAGGAAGTACTTGCCCGCCTCGAGCGGCACGTCCACGACCATGGTGTTGCGATAAATGGTGCCGAAGCTCGAACTGATGAGCCCGCTATCGACGATCTCGATAGGCGTATCTGCCTGGCCGATGATGAGCGCGCCGGGCGCGCGGGTGGCCTCGTCGAACTCGTAGATGTACCAGTCGCCGCCCAGGATCACCGGCGGGTCGATCCACACCGAGTAGAACACGATCTCGGTGATCGTGGTGGTGGTGGGGGAACCGATCTCGAAGTCGTCGGCGGCGATGCGCAGCGAGTCTGGCATGCGCACGGCACTTGAGGCGAAGCCCGTGGCCTCGAGGGCCCCGTCGCTCTCGTAGTTCACCCAGATGGAACTCTGGGCGAGCGTGGCGGCGGGCAGGGCGAGAACGGCGGCGGTCAACAGTCGCATGGCTTTGGGCTCCCTCTCAACATGCAAACACCGCCTGGACTCGATGGCAGCGGCGCAAGAGATACGCGTGCGCTTGCCGAATCGTTGCGGCTAGGGGCACCCCAGGTCGAAGGCGTTCTGGAAGGCCAGGAAGTCGAACAGGGTGAAGTCGCCATCGCCGTCGAAGTCGGCCACGGGCTCCATGGCGTCGAAGGCGTTCTGGAAGGCGAGGAAGTCGAAGATGGTCAGTTCGCCATCGCCGTCGAGGTCTGCGGGGCAGGGGTTGGGCTCGAAGATGTAGGCGGCGCCGGCGCGGAGGACGCCGTCGACGGGCGCCCATGATGATGCGCACGCGATCGTGCCGTTGTCGATGGCGGTGTTGTGGCCGAAGAGCTGGTTGGTGCCAGCGTCGGATGCCACGAGCTTCGCGGCCTTCGGCCACTCCACGCCGCTGCGTTTGAACACGAAGGCCGCGCCAGCCTGGCGGCCAAACTGCTCGTCCCACTGCGCGCCGATGACCGCCGTGTTGCCTTCGATCGCCACTGATCCGAAACGGTTTGTGTTGGCGTCATCGGCCATAAGCATGGCTTGCTCGATCCAAACGCCATCAACGCGTGTGTAGACGAATGCTGCGCCAGGCTGCACGATGCCGATCGAGCCGTCATCAAACTCAGGAGCGCCCGCGAGGATGGTGTCCGTGTCGATGGCGATGCTCAATCCGAACTCGTCCCGGTCATCGATAGTTGTCGGGCGCAGCTTCTGGGCTTCGACCCACTGAGAACCATCGAATTCGAACACGTAGCACGCGCCGGCTTCGTCACCGTCTGCCCCGGCCTGTGGCGCACCGACAACGAGTGTGTTGCCGTTCAATGCAACGGCGGCGCCAAAGGCATCGCTTTCGGTGGCGTCAGAAGCGGTGAGCTTCTGAGCGTGCTGCCAGTTCGCACCGTCATAAGCAAAGACATGGGCGGCCCCGTTCGAGTCTTCACCCGGTGCGCCCACAACGATGGTGTCACCCTGCAGTGCCACCGAGAGGCCCAGGACATCGCCCGACACGCCTTCGGGGGCGAAAAGCTTAGCGGTTTGTGACCAGCCACCCGTTCCAAACTCGAACACATAGGCGGCCCCACTGTCGGCCGAGGCACCTTCGCCGCGGGCCGCTCCAACGACTGCGCGATCCCCATTGACTGAGACGCTGATTCCGAAGTGGTCCTCGGGCATCCCATCATCGGCCCGCAGTTCGGCATCGAACTCCCAGGTTCTATTTCTGCGGACGTAGATGGAAGCCGATCCTTGGTTCAGCGCGATACGGTCGTCACCGTTTGCGCCAAGGATCATTGTGTCGCCATCGAGGTGGACATCGGCGGCCAGGCCCATTCCCTCGACCGGTTCATCCGACGTCACCTTCTGGACCTCCACCCAATCCTGCCCAATCGCCTGCGTGATGAACATCTGAAGGTATTTCGTCACCATCGGCCCGCGCAGGATGGC
>JBITAB010000050.1:0-4003 GCA_044439825.1 Phycisphaerales bacterium JB064 | reverse complement strand
GTCAGCACGATGGATTCGCCGGTGATGGGGTGCTCGAAGGCGAGCAGGCTCGCGTGGAGCATCTGGCGCTGGATGGACGTGCCATCGGGCAGGTCGAAGAAGCGCCCGCCGTACATGTCGTCGCCGACGATCGGCCACGCCCGGTGCGAGCAGTGCACGCGGATCTGGTGGGTGCGGCCGGTCTTGAGCTCGAGTTCTAACAAGGCGAAGTGCTGGTCGCCCACGGGGTTGTCGTGCAGGCGGTAGCGCTCGCGCACGCGGGCGATGGTCAGGCTTGGCTTGCCGAGCTGGTCGTGGCGCACCACCTGCTTCTCGCGGTAGCCCTTCTCCTTGCTGGGGTGCGGGCCGATGGGCTCGTCGATGGCCTCGATGTCGGCGTCGAGCGCGCCCTTGGGCTCGCCGTGGACAATCGCGAGGTACCGCTTGTCGGTCGTCCGCTTCTCGAACTGCTGGGCCAGCTTCCAGTGGGCCTCCTCGCTCTTGGCGAAGACGATCACGCCCGTGGTGTCGCGGTCGAGGCGGTGCACGACGCCCGGCCGCGCGGTGTCGGCGCCCACGGGGCTGAGCTCGCCGCCCGAAGCATGCAAGAAGTGCCACGCCAGGGCGCCCAGCATCGTGCCCGTGTTGTGGCTGCGCGCCGGGTGCACGATGATGTCGGCCCGCTTGTTGAGGGCGATCAGGTGCTCGTCCTCGTAGAGCACGTCGATGGGGATGTCCTCGGGCGCGATCTCGCCGCTGGGCGGCGGCGGCAGCACGAGCTCGACGGCGTCATTGAGCCGCAGCTTGGTCGACGCCCGGGCCGGCTTGCCGTTGACGATGGCCGCCCCGTCATCGATCATCCGCTGGATCTGGCTGCGGCTCATGAAGGGGATGCGGCTGGTGAGGTACTTGTCGAGCCGGTCGTTGATGTCGCGTTGTAATGTCAGTTGCACGCGGCGCGCGTCGGCGTCGTCGGGGCCATACCGCTCGACGGCCGCGCGCAGGGCGTCCTGGTCGATCTTGCCGCCGGGGTCGAGCAGTGGGGGCAACGAAGCGAGCGGGGCCTCGTCGCTCACTGGCCGGGGTCTTGGGTGGGGTCCGAAGTGGGCTCGGTCGTCGGCTCTGCAGGATCAGACGCCGGTTCATCACCAGCTGGTTCGCCGGTGGGATCCTCGAACAGGCCGCTGCCCATGTCTCCCAGGCCGTCGCCCAAATCGCCGAAGTCCAGGCCGCCCAGGCCGAAGGGGTCTTCCTCGTCGCGCTCCTCGGGAGCGACGACCTCGGGCTGGGGCAGCGACGCGCTGGCGGGCAGGCTCGTGGGGCTGGTCAGGGCGTCGAGGCTCGCGATGCGGGCCTGGGCCACCTCGGCCATCGCGCCAAAGCCGGCCTCGCGGTCGAGGCTGGCCGCACGCTCGTAGTGGGTGCGGGCGGTGTCGAGCTCGCCCATGCTCTCGGCGACGGCGGCCAGGCCCATGTGGGCCCGCACCTTCAGCACGGCGGCGGCGCCGCCAGCGTTGGCCACCTGGGTGAACGCCTGGCGGGCCTGGCCGAGATAGCTGGTGCGCAGCTCGCCGTCGAGGATCTCTTCTTCTGGAAAGCCGCCCGCCTGGGTGGGCTGGGCGCCGATGACCACGCCGCGGCGGACGGAGCTGAGGTAGGCCTCGGCGGCGGTCAGCCGGGCCACGTGGGCCACCGCGCCGACGTCGTCGTACTGGTCGGCCAGGCTCAGCAGCGTGTCGGGGCTGGTGCTCTCGCTGCTGGTGGCCAGGGCGAGCTGGACGAACGCGTCGTCGGTCCGCTGCTCGGCCTTCTGGTTCAGCCAGCGGCGGCCGCTGAAGGCCAGGGCCACCAGGGCGACCACGATCAGGAGGCGCGGGCCCCATTTGACCAGGAAGTCGCGAAAGTCCTCATTGATCCGCGACTCGTCGAGCCCCGCGCGGTCCTTGATCTGTCCCTGCCGTTCGTCCATGGGGGAAGGTTAGGAGGGCGGCTCCCAAAAGGCCCAGACGCCCGGATGGGCCAGGGCGGCGTCGCTCACCAGCCGCTGGCGGACGAGGCGGGTGAGCTCGGGCAGCCCCTGCCCGGTGGTGGCGGAGACGGCCAGATCCGCCGAAGCTGGTGTGATACCCGGGTGCAGGTCGGCCCGCATGGCGATCTTCAGGCCATTGGCCTGGGGTGGACGAGTACTCGCATCGGCGAGGCCGTCCTGGCACCATAACACCAGGTCCGCCGCATCGATGGCCTGGCGGGCGAGCGTCTGGGCCTCGGCCAGCACCTCGTCGTCGGCGAGGTCGACTCCGGGAGCGTCCAGCCAGCGGACGAGCAGGCCGTCGAGCTCGAGGTCGACCGCGACGGCGTCGCGGGTGACGCCCGGCCGGTCGGCCACGCGGGCCACGGTGCGGCCGGCCAGCGCGTTGGCCAGGCTCGACTTGCCGACGTTGGCCGGCCCGGTGGCGACGACCAGGGGCGGGTGCAGCAGGCGGAAGAGCTCGCGCGCAATGCCGGCGGGCACGGCATCGACGCCCGCCGCCCAGCGCGCGGGCTGGGCCAGCAGGTGGGCCACTGCACGCTCGCCGCGGACGCCGCAGAGCGCGGTGAGCATCCGGGCCTCGATGTCGCCGGCCGCCTCGGGCCACGCGGGCTGGGCGTCGCTGCGCGTGACACCGGCGTCGAGCAACGCTGCTGACAACGCCCGGCACACCTGCACGCCCCCGTGCGGCGTCAGCAGCAGCACGCGCTCACTCGGGCGGATCGCCAGCACCGTGTCGACGCCGGGCACAGTGCGCAGCGCGGCGCGGCCGATGGTGGGGGCGGCAAAGCCAACGGCTGTGCACGCGGCGTCGACGTCACCGACCAGCTCGAACACGGCGACGGCCGAGGCGATGCCGGGGGTGGAGCGTTGGGCGAAGTGGGCGGTGGAGGGCACCAGTCAGCGTATGGACCTGACGCGTACGCAGCGTCATCGGGGGTTCTGCAGGCGCTCCAGCAGCGCGTCGGCGTCCCAGCCGGGCGGGGGATGGTCGTAGACCACGCACGGACCTATGCCGTCCTCGACGAGCAGGGCGATGCGCATGGTGTCGAGGGAGGCGACGTAGATGCCGTGTGTTCGGCCGCCGATGTCCGAACCAACCTGGAAGACGAAGACATTGCCGGGAAGGCGGCTGGCGTAGACGGTGCCTGTGCCCCAGATGAACGGCGTGGACAGCAGGTAGTGTTTCGGCCTTCGGTCGTCGCCGAGCTGGAGGCCCATGTACGGATCGGCTCGCGTCTGCATGGTCGACGGGTTCGACGCGTCGAGCGGGGCGATGATCCACGGGGAGGGTTCGGGGAAGATGCTGCCGGCCGCCCCGATGCGGTCGAGCACGATGTAATCGTGCTTGTAGAAGTCTCGATGCGCCAACTGCGACCAGTCCTGCTCCGCGGCACGCTCCTCGAATCGCGACCATTGCAACAACAGGGCGATGTCGCCATCGACTCGGAGCCCGCCCTGCAACCAGCCGCCCTCGATCGCCTCGGGCAACTCGGTGACGCGCGACGCCTCGCTGCCATCCAGCCGGACGCGCCGCACCGTCTGCCCATCGCGCGCGATGTAATACACCCACGGCAGCGCGCCGCCCGTGCCGTCTTCGGTCTTCGCCTCGCGCGTTCCCTCCAGCCCGATCATCGCCGGCTCTCTCACCGAGTCGAACCGGCTGGCCAGCGACAGGTCGCTCGAGACGCCGTACCAGCAGACCAGGCCCAGTGCGGTCGCCGCGTTGGCCAGGGCGATGGCGGCCAGCACGCGTTTCGGCCTGCGCGGCGCATCGAAAGCCAGCCACAGCACGGGCAGCTCGATCAAGTATCCCACGAGCGTGAACGCCGCGAACACCAGCCAGTGCGCGGCGACGAGCTTGGAGAGGTAGTCCCCCGGCAGCCAGTCCATCGCCAGACCCCACGCCCACACGACGAGCAGCAGCCCGGCCCAGGCGGAGAGATAGTTGGCCCCAATCGCCAGCTCTATCGCGCGGCGCCGGGCGCCGAGCTT
>JBITAB010000049.1:0-4013 GCA_044439825.1 Phycisphaerales bacterium JB064 | reverse complement strand
TTCATGATCAGGTTGACCGCGAGCTCGTACATGCGATCAAAGTAATCGCTGGCAAAGAGCACGCCCGCGGTCGCGTCGCCGTCCGAGGCCCCCGGCCATCGAAAGCCAAGCCACCGCACGTCGCGCACGATCGCGTCGACGTACTCCTGCTCTTCCTTGGCTGGGTTGGTGTCGTCGAATCGCAGGTTGCACGAGCCGCCGTACTTGGCCGCCAGCGAGAAGTTCAGGCAGATGCTCTTGGCGTGCCCGATGTGCAGGTAGCCATTGGGCTCGGGCGGGAAGCGCGTCCGCACCACGCTCGCGTCGCCCGCCTGGCCAAAACGCCCCGCCTGCACGTCGGCCTCGATGGCCTCCTCGATGAAGTGCTTGGGGCGAGCGGGGGTTTCGGGATGGGACGCGGCGGCTTCTGAACTCATGCCCAAGCGTATGGCGGGAGTTGGTCCAGACTCATCAATCCGAGGGGTCGTCGACCACCAGGCCGAGGGCCGCCGCGAAGGTTGGTAGCTGCGTGGCGTCGACCCGCACGCCGGCCAGCCTCTCGGGCGACACCACCAGCCCCTCGACGCGCGAGCCACGCAGGTCGCACCCGGACAGATCGACTCCGGCCAGCCTGGCCGCCGTCATGTCGCATCGGCGGAAGACCACGCGATCGAGCCGGGCTCCCTCGAACTCGGCCTCGCGCAGGTCGCAATCCTCGAACCGGCAGCGGGCCATGCTGGCCTCGAATCCCCGAGCCAGCCGCAGCTTGCAGTTCGTGAGCACGACGTCTTCGAGCCTCGCCCCGGAGAAGTCGATGCCGACCGCCCCGATGCCCGCCCCGCGCACCCGTCGCACGGTCGCACCGGTCAGGCCCGAGTTCGAAGCATCGCCGCCGTCGATCGTGACATCTCGGATGCTCACGCCCGCCAGCGTGCAGCCCGAGGCCTCCACCCGATCGGCAGCGACCCTGACCAACTCGGCGTCTATCGCCGATCGGATCACCAGCCGGCCGACACGCGCATCGCTCAAGCCGCCAGCGTCGAGCTCGCACTCCGCGACCACGCCCCCATCGCTATCGGGAGCCTCCGGCTCGGCGGGAACCCACTTCTGGCGCTTGGTCGCCACAGCCAGACTCCGGGGCGTTTACTTGCCCTTCGCTTCCAACACCTTTACGAGCAAGCGATGGTCAAGGGCGATCCCGTTCTCGGGATGGTTGAGCACCGCGCCCTTGATGCGGCCCTCGCTCTCGGTCATCGCACGCTCCACGCGATCGACGAGCTGCGCGGGCGTGCCCTCGATCAACTGCAGCCCCTCGTGCTGCTCGCACGCGCGGGTCGCGATGCCCGCGTCGCTATAGATCGAGAGCCACAGGTTGTCGCCGTCGGCCACGAAGGCGAAGCCGTTGTCCTTCGTGCCGGCGTAGATCTTGTCGAGCCCGGCCACGATCTCGTGAACCATCTGGAAGGCGGCGGGGTGCTTGGTGTTGCGTGCATGATCGACGGCGCAGTGGATGGCGCCGGCGGGCAGGAAGCCACGCTCGTGCCTGAAGAAGGCGCACAGGTCGGGCAAGCGATGGCCAAAGCCGCTGACCTTGCCGGGCATCGGGTTCACAATAAACCCGTCGATGCGACCGCGGAAGCCGCACATGTAGGTCAAGGCCGTCTCGGGCGGCATGCGGGCGGCGGCGATCGACTGGCCCTCTACCACGCCCTGGGCGCGCTCGGGCGAGGTGAAGATCGGAATGAACGTTCGTTCGCCGTCCTGGAACATCTGCACGCGGATCTCGGGCTGGCCGGCCTGGATGGCCTTGCGTGCGTCTTCGGGGTTGCTGAGCAGGAACCACCCAGGAAGGTTGCAGAACTCTCGCCAGAACTCGCGCTCGGCCTCTTCGTTCTTGGGGTTCTCGATCAGCGCCTCGATGAGCTCCTGCACCCGCGCGTCGTCCTGCGTTCCCGGTCCGGTCATGGCCTGCCTCCTCGCATGCTCCCACCCACTCACAAACTAGGCGCGGCCGCCCGCGCTATCCGTCCGCCGACCCTCGGCGATCGCCGATGCCATCGCCATCGTCCCCGTGTGCGTCAGGCTCAGGTGCCATCGCGTCACGCCCAGCCCGGCAGCGATCACCGCCGCTTTGCCATGCAGCATGAGCACGGGCTTGCCGCTGTCCTCGCGCACCACCTCGATATCCGTCCACCCCGCACCCTGGGCCCAGCCCGTGCCCAGCGCCTTGAACACCGCCTCCTTGGCGGCAAAGCGGGCGGCCAGGTGCTCGTCTCGGCGCGGGCCACTGCCCGCATACTCACGCTCGGCCTGGGTAAACACACGCTCCAGGAAGCGATCACCAAAGCGCTCGAGCGAACGCGACAACCGGGCGACCTCCACCAGGTCTACCCCGTGCCCCACGATCATGCCGAGCTCGCCTTGGGCTTCTTGTCGCCCTTCGCGTCATTCTTCTTCTCGGGCTTGGCGTCGGGCTTGCTCTGGGGCTTCGACTCGCTCTTGCTGTCCGACTTGCTCTCGGACTTACCCTCGGGTTTATCCGCGCCGGCGGCCTTCTTGTAGCTCTCGCTGCGATAGTCGGTCTGGTAGAAGCCAGAGCCCTTGAACAGCAGCGCGGCCCCGGTGCCGATCAGCCGCTCGAGCTCCTTCTTGCCGCACTCCGGGCACGTGCGCTTCACCTTGTCGCTCATGCTCTGGAAGAGCTCGAACTCGTGGCCACAGGCGTTGCAGCGATAGTCATACGTCGGCATGCGTCAGCTCCACAAACCCCGGCACGCTCACTCGGCGGGCGTCACGGCCACCTTGGCCGGCCGCAGCACGCGCTCGCCCATCGAGTACCCGCTCTGGAAGACCTTGGCCACGCAGCCCGGCTCGACACCCTCGGCCTGCTGCTGCATGACCGCCTCGTGCCGACCGGGGTTGAACGCCTCGCCCACCTCGGGCTCGATGGGCATGACCCCGTGCCGCGCCATCGCCTTCATCGCCTCGGCCCGGATCGTGCCGATCGCCTGGAACATCTGCTCGGGCGTGATGCTCGCAGGATCCTGCGACAACGCCATGTCGAGGCTGTCCAGGGCGCCCAGCATCGATTCGCACACGTCGCGCACGCCTCGGGCCCGGGCCTCCACCTCGTTGCCCGCCGCCCGACGCTGGAAGTTCTGGAAGTCCGCGAGCGAACGCTTCCATCGGCCTTCCATCTCGTCCAGGTCGCTGGTCAGCTTGTCGAAGAACGCCTGCGCGTCGTCGGCATCGAGGTTGCCCGACTCGTCGCGGATGATGTCGCCGAAGCTCTCCGGCGGGCCATCGTTGTTCTGGTCGCGGTCCACAGTCTCGTGCTCTTGCTCGGCCATCGTTCACTTCCTCGGGGTCGAGGGGTCGTCCATCTCTACGGATCAGAACAGGTCGCGGATCTTCTTCAGGAAGCCGTGGCTCTCGGGCATCACGCTCTGGTCTTCCGTCTCGGCAAACTCGCGCAGCAGCCGCTCCTGCTTCTCGCTGAGCTTCTTGGGGATCTCCACGCGCGTCACCAGCACCAGGTCTCCCCTCCGCCCGCTGCGCAGGTTGGGCAAGCCCTCGCCATGCAGGCGAAAGAGCGTGCCGTGCTGCGTGCCCTTGGGCACGTTCTGCTTCACCTTGCCCGTCAGCGTGGGCACGTCCATCTCGGTGCCCAGCGCGGCCTGTGTAAAGCCGATGGGCAGCTCCATCAGCAGGTGATCGCCATCACGCTTGAAGATGTCGTGCTCGTCCACGCGCACCACGACGTGCAGGTCTCCGCGCACGCCCGCGCCGCTAGGCGAGGCCTCGGGCGGTGGCGGCTCGCCCTCGCCCTGCACGCGAACGGCCTGGCCCTCGTGGATGCCCGCGGGGATGCGCACGCTCAGCACGCGCTTGCGCGGCACGCGGCCCTTGCCCTTGCAACTGGTGCAGTGCTCCTTCACGATCGTGCCACGACCGCGGCAGCTCGGGCAGGCCGTCACCATGCGGAACATGCCGCCCATGCCCGCCTGCTGCACCTTGCCCTGCCCGTCGCACGT
>JBITAB010000048.1:1191-4030 GCA_044439825.1 Phycisphaerales bacterium JB064 | reverse complement strand
ACGCTGTTCGACTTCCTCTGCTTCCAGAACGCCTTCGACGCCGGCTGCCCGTAAGCCGCCGTCTGAATCGTGATACCCCGAAGCCCGAGCCCCAATGCTCGGGCTTTTCTTATGCGCCGGAACTTCCCTAAGGCCGTTGGATTGGGGTTCCCCACTTCCCAGATTTCCTGTATCGTGTCAACAGAGATCGAACGCAACCCCGGAGGGAGACAACCCATGACCCGCACCGCAGCAATCCTGATCGCAGGCTCGGCCGCCTCGCTCGCCCACGCCCAGTGCGAGCCCGCGTGGGACGGCGCTATCGGCAACCCCGGCCTCATCGACGGCTACGTCCAGCCCATGATGGATTGGGACGATGGCTCGGGCGAGAAGCTCTATGTCGGCGGCTCGTTCCGCGGAATCACGGGCGTCACCGGCACCACCATCCTCGCGGCATGGGATCGCGAAACGAACACCTGGTCACGCGTCGGCACGCCCGGCCTGAGCACGGGAAGCACCAACGGCTTCCTCACCAACATCATGCCGTTCCAGGTGTTCGGCGAAGAGCGACTCATCGTCGCCGGCTTCTTCGCCAGCGCGGGCGGCGTGGCCGACACGCGCTCGATCGCGGCGTGGAACGGCACAGAGTGGGTCTCCATGGGCGCTGCGCTCCCCGCGCCCCAGAGCATCTGGGCCATGACCACGGGCGACATCGGCGACGGCGAGAACCTCATCATCGGCGGCGCGTGGCCATCCATCGGCGGCGTTGCAGCAGCCGACCTGGCCCAATGGGACGGCGACGAGTGGCTGCCCGTGGGTGACGGCCTGGGCATCACCGGCACCTTCAGCCCCACCGTCTTCGGCGTCGAGATCTTCGACGACGGTACGGGTTCGGCCCTCTACGCCGGCGGCCGCTTCGACTCCATCGGCGGCGCGTTCGGCACAAGCCTCATCGGCCGCTACAAGGACGGCGTGTGGGAGGCCGTCGGCGCCGGGCTCGTGGCGACATCGCCTACGGCCGACGCCGGCGTCATGACCGTCTTCGACGACGGCGCCGGGCCTGCGCTCTATGTCGGCGGGCGCAACTTCCTGGCCTCGGGCCAGCGCGACGCGAGCGTGTACAAGTGGGACGGCTCGTCATGGACGCCCGTGGGCCAGGAGTTTGGCGGCGCCGTCACCGACCTGAAGGTGTGGGACGACGGCAGCGGCCCGGCCCTGTACGTCGCGGGCACCGCCGTGCCCGACATCCGGTACATCGCCAAACTGGTTGATGATGCGTGGGTCCCCGTCGACGGCGGCATCGCCAGCCAGCCGGCAACCAGCGGCACCTTCGCCAGCGCGTTCGGCCTGCACGTGTGGGACAACGACCTCTACGTCGGCGGCAACTTCACGCTCGTCGGCGATCCGGCCGTGAGCGTCCGAGGCCTCGTTCGTCGCACCGGCTGCGCCGACACGAGCTGCTACGCCGACTTCGACGGCGACGGCAGCCTCACCATCTTCGACTTCCTCGCCTACCAGAACGCCTTCGACGCGGGCGATCTGGCCGCAGACTGCGACGAGGACGGCTCGCTCACCATCTTCGACTTCCTCTGCTTCCAGAACGGCTTCGACGCCGGCTGCGAGTAAGGCACATCGGCTCTCTGTGATTGCACAAAGCCCTGGTAGTATCCAGGGCTCTTTTGCATCGTCGCGATCACTGTGCCTTGAATGGCTTGAGCTTCATCCGCGTGCGGTGGTGCTCGGGGGCCACGGTGCCGCCGGCGGTCTGGCCCTTCATGTAGTCCTTCTGCCAGGTATCGGTGCCGCCCTGGTGCCGCGTGATGGCCTGCTGCCGGCTCGCGGCCCAGCTCAGGTACGCACGCTGCGTGTCGGGTTCCTTCTCGATGGAGATCGACTGCGGCTCGCTCCACTCGAGCAGCGCCAGCGGGTAGGGCATGATCATGCAGATCGGCTCGCCCATGCGGAACCACACGTCGGTGCCGCGCTTCATCAGCTTCCAGTTCATCGTGAACGTGCTGGGCGACCAGTCGGTCTCCACCAGCCCGTCGAGCGGCACGGCATAGTCCTTGGGGTTGTTCGTCGCACCGCGCACGAACAGCCCGATCTTCGGCGGCGTGCGGAAGAGCCAAGGCAGGCGGAACGTCACGATGCCGCTGCCGAAGTGGCTCACGATGAACTGGTCGATGCCCTTGGGCCCGTCGTGCACCTTGATGGCCAGCGCGTCGGGGCCGTCCTTGCCGTTCCACTTCATCGAGACCGTGGCCGGGCACGGGATGACCCAGCCGCTCTGGTTGGCCATCGCCAGCGGCAGGCAGCGATAGGCGCCCTTGCCGGGCGTCTTGTCCATCCACTCACGCGTCGGGCCGGCCGGCTCAATACTCCAGCCGGTCGTGTCGCTCACGGCAAACGCGGTCAGCGGGCATGGGCCGTCGATGGTCACTGCTTCGGGCATGGGGTCGCTCTCCTCGTTGGTGGACGTCACCAGCATAGAAAGCCCTCCCCGGGGCCACAACGAAAACTTCATACCCAAATACACACCGGACACTTGACGGCTTGTTCGGGCTCTGGTACACTCCGCCGGCCGGGCACGCGACCAGCGCCGCCCCCGGCCTCCGAGGCTGACTGGTCACGGTCGACCGGGCCCGGGCCACGAGCGCTGCAGCGGTGTGACGCCCGGCTGGGGAGCCCAAACACTGGGTCAGTCCCTCGCAGGCCACGGCACGCCGAAGACATCTGGAGGTGCCCCATGGCACGCACGAAGGGTTCCGCCGGTTCCGCTCCCGCCGCCGCTCCCGAGAAGAACGCCGCAAAGGACAGCACGTCCAACGGCGCGGTCGAAGTGATGGCCCCCGAGCAATCG
>JBITAB010000048.1:0-1091 GCA_044439825.1 Phycisphaerales bacterium JB064 | reverse complement strand
GCCGGCAAGCCAACTGGCAAGGAAGACGCCAAGACCGCCGCCACTCAGGCCCCCAAGCCCCAACCCAATCCCGAGAAGGCCAAGGCCCTCAACCTCGCCGTTGGGCAGATCGAGCGCAACTTCGGCAAGGGCGCCATCATGCGCCTCGACGAGAACGCCGCCCTCAACATCCCCGGCATCAGCACCGGCGCCCTCTCGCTCGACCTCGCCCTCGGTGGCCGAGGCATCCCGCGAGGCCGCATCATCGAGGTCTTCGGCCCCGAGTCCAGCGGTAAGACCACCCTGGCCCTGACCGTCGCCGCCCACGCGCAAAAGGACGGCGGCGTGGCGGCCTTCATCGATGCCGAGCACGCGCTCGATCCCTCGTGGGCCCGCCGCCTGGGCGTGAACATCGACGACCTGCTGGTCAGCCAGCCCGATACGGGCGAGCAGGCGCTCGAGATCTGCGAGCTGCTCGTGCGTTCCAACGCCGTCGACGTGATCGTCGTCGACTCGGTGGCCGCCCTGATCCCCAAGGCCGAAATCGAGGGCGAGATGGGCGACAGCCACGTGGGCCTGCAGGCCCGCCTCATGAGCCAGGCCATGCGCAAGCTCACCGGCATCATCGCCCGCAGCAACTGCACCGTCATCTTCATCAACCAGATCCGCGAGAAGATCGGCGTGATGTTCGGCAGCCCCGAGACCACCCCCGGCGGCCGCGCCCTGAAGTTCTACAGCTCGGTGCGCATCGACATCCGCCGCGTCAGCTCCATCAAGGACGGCGACATCGCCGTGGGCAACCGCGTCCGCGCCAAGGTGGTCAAGAACAAGGTGGCCCCGCCCTTCCGCCAGACCGAGTTCGACATCATGTTCAACGAGGGCATCAGCATCTCGGGAGACCTGATCGACCTGGGCGTGGAGTACAAGGTCGTCGACAAGAGCGGCGCCTGGTTCAGCTACGGCGAGGTCCGCCTGGGCCAGGGCCGCGAGAACTCCAAGCAGTTCATCCGCGAGAACCCCGACCTGGCCAAGGAGATCCGCTCCAAGGTGCTCCAGAAGTACATCGAGGCATCCCAGGCCAAGGACCAGCCCAAGCGCTGAGCCCGCGTCGC
>JBITAB010000047.1:0-4040 GCA_044439825.1 Phycisphaerales bacterium JB064 | reverse complement strand
TCGACGACCTGGGTGGCGTCGGGGGCCTCGCCGCTGGTGCCGATGATCTCCTGGTGGTCCTTGTGGCCCACGAGGAGGATCTGGTAGCCCAGCCGCGCGTAGCGGATTGCTTCGTTGTGGACCTTGGTGACCAGTGGGCAGGTGGCGTCGATGACGCGCAGGTCGCGGGCCTTGGCGCGGTCGCGCACCGCCGGCGGGATGCCGTGGGCGCTGAAGACGACGATGGCGCCCTGGGGCACGAGGTCGACGTCTTCGACGAATTCGACGCCTCGTGACTTGAAGCGGTTGACGACGTGGGTGTTGTGGACGATGTCGTGGTAGACGTAGACGGGCTGGCCCGGGCAGAGGTCGAGCACCTGGTCGACGACGTCGATGGCCATGCTGACGCCCGCGCAGAAGCCGCGTGGATTGGGGAGGATCAGTCGCACAAAGCATGGTAGGTGAGTGGGGTATGGTTGGTTCGCGATGAGCGGGCTCGATCCGGCCATTTCGCCCATGGAGATGCTCGGCCGGTATGGGCCGGGTGGTGGTAGCGTGGGCGAGGCGGAGGCCCGGGCCTATGCGGTGGGCTTTGCGCGGCGGGCCAGCGAGAACTTCGTGGTGCTGGGGCGGGTGCTGCCCGCGGCATTGGTGGAAGACTTCGCGGCGGTGTACACGTTCTGTCGGTGGGCGGACGACCTGGGCGACGAGGTTGATCCCTCGCTGGGCGAGAGGCCCGAGCCCGAGGAGGTGCGGGAGCGAGCGCTCGAGTTGCTGGCGTGGTTTCGGGCGGAACTGGAGAGCGAGCGGCCGACGCACCCGGTGCTGGTGGCGCTGCGGCCGACGATCGAGCGGCACGGGCTGGGGAAGGCGGAGTTTGGCAAGCTGATCTCGGCCTTCGAGATGGACCAGCGGGTGAGCCGGTACATGACGTGGGAGGAATTGCTGGGGTATTGCGAGCTGAGCGCGAACCCGGTGGGGCGGATCGTGCTGATGATGGCCGGGCTGCGGCCGCCCGAAGAGGATGAACGCAACGCGGGGGCGTGGCGAAAGAGCGACGCGATCTGCACGGCGTTGCAGATTACGAACCACATCCAGGACGTTCGGCGGGACCTCTTGGATCGCGATCGGGTGTATCTGCCGGTGGGCGAGGTCGGGTTCGGTCCTGATGAGTTGGGGCGGTGGGTCGGCACACCTGAGGACTCTGAGGCGCGGCGGAGATACATCCGGGGTGTGCGGCTGCTGGTGGATCGCACGAAAGTGCTGTATGCCGAGGGGCAGGATCTTCCCGCGCTGGTTGGGGGAAGGCTCGGATCGCTGATCGGGACGATGGCGATAGGCGGTCGGGCGACCCTGCGCGAGATCGAGCGAAGCGGGTGCATCACCCTATGGCAACGGCCCACGGTGGGGCGGATGCGGAAGGGGATGATCGCGGTGGCGGGGCTTGCGTCGCTATATTCTGGTCCGTGGCGGAAACCTCATACCAGCTCGAACGCGTCGAAGCATTGATCGAGGGTGGGGATCCCGTGGATCTCGCGGGTTCGCGTGCGCTGTGCCGGGAGATTACGTCGCGGGCGGGGTCGAGCTTTGGCGTGGGCATCCGGCTGACGCCCTCTCGGTGCCGTGATGGGATGCATGCGCTGTATGCGTGGATGCGGCTGGCCGATGACGCGGCGGATGCGGAAGCGCCGGCTGATCGTCGGCGTGGGTTGCTGGATCGGTTCGAGCAGAAAACCGAGGCTGCGCTGCGGGATGAGCCTGAGGCCTGCAGCGTGTGGCCTGCGGTGGCTGGGGCCGTGCGCGAGCATGGGCTGGATGGTGACTGGCTGCGTGCGTTGCTTGCTGGCGTACGGCAGGACCTGGAGCCGATCGCCTTCGAGCGTGAGGCGGAACTGGGCGAGTATTGCGACCGTGTGGCCGGCAACGTGGGGCGGTGCTGCGTGGCGATCTGGGGCGTGCGCGACGGTGCGCACCGCGAGGGGGCGCTGGCGCTCGCGGGCATGCGGGGGCGAGCGTTCCAGCTCATTAACATCGCTCGCGACATCGAGGAGGATGCACGGGCGGGACGGCGGTATGTGCCCAGCGAGCGGCTGGGCCGGCTCGGGGTGTGCGTTGGTGATCGTGCGGTGCGGGACGACTTGTTGCGTGAGGGGATGGACCTGCTCGAGAGCAGCCGACCGTTGGAGGGGCTGGTGCGACGCGATGCGGGGCCGGCGTTGTGGGCCATGACGCGGGCGTACACGCTGATTGCGCATCGGCTGCGTGGCCCGGGGGGCAGCGTGACGCTGGGGAGCGGCGCGAAGCTGGGCATCGCGGCGGGGGCCATCGGGCGGCGGGTGCTGGCGGCCGGGCGGCTAGCGTAGCGGATGGGTCGCCGGGTTGTGGTTGCGGGCGGTGGGTTGGCGGGCATCGCTGCGGCGGTGATGCTTGCCGATCATGGCGTGGCGGTGACGCTGGTGGAGGCTCGGCGGCGGCTTGGCGGCCGGGCGGGCAGCTTTGAGGATGTGCGCACGGGCGAGGTGCTGGACAACTGCCAGCACGTGACCATGGGCGCGTGCCGGGTGTACATGCAGTTGCTCGAGCGGTTGGGTGTTGCGGGCATGCTGGCGTGGAGCACGCGGCAGACGTGGATCGAGCGCGGGGGACGGCGGAGCACACTGCGCGCGACGGTGTTGCCTGGGGCCGGGGCGTTTGCGCCCTCGTTGGCGGTGGCGAGATTTCTTTCCATCGCGGACAAGCTAAGCATGGTGCGGGCGGTGCGCGCGGCGCAGGGCGTGGATCGCTCGACGCTGCGCGATGTGACGTTCCTGGAGTGGTTGGAGACGACGCGGCCGACGGCTCGGGCGATTGCACGGTTCTGGGAGCCGTTGATTGTCAGTGCGTGCAATCTCGGGCCGTCGCGCGTGAGCGCTGAAGTGGGGTTGCATGTTGTGCAGGGCGCGATGCTGGGTGGGGCGAGCGAGGCGCGGATCGGCGTGCCGCGGGGGGCGCTGGGGGCGTTGTACGAGCCGGTTGTGGGAGTCGTGGAGGCGGCGGGGGGCAGCGTCGAGCTTGGTGCTCGGGTGAGTGGGTTTGAGCCGGGGCGGGTGGTGTGTGCGGATGGGCGCGAGATCGAGGGGGATGCGGTGATTTGTGCGCTCGATCCGGCGGCGGCGAATCGGCTGGTGAGCGTGGATGGCGCGCCCGCGTATGCGGGCGTGGCGTTTAGCCCCATCCTGGGCGTGCATGTGCGCTATGACCGGCCTGTGCTTGACGTGCCGCACGCTGTGCTGGTGGAGGGCGGCGTGCAATGGGTGTTCGCGCGTGCGGGTGATGCACGGCTGGTGCACGCGGTGGTAAGCGCGGCGGATGCGTGGGTGGGGCTTGGGGAGGATGAGATCGTGCGGCACGTGACCAAGGAGATCGGGGAGTATTTGCCGGCGGCGCGGGGGGCGGCGGTCGAGTGGGCACGGCCGGTGCTGGAGCGTCGGGCGACGTTCGCGGCGACGCCAGGGTTCCAGGATGCGCGGCCTGGGGCGGGGCGGGTGGCCGACCAGGGGTGCTTCATCGCGGGGGATGCAACGGCGACGGGATGGCCTGCGACCATGGAGGGGGCGGTGCGGAGCGGGCGTGGGGCGGCTGCTGCGGTGTTGCTGGAGGTGGGGGTGCGAGGGGACGGGGCCGCAACCGACAGGGCTGTCGGTTAAGGTTGTGCAAAGAGGGAAAATGGGGCGTGTTTCGGCCGTTTCGTGGTGGGGCGGGACGGGTTCTGATCGCTAGACTTGCCGCTGTTGCGAGTTGGCTGAACGTGGGAGGAGCCTGAGCATGCCCGGACTGGTGCGCCTTCGCCGAGGATTTACGCTCATCGAGTTGCTGGTGGTGATTGCGATCATCGCGTTGCTGATCGGCATCCTGCTGCCGGCGCTGGGCCAGGCCCGCGGCGTGGCGCGGCAGGTGAAGGGTGCGAGTAACTTGCGCTCGATCGTGCAGAGCATCAACGTCTACGCCAACGAATATAAGGACATGATCGTCGGCAGCCCCGACACGAGCGGCTACGACGCGAGCTTTGGCATCTACAACGG
>JBITAB010000046.1:0-4127 GCA_044439825.1 Phycisphaerales bacterium JB064 | reverse complement strand
GTCGGGATCGATGATGGCTCACTCGTGATAGGGTGACGAGCTAGCCGTGTGCTCTGCGAGTGATGATCGCCAGAGGCTTCTCGCCAAGTCGAAGCACGAAGACAGTCAGCGGCTCGTCGCCCTTGCCGCGCAGGTCTTTCTGCACAACGTCAGGATCAACGAGCTTGGCACGCGTCTTCACCGTCACGATGCCGGCATCGAGCTCGCGCAGCCTCTTCTTGACGGGCTTGGCACGCCAGGGCATGGCCTCGATGACCTCGAAGCGCGCCAGCCATGGACTCTCGACAACATGCTCACCAGTGAGAACGCCGACCGCCGGATGGATGGGCCGAAGGTTGTGGCTCCTGGCGAACGCTCCGAGCATCGAGCCACGCTCCAGAGCGGCATCGGCCTCGTAGACATGGGCGAGCACGGGCTGCTCGGGGCCGGAAGACTCGTACCAGTCGTCGGCCTCGATCAATGGGCCGGGGAGCGCTACGAAGCGTTCTTCATCCGGCAAGAGCGTCGCAACGCGGCAACCGCCCTCGACCATTTGCGATCGAGCGAGTTGGCCCGTCCATAGCAGGACCTGCGTAAGTCGCCCCTGTTCGCTCAGGAACTCGATGAACGAGTCGGGCGGCGAGGGCAGCAACGAGAAGTCCACGCCCGGCCCGAGCTTGACGCACGCGCCTGCCGACGCCTCGATGATCCGCTCGATGGCTCCGGGACCAGGCCGATACGCGGCATAGTCGTGCTTACGGCTCGATCCCACACGTCGGCTTGGGTCGAGGTGTACCAGCGAGCCGGTGATGCGCTCGAGCATCGCCGGCGAAGCGACGTCGTCCACGATGGCCTCGCACTGCGCATTTTGTGAGGCCATCCAGGCTCGGACGGGGTCGTGATCGACAACGGTTACCCCAACACCCGCACGCGAGAGCTCGAACGCGTCGGCCCCGATGCCGCAGCAGAGGTCCAGCACATCGGTCGCTCTGGCCTCGGCGAAACGCCGGGCCTTGTACGCCGCGGCCATCGATGACGAGGCGACCATCACGCCCTCTTCATCGGCAAAGAGTCGTTCGACGAGCTCGGGCGCCAGCTTGCTCGCGCCGCGGTTGCGCGATCGAGCGGCCTCGACAGCGACAGCCACCACGCCCTGCGGCCAGTCCTTGCGCAGGGCGGCGAGGTCGGCCACCGTGGGCTGCAGGGGCACGGCCAGCAGTTCGGCCGCGGGTCCGCTGGCCTCGTAGGCCTTCCAGTCTTCCAGTGGCATCTTCACGAGCCCATCATTGCCCGCCGCCAGCGCCAAAGATGCCCCATGACGACACGTGTTCTGGTGACAGGATTCGAGCCCTTCGGCGGCAGCAACGACAACCCCTCCAAGCGCGTCGCCCATGCGCTGCGTGATGATCCGCCTCCGGGCGTCGAGCTGACCACTGGTGTGCTGCCGGTGACGTGGGCGGGCGCGTGGCCCGCGCTGCTCGAACTGCTGAGCGCCTCGAACCCGGAACTCGTGATCCTAATGGGCCAGAGCGGCAAGCGGGCGTGCGTCACCATCGAGCGATTCGCGCTCAATTTTGGGCAGGGACGCATCGCGGACAACGATGGTGCCTCGCGTACCCCGGGCGCCCTCGTCGATACCGCCCCGCTCGCGCTGCCCTCGTCGATCGACGTGGACAAGGCGGTCGAAGCCATCGAGAAAGCCGGCGTGCCCTCCACCGCAAGCCACGACGCCGGGGCGTTCCTGTGCAACGCCGTGCTGTACTACACACTCCTGCACGCCGCACCGTCACAGCGTGCCTGCTTCATCCACCTTCCCATGATGTCGGGCCAGCAGGGGGTGAGTGAGAGCGAGCCAACGCTCGATGTTGCGCAGAGCGAGAAGGCCGTGCGTGCGGTCATCGCAGCGTTGACTGTGTAGTTCTCCCTCGAACAGTGCCCGCCCAACCTGACTTTCTTGCCGAGATTACCAGTTTCTCGTGATCCATCAGCACCGCACGCGCTCCTAAGCGTGACGTGATCGAGCCAAGCCAGGACCAAAGGCGACCGTGTGGCCGCCAGCGCGATCGGTCTCGTCCGCACTCAGGAGACGTACCATGCAACGCAACATGAGCACGAAGATCGTCTGCGGCGCCCTCGCGCTTGCGGCCCTGGCCGGCGTAGCCACGACCGCCAGCGCCGATGATTGCTGCCGGTGGGAGTTGAAGGTCAAGCGAAAGGCCGTCCTGTCTGACAACTTCGAGGTCGAGCTCTGGGCCCACTTCCCTGATGACAAGTTCGCGTTCGCGAGCGGCCGGGTCGACATCCTCTCGGACAACATCGAATGGACCGACTGGGGAACGTGCGGCCCGGCCAGCAGCCCGGGAAGCTCGGGCGGCACTCCCTCTGGCATGGGAGACATGGAGGGCATCATCGTCGGGCAACTGAATTTCCCTCCAGCGGGCGTGTATGCGACCGATGACAATCCCATCCTCGTCTGGTGCGGAGAGTTCGAGGCCAGCGGGGACAATTATCGCACGCTGCGCACGGACACAAGCGAGATGTCCTACTACCCGATCCGTGAGAGCGCATCGATTGAGGCGTGTGCGACGGTGCGCGAGAGCATCCGCAGCGTCTTCGTCGGGCCGATCGCCATCGACGAGTGGCTCGCCTCGCCGTTCCCGGGCACCATCGGCACGCCCCGCGGCGATGGGCTCCAACTCGAGGCTGGCCCGACGGCTCCTCGCTTCATCGGCGCCGCCTTGACCGTAGAGGAGGCCCGCTGGATGCCGGGAACACGCTTCGAGCACGCTATCGACCTGACGGCCCTGGCAGACATGGATCGCCTCACGATGACCTGGTACCCGCGATGGCTGTGCAGCCCATGGGACATCGCCTGGCTCAACCTCGTGCTCGAGGAAGTGGCCATCCCGGGCATCCCGCCCGTGGTCGAGGTGACGCCGGACTTTTCCCAGATCGGCGTGCCCCGCGTGCCGATGCGCATGATGCTCGGTGGACGCATCGTTGGCGAGCCGACGCTCGGATCGGGTGCGGCCTTCCGCCTTATCAACCCGTGCACCAGCCTGACGTGGTGCTACGTACTGAACGATCTCGACCAGCTCGTCCTCGCGCTCAAGTGCGACTCGCCCTTCGACGTCGAGGCCAGCGGCCGACGCTACACCGTCGACACCATCGAGCTCGATCCCATGCAGGGCGCCGGCGCGGTCGAGGGCATGGATCGTGTGGAGATCTCTGGCACGCGGGCGCGACAGATGGCCATCGTGGATGCCGGCTTCGTCGGAGGATCTTCCTGCCGCGCGGATTGCGATGGCGACGGCAATCTCACCATCTTCGACTTCCTCTGCTACCAGAACCTCTTCGCCTCGGGCGATCTCGCGGCCGACTTCGATGGCGACCGCCGGCTGACCATCTTCGACTTCCTCGCCTTCCAGAACGAGTTCGCGGCTGGTTGCCGGTAGACGCCTTCTGAAAACAGAATGCCCAACACGCTCCCCACACTCTGGCAGATGCTCTTGCATCGGCTGGGGTCTTCTGGTATATTGGTGCCGCGTGGGGGCACGCGGCGGCGTTGCCGGGCTCCCACAACACTCACGAAGGAGCACCGAGATGCAACGGATCATCATGCTTCCCATCGCCGCCGGCCTGTGTGCCACGACCGCCCTGGCCGATGTCCACGACTTCCCCTCGGCCGACTCGGAAGTCGTCGCCTCCGTTGGCTTTATCGATGGCGAACGCGTCGGATTCTTCTGGACGCAATCGCGTGGCGATGGCGTCACCGAATTCCTGCCGGATTCCGCAGGCGAGGTCACCCGGGCGGTCTTCGACTTCGACGTGCTCAACAACGGCTTGCGTGAAACGCTGGTATGGGCCCTGCTCATCAACGGGGAAGAGGTCGCCAGTTTCGAGGTGCCCCCGGGCCTGTCTGGCCCCCAACAGATCGACGTGAGCTTCGCGGCCATCGCGTCTTCCGGTGGCGGATACGAGGTGTCCTTTGAGTGCCGAAACGACATCTCAGGCGGAGCCGGCTCACACACGCTGCGCTACGCCGGCGCCGGCCCGCACCAGATCGAGCTGATCGGCGAGGCCTGCCGCGTCGACCTCGACGGCGACGGCAGCCTGACCATCTTCGACTTCCTGGCCTACCAGAACCT
>JBITAB010000045.1:0-17631 GCA_044439825.1 Phycisphaerales bacterium JB064 | reverse complement strand
AGCCGCGCCGTCATGGCGGTGTTGGGCTCATACGTCAGCGCATAGCACGACAGGTGCGTCACGCCCAGCGCGAGCGCACGCTCGAGGTCGGCCTGCCACTCGGCGAGCGTCTGGCCCGGGATGGCGAAGATGAGGTCGACCGATTGGCGGCCGATGCCCGCGGCCCGTGCGAGCTCGATGGCCCGCGAGACGTTGGCCGGGTCGTGCCAGCGTTCGAGCGTCTTCAGATGGTCGGTGTGGAAGGACTGGGCGCCGATGCTGATGCGGTTGACCCCGCCCTCGACCAGCACACCGAAGAGCTCGGGGGTTGCCGTCTCTGGATTGCACTCGATGGTGAACTCCGCGCCTTGAAGCTCGAAGTGGTCGTGCAGGGCGGCCAGCAGTTGCTTCCAGAGCTCAGGGCGGAGCAAGGTCGGCGTGCCCCCGCCCACGAAGATGCTGGTGAGCGGGCCGGCGTGGGGGGCGAGCGTGGTCAGTTCGGCGATCAGCCGCGTTGTGAAGGCCTCCTGGCGATCCCTCGTATCCACGATGCTGTAGAAGTCGCAGTAGTGGCACTTATGGAAGCAGAAGGGCACGTGGATGTACAGGGCCTGTGCGGGTGAGGCCCCAAGGCCTTGTGGGGGCAATGATTGCAGCGGATGGGTCGAGCCCACGCGTTGCCCCGCGATGGTGATGGGGGTACGGTCCACGGCTGATGAATCCGGTGAAGGCCCGGCGTCGGGCCGAGTGTTGTGCCGGGCCCAGGAAGTCGCCAGAAGCGGGAGTGTACGCCGTGTCTATCGAACTGGTGCTTGTGACCGCTGATGGTGAGCAGCGTTCCTTTCCGATCTCCCGGGCCCGCATCATCGGCCGCGAGGAAGACTGTGACATGCGGATCCCCGTCGCCGAGGTGTCGCGCGAGCACTGCCGCGTCGAGCCGAACGCCACCGGCGGGCTGAGCGTCGAGGACTTGGGCTCGAGCAATGGCACCTTCATCAACGGCCTCCAGGTCGAAGAGGCCGAGATGACCGCGGGCGACATCCTCAAGATCGGGCCGGCGATCATGGTGCTGCGTATCGACGGCGAGCCTGCCGACATCAACGCCGATCAGGCCATCGAGCGCGGGACGCCCGAGGCCGGCGCGCCAGCAGCGCCCAAGAGCCAGCCTCAGGCCAGCAAGCAGGTCGGGCAGGGCTCGCTCGTCGATGAGGAGGACGAGGACCTGTTCTCGGACTTCGATTTCGATGACGACGATGAGGACGCGCCGAAGCTGTGAGCCTCAATGGGTCAGGCGGACTTACGGGGATTCCCGTCCTTGTTGCCATGGCCTGAGGAGCCGCCGGGGATGCGGATCGCCGTGCCGCAGGCCCTGCAGCGCACCGTCTTGCCCCGAGCCGTGCCTGGAACCGCCAATATCTTCCGACATGTCAGGTTCGGGCACATAATGCGGATGCTGTTCTCACGATCTGCCATGCGCCCCGCTCCATATGGTTAGGCTGGAAGGTCCATCGGTATTCGGCCGAACGTCCTTGAATGCGTCCGCCGGATTGGCGACACATCGGAGCACCATGTCAGGACAAACCCCAATGTTATCAACTACCGAAGCAAGCCCACAGGCGGGTGTGGCCCACAAGCTGTGCCCAACGGGTCGAGCCGCGGCGGTGGTGGGGCTCCAGTGGGGTGATGAAGGTAAGGGCAAGTACGTCGACCTGCTGGCGCCGGGCTTCGATGCCGTGGCGCGATACAACGGCGGCGCGAACGCCGGCCACACCATCGTGGCGGGCGGGCAGAAGTATGCGCTGCACCTGATCCCCTCGGGCATCCTGCACAAGGCGACCAAGGCCGTTATCGGCAACGGGGCCGTGGTCGATCCGTTCCAACTCGTCAAAGAGATCGATGCCCTCGAGGCTCGCGGCATCGACACCGGCGCTCTGGTTGTCAGCAGCCGGGCCCACGTGGTGATGCCCTACCACAAGACCATCGACGAGCAGCTCGAAGCCACGATGGAAGAACTGGCCCGCGAAGAGGGCGCGAGCACGACCGCCATCGGCACGACCAAGCGCGGCATCGGCCCGGCCTATGCCGAGAAGGCGATGCGCATGACCGCCGTCCGCATGGGCGACGTCGTGCGTGGTGGCCAGGTGCTCGCCGACCGCATCAAGCTGGCCTCGAGCCTGCACAACCGCGCGATCGTCGCGGCTGGCGGTGAGCCGGTGGATGCCCAGGCGATCCTGTCCGCCTTGGCGCCTATTGCCGAGCGTCTGAAGCCGTACGTCGCAGATACCACCTACCTGCTGCACGAGACGCTGACGGCGGGCGGTCGCCTGCTCTTCGAGGGCGGCAACGCCACGCTGCTGGATGTCGACCACGGCACCTATCCCTATGTCACCAGCTCGAACTGCTCGGCCCTTGGCATCGCCCCTGGCAGCGGCGTGCCCGGGCGCATGCTGTCGAGCGTGGTCGGCGTCATGAAGGCCTATACCACGCGTGTCGGACTTGGGCCCATGCCCACCGAGATCCACGGCGAGCTCGCGCAGACCATCCGCGATCGCGGCGGCGAGTATGGCACGACCACCGGTCGGCCGCGACGCATCGGCTGGCTCGATCTGGTCGCCCTGCGCTACTCGGCCATGGTCAACGGCGTGACGCATGTGGCCATGACCATGCTCGACGTGCTCAGCGGGCTCGACGAGATCAAGATCTGCACGGCCTACGACGTCGACGGCGAGAAGACCGAGCGATTCCTGCCCGATGGGTCGGACCTCGCACGCGCAACGCCTTTGTACGAGACGCTGCCGGGCTTTGGCGCCGATATCAGCGGCTGCCGCAGCATCGGCGACCTGCCGAGCGAAGCCCGCTCGTTCATCCAGCGTGTCGAGTCTTCCATCGGCGTGCCCATCGCGTTCGTCGGCGTGGGCCCCGATCGCGAGCAGACGATCCTCAACCTGCCAGGGGGCGTAGCAGGCTGATGAACGCCACGGCCACCGATACCGCGACCAACCCGCTGGGGCTCGACCCCCAGCGCGTGCCCAGGCACGTGGCGATCATCATGGACGGCAATGGCCGCTGGGCCGAGAAGCAAGGGCTGCCTCGCATCTGGGGCCACCGCGAGGGCGCGGTCCGCGTGCGCGAGGTGGTCGAGCGAGCGGGCGATCTGGGCGTGACGCACCTGACGCTCTATGCCTTCTCGAGCGAGAACTGGAAGCGGCCGGAGGACGAGGTCTCGCAGCTCATGCTGCTGTGCGTGGCCTATCTCGACGGCGAGGCCGAGCGGCTGGCCGAAGAGGGCATCCGCCTGCGCGTCATCGGCCGCCGGGCCGGCCTGCCCGACGAGGTGCGCAGCGCCATCGAGAAGGTCGAGGCCATCACATCGGGCGGCACGCGGGCCAACCTGACCCTCGCCCTCAACTACGGTGGTCGGGATGAGATCGTGGACGCCTGCCGAGCGTTGGCCGCCAAGGCCGTGGCGGGCGAGATCAATCCCGAAGACATCGATCCCGAGATGATCTCGCGGCACCTGTACACCGCCGACATGCCTGATCCAGATCTGCTCATCCGCACCGCCGGCGAGCAGCGGCTGAGCAACTACCTGCTGTGGCAGGTGAGCTACGCCGAGCTGTTCATCAGCGACGCCGCCTGGCCCGATTTCGGCTCGGCCCGGTTCGACGAGGCGGTGCTGGACTATGCTGGTCGGACGCGACGGTTTGGGAAGACCGATTCGCAGATCGCGGCGAACCGCTGAGTTTGCTGCGCGTGGAGCGATGCCCTAGCGCTTGCTCTGCACAAGACCGATCCCCATACAGAGACGTGCCGCCCGATGCCCGTAGCTGGTGCTTTTACATTTTCGATGTCGTGTGCCTGCCTGCTCGCGGCGAGCTGGCTTGTCGCGACCAGATTGGCGACCCGTCTAGACGATCGGCTCTGGATCATGGTGGGCGTTGGGACGTTGTTGCTGGGTGCCGTAAGTGTTGGTTCATCATTACTGCAGTGGTACACCCCGGTTGGCTTTCTGGTAGCACAACTGGTGCTGTCGGCGGGCGCATATGTCGGGGCACGCGCTGGCGCCCTGCGCTTCGGCTGGAAACTCGGCGGCACCGGCGAAGCCATGCCACGCGAGCCATGGAGTTTTGCCCAGTACGCGATGCTTTTCGCGATCGTGCTTCTGATGGTGCTGTCGCTCGTTGAGCGGTCATTGCTGCCGGTGCACGACATCGATGGTCTCATGTACCACGCCTCGCGATCGGCATATTGGGTTCAGAATCACAGCGTTCTGCCCTTCGAAACGCATAACGATCGGCAGACGACGTTCCCATTCGGGGCCGAACTCGTATTCGCGTGGCCCATGCTCTTCACGCATGGCGACTATCTCGGACGCCTGCTGCACTGGGCGGCATTGCCGCTTGCGACGGCCGGTGTATACGGCGTGGCGCGTATGGCCCGGGCATCGCGCGGAGCCGGGCTGTTTGCGAGCCTGCTCTACGCGGCCACACCTGTAGTGTTGATTTATGCCACGACGCTGAAGGCCGACATCTGGGCCCCGCTTTACGTGCTGGGCGCTGGATACTGGATTGTTCGCAGCGCCCGCCATCCGCAGCAGGCGGTCGTTGCGTTCTTCTGGGCGGGCGTGATGACAGCGTTGGCGATGAACGTGAAGGTCATCGTGGCGGCGATGATTCCTGTGCTGGCCCTGGCCCCACTGCTGATCGTGCCCTGGCGACGCGCGGTGGTCGCTATCGTTGCGGCGGGTGTGGGCGGGCTCGTCGCAACCATGGTCAGCGGGCTGTTCGTAACGGTTGCATTCAACAGCATCCATCATGGCCACCCGCTTGGGCCGGAATACATGCGCAAGACCGTGCAGCCCGATTTCTCCGCGAGGCAAGTATGGACGCACACCGTTCGGCTGCCGCTGTTCCTGATTGACTTACCCAAGAACCCAAGCCCATCGCTGCGACAATGGATGACCAAATCTGGCAACGACATCGTTTCGATGCTGGACGCCGATGAACTCCTGCCTCTCGAAAACGATCAGCACTGGCCCGGCGTGTTCCGCTTCAAAGCCGCCGACGTCGGCAAGCACTTCGGCCTGGGTGGTATGCTGTGGCTCCCGATGATCGGCGTGGGGCTGGTGATCGTCGGCGTTGAAACTAGACGCACGGCTCCACGCTTGCGGTTGTCACCAGTGGCGTTGCTGACGCTGTTGCAGGTGCCGCTGCTGCTCAGCGTGGTTTACATGATCCGGTGGATGGGGGCAGGGCCCGACCGCTTCTGGATGGCGGCCTACGCGCTTAGCCTGCCCACGGGTGTGGTCGTCCTGTCGAATTGGCGATGGGCCCGCGTGCCGCTGGCGGTGTTGGCACTGCTCGGTGGGGCATGGGCGACCTATCCGGCCTTGCGGGCCCAGATCAACCGTATTGAATTGGCCGCGTGTCGCCCGCCCGATACCTACCGCTTCCAAGCCGCCATCGATTTGATACCGTCGGGCTCGACGGTCTTGTTGGTGGGGACCTGGAACGCGCAGGATTACCCATTGCTCGCACCGCGTGGTCGACTGGAGAACCGCGTCGTGCTGTGGGGCAGCCACGAGTTCGACCCACATCGCATGTCCGATGCGCTGGCCGGTGAACGCGTGGATTATGTGCTGATGGAGCGGCCCAACGGGCTGTGGCAGGGCTGGGGCGCCGTTGACGGCACCCCGATGAGACGCTGGCTCGAAGCGCGGCCCGATATAGCGCGCATCGACCTAGGACCAGACGTCAAAGCCAGGCTCTATCGCGTGGAGCGCGGAGGCTGAGCGTCAGGCACGAGTTGACCGCGCATAGTCCATTTCGGCCAGTTCATTGGCGAATTCTTGCTCGAACAGCTCGTCCAGACCGGGCCGAAGGTCGTCGAGCGATTGGCCCGACTTGCCCTTGTTGAAGAAGTTGTACCCATCGTTCAGTCCGCCGAACGAGCCATCCTTGCGGGCTTTCTGTTCGATGTCGCGCATCTTGGCCATGTCGGTGCGTTGCACGGCCCTCTGGGCGTCGGCTTCGGTGACTTCAAAGCCGAGGAAGTCGCACAACTTGAGCAGTGCCGGTACGGGATCGGTCTTCAAGGTCTCGTAGCGCACGACATGCACCGGGAAATCTGACTGATCTGCCCAACTCTTGAAGTGACCAAACCACGTGCCGTACCCAGCGTTGATCCACGCCGGATCGCCGCCGTGCTCGATGTATCGCATGGCGTACTCGCCTTGGTCGGCGTTGGGATCTCGAGTCAAGTTGTAGTAGTTCGCCGCGCTCAGCAGCACGTCCCTCGGATCACGGACGAGCAGGACAGCCGGGCCGCCCAGTTCGGCGAACGGATGCTCAGGGCTCCAGGCGTTGTGGGTCTTCATGAAGAGGCGGTCCCCGATACGGTCTCCGGTGGGCTGGCTCCTGACCACGCGTCGCATGGTGTCGACGACATCCTGGGTGGTCCAGCCCTCCTTCTTGATCTGGTTGAGGTAGTAGTAGAGCTCGAAGGCGAAGGAGTTCATCGCCTTGCCCCAATCGAAGTCATGATCAACGAGGCAGTTCGCCACGAGAAACCGCAGCCAGGTGTTTCCAGAGCGCGGATAGCTGGCAACCCAGGTGATGGTGTCTGTCATAACAGCGGATGCTCCGTTTCAACGCTTAGCGTAGGCTATGTTTGTTCCGCCCACGCTGATGAAGTGTTCCGAGCCGTCGGTGGATGAGCCGGAGCCTGCCGCGAGGCGTGCCCTGGAGAACCCATGCAGGCAAGCACCACTACCAACCTGACGAGCTTCCACATCACACACTGGAAGGCCGGAAGCCAATGGATCAAGTCGATCGTCCGAAGGCTCGAACCGGATCGACTGGCGACCGGTCCGGGAGTGGGCTTCCTGGGAGAAGAGGACGTACGAGCGGGTTCGGTCCATTCCCCGGTGTACATGCACCGTGCATGGTTTTACAGGGTAGCTGGCGATGCTGCCGATCACCGCCGCGTGGTCGTGATTCGCGACCTGCGCGACGCCACGGTGTCGTGGTACTTCAGTATCCGCCACTCTCATCCCCGCAACGCGAAGGTGGACGAGTTTCGCGAGAAGCTCGGCGAGCTTCCTCTTGAGGATGGCTTGCTGCTTGTCCTGGGAGAGTCGACTCGGGTGATGGCACGCATCCAGTCCTCGTGGCTGGCCGCGTCCGAGGACGAGCGATTGCTCGTTCGATACGAGGACCTCATAGACGATACTCCGCTCTGGATGGGGCGCGTGCTCGACCGCCTCGGCGTGAACGAGGACGCGGCCGCTCGAGAAGCGGCTATCCAGGCCGAGTCCTTTGAGGCCAAGACCGGGCGTAAGCGCGGCCAGGAGGATGTCAGCCACCATGAGCGCAAAGGCGTGGCCGGTGACTGGCAGAACCATTTCACGCCTCGCCTGAAGGATCGATTCAAGGAAAATTTTGGTCAGCTTCTGATCGACACAGGATACGAGACGGATCTGAATTGGTAGACTTCGTCCGCAGCACTGTCCGCCCACGGAGGCTCCATCATGCGATTTGAGATCCCCAGCATCAGCCAAGACCTCTCAGACAACACCTACCGACCAAGCTGGGAAGGCGTGGACAAGCTGGCCGGCCCCAGCGGCTTCATCAACGACGAGCACCAGGGCATCTACGAGGTGACCAAAGACCTGCCCGGCTGGCAGGACCCCGGTGACAGCCTCAAGCTCTACGAGGCGGCTTATTTCTCCGGGGCGGTCATCCTCGAGGTTGGCGTCTTCGGTGGCCGCTCGGCCACGGTCGAGCTGCGTGGCGCCCTGGCGGCCCAGAAGGCCCACGGCGGGCCCGCTCCTCAGTTCTACGGGGTCGATCCCGACCTGAACGCCTACAGCCGCAGCATGGGCACGCTGCGGGCCCAGGGCCTGGCCGAGCGGGCGCTGATGTACATCGGTGACCTCCGGCAGTTCCTGGCCGAGATCCCCATCGTGCCCACCATGGTCTTCGTGGACGGCAGCCACGAGTTCGAGGGCGTCTGGGCCGACCTGGAGTGCCTCAGCCGCTGGCTCGTGCCCGGCACCGCCGTCATGTGCCACGACTACAGCAACACCGACGTGCCCGTGAAGCCGGCCATCGATGAGTGGGTGGCTCGTGGGGCCTACGACCTCATGAGCGTGAGCAACAACACCGCCGTGCTGCGGGCCACCGACCTCTGCCAGGGGACGGCCCCGCGTGGCCTCAGCGAGGCGGCCTTCCGGGCCACCATCGAGGCCATGGCCCCGGTCTATGAGAACATGAAGCGGCCAGGCCCGCGGCCCGACGTCGCCCACCTGACCCAGGGCGCCCGCATCGACCTCGGCATCGCCGTGGGCAAGGACATGCCCGCCGGCGAGGCCAGCGGCGCGGCCAAGGTTGCCGTGGCTTCCAGATAAGACGCGTCTACGATGGGCCCTATGGCCGACCTGCTCAGCTTCGTCTCAGCCCAGCTCCTCGTCAGCGTGCTCGTGTACGCCGTCATCGTCCACGTCCTGCTGGGCGGGGCGGGCTACTTCACGTACGCCGAGCGGAAGATTTCCGCCTACATCCAGGACCGTGTGGGCCCCAACCGCACGGGCTTCGACCTGGGCCTGCCCTTCCTTGGCTTCCTGAAGGGCCTGTGGGGCCTGGGCCAGCCGCTGGCCGACGGCATCAAGTTCATGCTGAAGGAGGACTACACCCCCGGCAAGGTGGACAAGGTCCTCTTCACCCTTGCCCCGGGCATCGTCGTCATCCCGGCTCTGATCGGCTTCGCGGTCATCCCCTGGGGCGGCGTGTGGGACTGCCCCTCGTTCACCATCCCGCTGCTGAACCTGCACATCGAGGGCGGGCCGGTGCAGATCGCCGCCCTGCCCGTCAACGCGGGCGTGATCTACATGATCGCCGTCGCCTCGCTTGGCGTGTACGGCATCACCCTGGGCGGCTGGGCCAGCAACAACAAGTACTCCTTCCTGGGCGGCCTGCGTGCGACGGCCCAGATGCTGGCCTACGAGCTGCCGCTGGGCATCAGCCTGCTGGTGGTGCTGCTGATGGTGGGCAGCCTGCTGCCGATGGACATCATCGCGTATCAGGAAGTGAATGGGTGGCTGATGTTCAGCCAGCCCATCGCGGCGATCATCTTCTTCATCGCCATCCTCGCCGAGGCCAACCGCGCCCCGTTCGACAACGCCGAGGCCGAGAGCGAACTGGTGGGCGGCTACCACACCGAGTACAACTCGATGCGGTTCGCGTTGTTCTTCCTGGCCGAGTACAGCCACGTGGGCATCAGCAGCGCTTTCTTTGTGCTGCTATTCATGGGCGGGTTCACGCTGTCGCCAGTACCTGGTCTGAGTGACCCGTTGACCGCCACCGGGGCCACGGGCCTGCTGGCCGTGCTGGCGAAGCTCGGCATCTACTTTGGCAAGGTCGGCTTCATGGTCTTCATGATCATGCTCGTCCGCTGGACGGTGCCCCGCCTGCGCTACGACCAGGTCATGAGCACGGCCTGGCAGGGCATGATCCCGCTGGCCCTCGTCGTGCTGGTGCTCACCAGCGTGGCGGTCTACTTCGGCATCCCCGAGGGCTTCGCCCACGTCGGCGTGCTGCTGGGCGGAAACCTCGTGCTGCTGGCCGTGCTGTGGTTCGTCGTGCAGCGCCTGCCGGTGTACAACCCCAACAAGAAGATCCCGATGCTGGGCTCGCGCTTCAACCCGCTGCCGGGTGAACGCGTCGACCACGCCCCGAGCCATCCCATGGCCCGCGAGGATCGGCCCGTGCAGGGCACCGTGCAACCGAGCTGATCGACCGAATCCAGCCGACGGCCTCAGGGGGAAACCATGGCCGAGACAACCAGCCGCCACCGCGTGCTCCGTGAGGCCAGCTTCGACCCGAAGCTGTCGTCCTACTTCCTGCTCAGCGGCACGATCGTGCTGGTGGTGTGCATCATCACCATCCCGCTCGCGCTCGTGTACTTCCTGGTCGGCAAGGTGCTGATCGACAAGTACATCGAGCGGCTGAGCTGCACGCTCACCGAGCGCACGCTGGAGATCCGCAAGGGCTGGATCAACCGTGTCGAGAGCACCATCCCGCTCGAGAAGATTACCGACCTGCAGATGATCCAGGGCCCCATCATGAGGGCGATGGGCCTGCACGGGTTCAAGGTCGAAACGGCCGGCCAGAGCTCGGGCCCGGGCGCCAGTCTGGTGAGCCTGGTGGGCATCGTCGACGCACCGGGCTTCCGCGAGGCCGTGCTCGACCAGCGTGACGAGCTGGCCGAAGGGCGTGGCCGCAGCTCGGCAAAGGCGCGTGAGGCCGAACCCACTGCCCAGCCCCTCGCCGGCGGCGACGTGGTGGGGGTGCTGTCGGACATCCGCGCGAGCCTGCACCGCGTCGAGAAGCTGCTCGAGCATCGCCAAGACATCTGACTCCATCCACGCCATCGGCGCACGAAAAAACCCGACCACGGAGGATCGGGTTTCTTGAGTCTGTTCCTCAGCCGGAGCCGGCAATTAGCGGCGGCGGCGGGCGGCGGCCAGGCCACCGAGGCCCAGCAGGGCCAGGCTGGCGGGGGCCGGGATGGCGCGGATGCTGACATCGTCGATGTACCAACCCATGCGCTCGACCACCGTGGTCGAGGTGAAGTTGAAGGTGATGTCAACGCTGCTCATGCCGTCATAGGCGCTCAGGTCGAGGTTGACCGCACGCCAAGCCTCTCCCGAGTCACCATTGCTCAGGTACAGCTCATCGCCGTTGACGATGACGCTGGCCATGTCGAAGCTCGAGCTGCCGGTCAGGATCCACTCCTGGAAGTTGAGCGAGACGTCGGACAGGCCGGTGAAGTCGAAGTTCTGAGTGAGCTGCTCGTCGCTGCCGACGCCGTGGAGGCCACCGATGACGGTGCCCCAGACGAAGTCGCCCGAGAAGCCGCCAGTGGGCTCGGCTCCGCCGGAACCGCCCAGGCTGGTGCCGGTGACGCCGGTGGGGGAGCCGCGCTCCCAATCACCGTTCACGCCGCTGGCGGTCCAACCGCCACCATCGGCCTCGAAGTCGGAAGAGTAAATGGTGCTCTGGGCGGCGGCCATCGAGGTGGCGCCAGCCAACGCAATAACAGTCAACGCGTTACGCATGTCTTATCCCTCATCCTGGTATGAAATGGCCACCCACGGAGATGGCCCCACACACGAGAAAGAACGCGAGAGTTCTACGAGACGAACCCTCTCTCAGCCCGTACGTTAACGAGATCATGATGTGATTGCGAGCCTTTTTGCAGGCTTTACGCAGAAAAATTGCGATTCGCAGTGGAAACCCTGCGTATTTTCGGTCTGTTTGGTGGTCTTATCGGGGCCAAGGCCGGGCTTGGCCACGACCGATAACTTGGTCAGCCCACAGGACCGAGAAGATCCTGCTTGAGCGCCCGCTCGAGGTAGTGGATATCCACAGCGCCCTCGCGGAACGCGCTGTGCTCGAGCAAACGGAGATGCAGCGGGATCACCGTCTTGATCGGCCCGACGCGGAACTCCCGGAGAGCCCGGGCCATGCGGACGATGCAGTGCTCGCGATCGTCGCCATGGGCGATCAGCTTGCCGACCATCGAGTCGTAGGTGGGGGGCACCATGTACCCCGGCACGACATGGGTATCCATGCGGACGCCGGGCCCGCCGGGCACCTCCCACGTGTCGATGCGGCCGGGGCTGGGCATGAAGTTGCGGGCCGGGTCCTCGGCGTTGATGCGGCACTCCATCGCGTGGCCGTTGATGGAGATGTCCTTCTGCCGCAGGCCGAGCTTCTCGCCGGCGGCGATGAGGATGGAGTTCTTCACGATGTCCACGCCGGTGATCATCTCGGTGACGGGATGCTCGACCTGGACGCGGGTGTTGACCTCGAGCATGTAGAAGTTCTGCTCGTCGTCCATCAGGAACTCGACTGTGGCGGCACCAGCATACCCGGTCGTTCGGATGAGCTTGGCGGCGCTCTCGCACACGGCGGCGACCTTCTTGCGGTCGACGCCCGGCGCGGGGGCTTCCTCGATGAGCTTCTGGTGGCGACGCTGCATCGAGCAGTCACGCTCAAAGAGGTGGACCGAGTGGCCGTGCTTGTCGCCCAGCACCTGCACCTCGACGTGGCGGGCGTGCTCGAGGAACTTCTCGATGAAAACGCTGCCGTCGCCGAAGGCGGCCTTGGCCTCCTGCTGGGCCTTCTTGATGTTCTGGCGCAGCGTGGCTTCGTTGTGGCACACACGCATGCCGCGGCCGCCGCCGCCCGCCGCCGCCTTGATGATCACCGGGAAGCCGATCTCGCGGGCGACCTCGACGGCCTCGTCCTCTTCCTCGATCGCGCCTTCTGACCCGGGGAAGATCGGCACCTTGGCGGCCTTGGCGGCGCGCTTGGCGGCCACCTTGTCGCCCAGCTGGCCCATGGCCTCGGGGCTCGGGCCGATGAACTCGATCTTGCAATCGCGGCAGATCTGGGCGAAGTCGGCCCGCTCGGACAGGAACCCGTAACCAGGATGGATGGCGTCGGCGTCGGTCACCTCGGCCGCGGCGATGATGCGCGGGATGTTGAGGTAGCTGTCCTTCGAAGGCCCAGCGCCGATGCAGATGGCGCGGTCGGCCAGACGCAGGTAGGGCGCGTTCTTGTCGGCCTGCGAATACACGCACACCGCCTCGATGCCGAGTTCTCGGCACGCCCGGATGATGCGCAGGGCGATCTCACCACGATTTGCGATCAGGATGCGGCGGAACATGCGTCAGGCGGGCCTCACCATGAACAGAGGCTGGCCGAATTCGACCGCGTCGCCGCTCTTCACGCACACGCGCTCGATCGTGCCCGTGGTCTCGGCCTTGATCTCGTTGAAGACCTTCATCGCCTCGACCAGGCACACGACCGAGTCGGGCGAGATCGACGCGCCGACGGCGGTGAAGGGGGCAGAGTCGGGGTCGGGGGCCGAATAGAACGTGCCCACCATGGGAGACTCGATGGCGACCAGGCCGTCGTCCTTGGGGTTGGCGGCGGGGGCGCCGCCCTGGGCCGGCGCGGCGGCCTGTGGCGCCTGGGCCTGCGGGGCGGGGGCATAGGCCATGGGCTGGGGCGAGACGCTGAACGCCCCGCCCGTGCCACGCTTGATCGTGATGGACTGGTCCTCGTCGCTCACGTCGACCTCGGTCAGGTCGTGCTCCACCATCAGGTCTACGAGTTGGCGAAGCCGGTCGATGTCGATCATGGGCGGGTGTCTCCACGGGAAGGGGGACGCGAGCACGGGGCCGGCCAGAATGCCAAGGCCCGAAAAACAAGACCCGATGATACCGACCGGGGGCCGATCCGTCGCCCCATAATCCCTCTCGGGGTGCTCAGCCGCGATCGAGCAGGCGATACTGCACAGCCTCGGCGATGTGCTGCACGTCCAGCCCCTCGGCCCCTTCAAGGTCGGCCACGGTGCGGGCGACACGCCGGACCTTGTCGTAGGCCCGGGCCGAGAGCCCAAGTTCGGCGATGGCCTGGCCCAGCAGGCTGCGGGCGGGGTCGCTCATGGGGGCCAGCGTGTCGAGCTCCTTGCCGCGCAGCCGGCCGTTCAGCTTGCCCTCGCCCTGTCGCTTGGCCTGCACGCTCCGGGCCCTGAGCACCCGGTCTCGCATGGTTGCTGAGTCGGTGCTGCTGCCGCCGGTTGCCGAGAGCTCCTTCCAGGGCACCGCCGGGGCCTCGACGTGGATGTCGATGCGGTCGAGCAGCGGGCCGCTGATGCGGGCGCGGTATCGCTCGGCCGCCTTCTGGCTGGCGGCGCTCGCGCCGGCCGACCCGCCTGGGGCAGGGTTCATCGCGGCGACAAAGAGGAAGTTGGCGGGAAAGCGCACGGTCCCCCTCGAGCGCGAGATCGTGACGACGTGGTCTTCCAGAGGTTGGCGAAGCGTTTCGAGCACCGAGCGGGGAAACTCGGGCAGTTCGTCCATGAAGAGGATGCCGTGCGTGGCCAGCGACACCTCGCCAGGCCGCGGCACGATGCCCCCGCCCACGATCGACGCGGCGGACGCGGTATGGTGGGGCGTGCGCACCGGGCGGCTGGCGACGAGCCCCTGCCCGGGAGGCAACTCGCCCGCGGCCGAATGGATGCGCGTGATCTCGATGGCCTCGGCCGACGTCATGGGCGGCAGCACGCCTGGCAGGGCCCTGGCCATCATGGTCTTGCCGGTGCCCGCAGGGCCCAGCATGATGACGTTGTGGCCGCCCGCCGCCGCGACCACGATGGACCGCTTGACGGCCTCTTGCCCACGCACCTCTGCGAAGTCGATGGGCGCTTGCGAGGCGTGCAGCATCGAGGCCAGGTCGGGTGGGGCCTGGGGCTCGATATCCAGCACGCCGTTGAGCAGGCCGACCACCTCGGCGAGCGTGTTGACGCCGTACGTGGTGGGGCCTGCGACCGCCGCCTCGGCCGCGTTCTCGGCTGGCACGATGACGGCGTCGAGGTCCTCGTGCTTGGCCAGGTCGGCCATCGCGATCACGCCGCGGATGGGCCGCACGCGTCCATCCAGAGCGAGTTCGCCAGCGATCATGCACTTGTGCAGGCGCGGCGGCGAATCGTCGGGCCGATGACCACGGATCACGCCGGTCGATTGCAGCAGGGCGACCGCGATGGGCAGGTCGTAGATCGGGCCTTCCTTGCGGACATGGGCCGGAGCCAGGTTGATCACCAGGCGTCCGTTGGGGAAGGCATAGCCCGTATTGGTCAGGGCCGCCCGGACGCGCTCGATCGACTCGCGGATGGCCGCGTCGGGCAGGCCGACGATGGTCTCCTTGGCCATCGCGGCGTCGTCCAGATCCACCTCGACCTCGCACGGGTCGGCCTCGACGCCTCGCAGCAGGAATGATCGGATCTTGGACGGCATGGTGTCGAGGATAGCCCTTGGGGTTGGGCGATGTTGGCTGGTTGTGAGGGTCGCAGGGGTCGTATGGGTTATCCGGACTATGCCGATAATGCCAGTTTTTTTGCCAATTTTGCTGGCAAACTCGAAAAAGGCTTGAACGGATGCCCTGGTTTGTGGTATCTTTCGCCTAGGAGAGACCCCTCAACCGGACGAAAGTCCAGGAGAGACGAGACATGACCCGTATGCAGATCGCCGCCATTGCCGGTGCGGCCCTCGGCGCAGCCTCCTTGGCCAGCGCCACCGTGACCCCGAACACGTACGAGATCCGCGTGAGCAACGTGGTGAGCCCCAGCCAGCCTTCGACCACCGTCGAGGTCTACGCCGAGTGGGACTCGGACCTGTTCTACGCCTTCGCTGCTGCCGAGTGGAACCTCCGCGGTGACACCAGCGGCGACTTCTCGGGCCCCGCGTCGGCCTTCACCGATCCAGGCCAGGCCGGCGGCACGCCGGGCGCGGGCGACGTGATGAACATCGTCACGGGCCAGTTGCACTTCCCGTCGGGCGGCTTCGACGCCGACACGAACGATCCGATCCTCATCTGGTCGGGCACGTGGAGCACCACGGACTTCACCGCCCGCTTCGTCGACCTGACGACCGAGACCGACCGGTACAACCTGTACCTCGACTCGATCGGCACCAGCAGCGACGTCACCAGCACGGTGCTCGAGGCTGCCGGCCAGATCCAGGTGATCCCGGCTCCGGCCTCGCTGGCGCTGGTTGGCCTGGGTGGCCTCGCCGCCCTGCGTCGCCGCCGCTGAGTTCGACGGGTCGACTCTCCTGAACGAATGGACAGCCCCGCGGGTCTCGGGGCTGTTTCTCGTGCGCGCACTGTGATGCACGACCGCGGTTATCGGAAGCCGGACAATGAAGTCGGGGCCCGAAAACGTCGATGCACAGCCCGTGACTGCGCCTGCGCCCACCCAAGGCTCTAAAACCGCAAACCAGCACGGATCGCTGGCGCGAGCCATGGTGCCCGCTGGCTTCCAGAAGGCAGGCGATCAGGCGCGGCGGAAATTCCAGGCCATCAGCCCGGCTACGAGCGGGCCGATGGGGCCGCTCATCGAGGCCTCGACCGCCGAGGACGCCAGCGCTGCCGCCACCGCAGCGTGGGCTGCCTTCCACGGCATGCTCGAGATGGACGCCCACGAGCGGGCCGTCATGCTCGAGACGATCGCAGACGCGATCCACGGCCTGGGCGACGATCTGGTGAAGCTGGCCGCGAACGAAACGGGCTTCAGCACCGTGCGGATCGTGGCCGAACGCGAGCGATTGATGCAGACGCTGCGGATGTTCGCTGATGTGGTGCGTTCACGAAGTCTCGATCGGCCGTGCATCGACACCGCCGAGCCGAGCCGCAGACCACTGCCCAAGCCCGACCTGCGGCGTGTGCGGCGTGGCGTTGGGCCTGTAGCGATCTTCGGGCCGGCGAACCAGCCGCTGACCGGTGGAGCGCTCGGGGCCGACGCGGTGTCGGTGCTTGCCGCGGGCTGCCCGATCATCTGCAAGAGCCACCCCGAGCATCCGCTGACCGACGCCATGGTGGCGCGCGTGGCGATGGAGGCGTGCCGAGGCCTGGGCGCACCGCCCGGCCTGGTGACGCTCCTGCACGCCGACGAACAGGCCCAGGACGAACTCGCGTGGGCCCTGGTCAGCCATCCGTGCGTTCGCGGCGTGGCGTTCACCGGCTCGCGTGAGGGGGCCGACGCGATCGCGAGCATCATCGCCCAGCGAGCGCCGAGCATGGCGTTCTCGGCCAACATCGGCACGATCAACCCGGTGTTCGTGCTGCCGGGCGTGATGGAGAGCAACGGGTCGACGATCGCCGAGCGGCTGTTCCAGAGCTGCACGAACGTCGCGGGCCAGACGTGCACGAGGCCCAGTGTCGTGATCGTGCAGCGCGGCGCCGAGGGCGAGGTGTTCGCACGCCAACTCGCGTCGCTGTTCGACCAGATGCCCGCGGGCAAGATGCGCGGGCCCAGGCTGCGGCGGCGCTTCATCGACGCGATCGAGCGCTGCCTGGATACCAAGGGCGTGCGGCTCGAGGGCGGGTCGTTCCACGCTCCCGAAGAGGCCGAGGGCTCGCCAGCGATCGTCAACGGCTGCCTCCTGCGATGCAGCGCCGACACGTTCGTGCGTGAGGATCAGCTCCGCGAAGAGGCCTTCGGCCCGGCCATGCTGCTGGTGATGGCCGACGACGCGGCCCAGATGCTCGCCGCCGCCAGCGCCATCGGCGGGGCGCTCACCGGCTCGATCTGGATGGGCGCCACCGATGGCAACGTGGGCCGGCGGCTGGCCGCCTCGCTCGAGCACCGGGTCGGCCGGCTGGTCTTCAACGCGACGCCCACCGGGCTCGAGCTCTGCCCCTCGCTGGTGCATGGCGGGCCCTACCCGGCCTCACAGGGGTTTGCAGGCACGTCGGTGGGGCCCGGGGCCGCCGATCGCTGGATGCGTGACGTCTCCTACCAGAATGCGCCCGAGGCCATGCTGCCCAAGGAGCTGCGCACGGGCAACCCCCTGGGCGTGGCCCGGGTGGTCAATGGCGAGCTTGTCGACCCCGCCGACGAGGACGATCAGGAGCCCGGCGTCGATGAAGACGGGCCGGGCGAGGCCAAGCCCACACGCGCCGCCTGACGCTTGCGCGCTTTCCTGCCTCGTTTTGGGCCGGCAAGCCGATAATGTTGGTCCATGCCATCTCGGGTCACGGATGACGAAGGGGCGTCGCTGGCGCCCGTGTTGCGTTGGATCGC
>JBITAB010000044.1:10397-17847 GCA_044439825.1 Phycisphaerales bacterium JB064 | reverse complement strand
TCTCGCAGGCCGAGGCGGCACTGCCAGCCGACCTCGTCGAGAAGTTTGGCCAGCCCACCTACTTCGAAGCCATCACCGCCGCCGCCTTCGACCACTTTGCACGCGTTGGCGGCAGGGCCGCCGTGTACGAGGTCGGCCTGGGCGGGCGCCTGGACTCGACCAACATCCTGTCACCAGCGGTCTGCGTCCTCGCATCGATCGAGCTCGAGCACACCGACATCCTGGGTGACACGCTCGCCGCCATCGCGCGCGAGAAGGCAGGCATCTTGAAGCCCGGCGCTCGCGCTATCTCCGTTCCACAGCCAGCCGACGTCGTGGGCGTGTTCCGTGATCAGGCCGACACGGCCCAGGCCTCGCTCGTCGTGCTGGGCGAGGACACGCCCTTCTCGCACACCATGGACGCCGGCCACGCCATCGCGAGCGTGACCATCGATGGCCGCACCTTCGACAACCTGCGGTGCTCCATGCCCGGCGCGCACCAGGCCGCCAACACCGCCGCCGCCGTCGCCGCATGTGTCCTGTTGATCGGCGATCGACTGACGCCCGAAGCGATCACCGAAGGCCTCGCCGCCACGCCACGTGATGGGCGCATGGAGGTCGTGGCCACCAACCCCACCGTCATCATCGACGGCGCCCACACGCCCGCCTCCGTTCGCGCTGTCCTCGCGGCACTCCCACCACACGATGGCCCCCTGATCATCCTCTTCGGCTGCGCCAAGGACAAGGACGCCCCGGCGATGCTGGAGCAGCTCGAACGCACCGGCGCTCACGTCGTCTTCACCGAGGCCGGAGCACGGGCGATGCCCGCTTCGGAGCTTTGCGAGTTGTATGGCCAAGCCTCGCAAGCCCTGCCCGATCCCGCGGACGCTCTCGCGCACGCGACCCAGCACGCGGGCACCGACGGCCTCGTGCTCACGCTCGGCTCGTTCATGCTCGCTGGCCGGGTGAAAGAACTCGTGTCAGGCGTTTAGAACGTCGCCTGCCCCGTCGCACGAGGGAAGGGGATCGCGTCGCGGATGTTCTGCAACCCAGTGCAGTACATCACCAATCGCTCGAAGCCCAGCCCGAAGCCCGCGTGGGGCACGGTGCCGTAGCGGCGCAGATCGCGATACCAGCCGTACTCGTCCTTGGGCAGGCCCATCTCGTCGAGCCTGCTATCGAGCACGTCCAGGCGTTCCTCGCGCTGCGAGCCGCCGATGAGTTCGCCCACGCCCGGCACCAGCACGTCCATCGCGGCCACGGTCTTGCCGTCGTCGTTCAGCCGCATGTAGAAGGCCTTGATGTCCTTGGGATAGTCCACCACCACCACGGGCTGCTTGAACTTCTCCTCGGTCAGGTACCGCTCGTGCTCGCTCTGCAGGTCGGTGCCCCACTGCACGGGATACTCGAACTTCTTGCCGCTCTTCAGCAGGATGTCCACCGCCTCGGTGTACGGCAGCATCCGGAAGGGCGCGTCGATCACGTGCTTCAGCCGATCGACCAGCCCCTTCTCGATCCGCTCGTCGAAGAAGGCCGCGTCGTCGCCGCAGTGCGTCAGCAGGTCATCGAGCACGTACTTCAGCAAACCCTCGGCCAGCTTCGCGTCGTCCTGCAGGTCGGCGAACGCGATCTCGGGCTCGATCATCCAGAACTCGGCCAGGTGCCGGCTCGTGTTGCTGTTCTCGGCACGGAACGTCGGCCCGAACGTGTACACCCGGCTGAGCGCACAGCAATACGTCTCGACGTTGAGCTGGCCCGACACCGTCAGGAAGGCCTGCTTGCCGAAGAAGTCTTCCTTCCAGTCCACGCCACGCTTGTCGTCGGTCAGCGGCGGGTTCATCGCGTCCAGCGTGCTCACGCGGAACAGGTGCCCCGCGCCCTCGGCATCGCTGGTGGTGATGATGGGCGTGTGCACCCAGTAGAAGCCGTGCTGCTCGAAGTAGCTGTGGATGGCGTACGCCAGGCGATGCCGCACGCGGGCCATTGCGCCGAACGTGTTGGTGCGAGGCCTCAGGTGCGCCACCTCGCGCAGGTACTCGAAGCTGTGCCGCTTCGCGCTGGCGGGGTAGGTATCGGGGTCTTCCACCCAGCCGACCACCCGCACCGCGTCGGCCACCACCTCGACGCGCTGGCCCTTGCCCTGGCTCTCGACAAGTTCGCCATCGACCTCAACGGCACACCCCGTGGTGAGGTGCAAGATCTCGTTCTCGTAGTTCGCAAGCTCGGTCTTGGCCACCACCTGGATGGGGTCGAAGCACGACCCGTCGTGGAGCTGGATGAAGCTCAGGCCGGCCTTGGAGTCGCGCCGCGTCCGCACCCAGCCCTTCAGGGTCACCTTCAGGCCCACATCCGCCCCCAGGGCGTCCTTCACACGCATCGATGCCATCGCAAGCGTCCTTTCCTGACCGAATCCCCCAAACGCGTCCCCACCGGGGCGGGCATCGTACGCTTGGGCATGCACGCATTACGTCCCACTCTGCTGTGCCTGCTGGCCCTGGCCACCTGCACCATCACCGGCTGCGCCACGAACGCGTCCAAGCAAGGCGCTGCCGTGAGTGCGCCAGAGCCCGAACCGGTCGAGGTCTACGCCTGGGACCGCTGGCGCATCTCGGCCCAGCCCGGCACCGATGATCTCGACCGCATCGCGCTCTCGGGCGTCACCCTGGTCATCAACCTCCGCACCCAGCCCGAGATCGATCGGCTGGACTTCGACCCAGCGGCTGAGGCCGAGGCCAGGGACATGGGCTATGTCCACATCCCCATGGGCGGCGACGACGGCTACACGCCCGAGCAGGTCGACGCGCTCGCCCAGGCGATCGATGGCGTGCAAGGCCCCGTGCTGCTGCACTGCGCCTCGGGCGGCCGTGCCCGCACGCTGTGGGCCGCATACCAGATGAAGTACGAGGGCGTGCCTCTCAGCGAAGCCACGCGCCGCATGCAGGAGGTCGGCGGCCAGCCGTCGGCCCTCGAGCAACTGCTCGGCCACCGCCTGGAATGCACGCTCGGCGAGCCCCTCGCCGCCGACTCGGACGCTCCCACGCCATGATGGGCCCAGACGACCACGTCTGCCTGTGCTTCCACGTGCCCCTGGGCAAGGTGAAGAGCTACATTCGCCGCGAGGACCCGCCGGTCGCTTCGCTCATCAGCGAGTGCCTGGGTGCCGGCACCGGCTGCGGTTGGTGCATCCCCGTGCTCCGCATGCTCCACCGACAGCACACCAATGGCGAGCCCATGGAAGTACGGGTCGACCCCGAGGCCTACGCCAGCGGCCGCCGGACGTACCACAAGACCGGCGAGCGACCAGAGGGCCATCAGGCGGATGAACAGCCTGACCCCGAAACTGTGGATGGATCCGAAGCCCCGCCAGCATCGTAAAAGCTGGTACGAGGAGCCCGACAAGGCACCCGCCGCAATAAAAAAGGCGACCCGACTCCACGAGACGCCGGGTCGCCTGTTGCGAGGAATGCATCCCGGGGCGTGACCCGGAACATGTTCAGATTACCAGAACATGGGTGGTCTTGTAAAGGCTTTTTTCATCATTCAAGATGAAAATTTCACCCCAGCCCAGGATTGGGTGGGGTGATCTCTTATAAACGCGCAGTTTTTACCGGATCAACAATCAGGCGTATGGGCCAAATTACCCAATAACAGCCTTACTCATCGATCGTACGAAGGGACATCCCGATGTCCGCGAGCCGCTCCTTCACCTCCGTAAGTGAAGTGGCGCCGAAGTTCTTCACGCCCATCAGCTCGGCCTCGGTGTGGCTCACCAGGTCGCCCAGCGTCTGGATGTTGAGCAACTGCAACGCCCGGCGGGCACGCACGCTCAGGGCCAGGTCGGTCACGGGCTTGTTGAGCATCGCCTCCTGGCTGGTGCCGCGGAAGCGGTCCAGGGCGGTGCGGCGGCCCGAGCGGTGGCCGTCGTCGACGCCCTGGCCCAGGGCCATGCCCTTGGCCGAGAGCATCTTCTTGATCTCGTCCAGGCTGGAATCCCCGAAGTTCTTGTAGCTCATCAGCTCGGCTTCGGTGGTCCGCAGCAGGTCGCCCAGGGTGCGGATGTTCATCCGCTTCAGGGCCGTACGCGTCCGCACCGACAGGTCGAAGTCGGTGACGGCCGTCTCCATCTCCTGGCGACGCTTGAAGTGGTCGGTCTCGGCGTCGTCGAGGGTGCCCTCGTCGCGGCTTGCCACCACGTCCTTCATGTAGAGACGGGCGCGGGGGTGGTTGGCGTCGGTGTCGAGCACCTGACGCAGGCAACGCTCGGCCCGGCCGTACTCCTGGCGGTCTTCATAGAGCACGGCCAGGTTCAGCAGGGCGTTCACCGGGGCGGGCGTCTTGTCGCACAGCCGCTCGTAGAGGCTGATGGCCTCGTCCTCTTCGCCGGCCAGGTCGAGGTGGTAGGCCAGCTGGAAGGCGGCCTCATCATGGCCCGCGTCGGCCTGCACGGCCTTGCGGAGCGTCTCGATGGCGCTCAGCCGCTCGCCCGAGGCGGCCTGCTGGCGTGCCTCTTCCAAGAGCCGGCCGGCCAGGGCCGAATCTCCGCTAGAGCCGATAACCATGTCAAGCGCACTCGGTGACGAGCTAGAACTCAAGGCAGACCTCCGGTTGGTGGATCGTGATTCTAGGCGGGGGAGCGGAAAGAGACAGGACACAACCCGCCGTCTAGATGACCACCTCGTCCCCCGACAGCTTCATCCGCTTCCACGCCCCCAGCTTGAAGCGCACCAGCAGGCACAGGCCCAGCACGACGATGTAAGCCGAGGCGAAGATCCAGGGGCCGACGGCTCCCCACTGGGGCTTGATCGCGACGGCCAGGTGCCCGCCGCCGACGATGAGCAGCCACGAGAGCACGATGGTCAGCAGGCTGGGCACGAAGGTGTCGCCCGCGCCGCGCAGGGCGCCGGTGACGGTCACGGCGATGGCGTCGAACATCTGGAACACGGCCCCGGCGATCAGGATCATCGAGCCCACGCGCACGAGCTCGGCCGCGCTCTCTGGGTCCATGTCCTCGGTCACGAACAGGCCCATGAGCTGCTCGCGGAACACGATGAAGCACGTGGCGCACGTGCCCATGTAGGCGATGCCCAGGCCCATGCCCAGCCACGCCCGCTTCTCGGCCAGATCGAGCCGTCCCATGCCGATGAGGCGGCCAACGATGGCGGTGATGGCGATGGATAGACCAACGGTTGGCATGAACGACAGGCTCATGTATCGCAGCGCGATGAAGCCCGCGGCCTGTTGTTCTGGCCCGAATCGCCCGCCCAGGCCCACAAGCAGATAGCCGAAGCAGATCATCTCGTTGACGAACATGAAGCCCGCGGGCAGCCCGACACGCAGGATGTCCTTGATGGGCTTGAACGAGGGCCGCCAGGGCTTTCGCGTCTCGAAGTTCTTGGCCCAATGCGGCATCAGGAAGATCACAGTGGGGATGAGCATCTCCACCGCGCTGCCGATGACCGTGCCCAAGGCGGCGCCCATCAGCCCCATCTCTGGGAAGCCCAGCAGGCCGAAGATGAGCACCCAGTTGGCCAGCACGTTCACGACATTGCCCGAAAGGGCCGCGACCATGGGCACGACGGGCTTGTGCATGCCAAAAAAGTACTGCGCAACCGTGCGCGCCCCCATGGTGAGTATCGCGCCGTAGATCAGCACGTTGGCATAGCCCGTCTCGAGCTTGATGAGCTCGGGATCGTGATCGAGCAAGCCGAAGATCCGTGGCAGCACAAAGATGAGCGGCAGCAGCATGAGCGCCGCCGTCACGGCGATCCAGAACTGGGCCCACACGTACTGCGCGCCCTTGCGCGGCATGTTCGCGCCCAGGTTCTGCGAGACAAAGCTCGACACCACGCCCGACATGCCGAAGACCAGCGACAGCGGGATCCACACGGCAAAGCCGCCGTTGCCCTGGGCCGAGACGTAGATGGGGTCGTCGCCCCAGTCGGTGACCATGAGCATGTCAACAAACTGCATGGCCGAATAGCTGACCATCTGCACCACGCTGGGCGCAGCGATGAACAGCATGTCGAGCAAGGGGTGACGCAGGAACTCGCGTTGCTCTTCTGGAGCGCCGGGAAGGGTCATGGGAAGGGTTTCCACGACGCCCGCGAGCGCCGGTTACGGGGGGGAGGTCTGGCGAGCGCCCGCGAGGCGGGCGGCGAGCCGGAGGGCGGCGGACATCGAGCCGGCGTCGGCCACGCCACGCCCGGCGATGCCGAACGCGGTGCCGTGGTCGGGGCTGGTTCTGGGAACGCCGAGCCCCAAGGTTATGTTCACGGCGTTGTCGAAGGCCACCAGCTTGAGCGGCGCGAGCGCCTGGTCGTGGTACATCGATACCACGATGTCGTAGCGGCCATCGGGCCGGCGTGCGTCGCGGAAGACCGTGTCGCCAGGCAGCGGCCCCTCGGCGTCGATGCCAGCCGCCTGGGCGGCGACGACCGCCGGCGCAATGATGGCGTCATCCTCGGTGCCCAGTGCCCCACCCTCGCCCGCGTGGGGATTGAGCCCGGCCACGGCGACACGCGGGCGCTCGATGCCCAGGTCTCGGCACAGTTCGGCGGCAAGCTCGATCACCTCACCCACCCGCTGGGTGGTCAGAGCACCGGCAACCTCGCGCAGGGGGATGTGTGCCGTGACGAGCGCCACCAGCAGCGGCTGGCTGACAAAGGCCATCGCGTGCCGCTTGGCGCCCAGCCGCTCGGCCAGCAACTCGGTGTGCCCCAGGTGCTTGCCCTGGCCCGCGGCCACCCAGGCCGCCTTGCTGATCGGGCCCGTGCAGATGGCCTGGGCCTTGGCTGGGTGGCCCTCGGGCAGCTTCGTGGCGTCGATGGCGTGCAGCACCTGTTCATGGCTGACGGCCCCGCCGCGTGCGGTGGGCTCGTGGTCGAACGGCTGGCCGTCATCGCCATCGCCGAGCTGGCACACGGTGACGGGCTCGGCGGGATCGATCGCGTCTAACTCGTGCACCACGGGCCAGTTGTGGCGGCCCAGGGCGCGGGACGGCCCGTAGATGACCACCCGTGCCTTCTCGCCAGCCCCGCCGCGCAGGGCGGCACACAGCACCTCGGGGCCGATGCCGCCGGGGTCGCCCATGCTGACGGCGATGCAGGGCAGGCGTGAGGGATCGAGGGCTGGCATCGGGCAATGCTAGAAGAGCTGGCGAGGCCCGCAGCCAACGCGGGGAACCGTGAACCCAGCCTCACGAGATGCCCGGAAAAGCCGGCCCGGCTGCTACCATCACCGATGGAGAACACCACGTTCAAGCAAGCTTCCACCCGCACCCTGGCGATGCTGGCAGTCGTCGGCATGGCGGTCGTTTCTGGATGCGGCAACCAGAAGGGCGATGACAGCTCGGGTGCTGGCCAGCCGGCCGGCCAAGCGGCCAGCCAACCCCCCGCCAACCCACGGAGCCAGACGGCTCCCGAGCCCCAGCCCGAGCAGCCAACCGCCGAGCAGGCGCCGCAAGCCGAAACCG
>JBITAB010000044.1:0-10297 GCA_044439825.1 Phycisphaerales bacterium JB064 | reverse complement strand
CAAGCCGAAACCGGCGAGGGTGAGGGCCAGGCCACGCCTGACGTCCAGACAGAGTCTCAGCCCGAGACCGAGCCCCAGGGTGAACAACCCACGGCACAGCCGGCCTCGACCCAGGGCTTCGCCGAGCTTGGCATCACCGACGAGGTGGTAGGCGAAGGCGAAGAGGTCAAGCCCCGCGCCACGGTCACCATCCACTATCGCGGCACCTTCCGCGAGAGCGGCGAGGAGTTCGACTCGAGCTATTCGCGTGGGCAGCCGGCAGAATTCCCCCTCGACGGCGTGATCGAGGGCTTCTCAAAGGGTTTGCTGGGCATGAAGGTCGGCGGCAAGCGCCGCGTCGAGATCCCCTGGAGCATGGCCTATGGCGAGCGCGGCCGCCCGCCTGCCATCCCGCCGAAGTCTGACCTCGTCTTCGACATCGAGCTGATCAGCGTGCAGAACGCCCAACCGCCACAAAAGCCCGAGCTGGCCAGCAGCTTCGAGGGCGAGCCCCAGGACCTGGGCGAAGGCCTCATCGTGCGCGACATCGTCGTGGGTGGCGGGCAGGGCGAGGTCAAGCCCGGCGCGACCGCCATCGTGCACTACCGCGGCGTGCTGGCCGAGAGCGGCGAGCAGTTCGATTCGAGCTACGCCCGAGGTGAGCCGGCCAAGTTCAAGCTCGATCCGGGCGCCCTCATCGAGGGCTTCAGCCGCGGGCTCATGGGCATGAAGGCCGGCGGCAAGCGTCGCATCGAGATCCCCTCCGAGCTTGGCTACGGCCAGTACGGCAGCCCGCCCAAGATCCCCGCGAACGCCGACCTTGTCTTCGAGGTCGAGATTCTGACGTTTACCAACCCACGCGAGTTGAGCGTCGCCTGGGTGAGCGAGGAGAAGCGCGACAACGGGCTGATCTGCCGCACCGTCAAGGAAGGCGCCGCCGACGCCGAGCCGATGCCCGAGGATGCCATCGCCGTGCTGCACACGATTGGCGTGCTCGAGGACGGCACCAAGTTCGACTCCACGTTCGACCTGGGCGAGCCCGTAACGGTGCCGCTCGAGTCGGCCATCATCGACGGCTGGAGGCAGGGCGTCGTGGGCATGAAGCCCGGCGAGGTGCGGCAGATCGTCGTGCCGCCGGAGCTGGCCTTCGGCGAAGAGGGCCAGGCGCCCGTCATCCCGCCAGACGCCACGCTGACCTTCGAGGTCGAGCTCATCGAGTGGCGCGAGCCCCGGCTGATGTCGATCGAGTTCGTCGCCGAGGAGAAGCTGCTCGAAGAGGGCATCACCATCCGCGACGTCAAGATCGGCGAAGGGCCCGAGGCCGCCAAGGGCCAGACGGCCTTCATCCACTACATCGCCCAGGTGCCCGATGGCACCGTGGTGGTCAACACCTTCGACTCCGGTAATTTGAACCCGATCCCACTCACTGACGACCCTCTGCTGCCGGGCCTGCGCAAGGCGATCATCGGCATGAAGCAGGGCGGCGTGCGCCGCGTTGAGCTCGCGCCCGATCAGGCCTTTGGCGAGGAGGGCAACCCGCCCCTGGTGCCCGGCAACACGCCCATGGTCTTCGAGGTCGAACTCGTCGCCGTGCAGTAAAGACCTTCAACACCGAAACCCAACGACCAACCCGGCACGCCCGGACAGAGAAAGGAATCAACACGCATGACCGAACGACAGGAACTGCCCGGCGGCGTCGTGGCCGAGGACATCGAACTTGGCAGCGGCGCCGAGTGCCCGCACGGCGGCACCGTCAAGGTGCACTATCGCGGCACGCTCGAGGACGGCACGCAGTTCGACTCGAGCTACGACCGCGGCGAGCCCATCACCTTCTCGCTGCGTCAGCTCATCCAGGGCTGGCAGATCGGCATCCCGGGCATGAAGGTCGGCGGCAAGCGTCGCCTCGAGATCCCCTACAGCCTGGGCTACGGCGAGCGCGGCGCTCCGCCGAGCATCCCGCCGCGCGCCAACCTGGTGTTCGACATCGAGCTGCTCGACGTCAAGTAATCGACGCCTGATCGAGATATGAAGCCCGGGCCATCGCCCGGGTTTTTTCATGGATACGCCTGGCGCGTCGGGCGGAGCATGATCTCGCTCAGGTGCACGCCCGCGGGCTGCTGGCAGGCGAACAGGATCGCACGCGCCACGTCGTCGGGCGTCAGCACCGGCGCCATCGACTCCATGAACTCGCCGAACGCCTTGGGGTCGTAGCCCGCGGCCGACTGGAACTCGCTGGCCACCACGCCCGGCTCGATGGTGGTGACGCGCACGCCACGCGGGGCGGCCTCGCGGCGCATGGCCTCGGCCATCATGTGGATGGCCGCCTTCGCCGCGCCGTAAAAACTGCTGAACGGGCTCAGGTTCCGCCCCACCGTCGAGCCGAGCACGAGCACGTCGCGCGGCTGCCTGGGCGGGCCCTTGTACTCACCGATCTCGGCGAACATGCGGTGGATGGCCGCCCGCATGAGCTTCGCGGCCGCCAGCGTGTTGATGCGCAGCACGTCCTCCCACTCGGCCTCTTCGGAATCCAAGGGAGAGCCGCGCAGGCCGCGGCCCGCGTTGGCGATGACGAGGTCGGCCTCGCGACCGCCCGCGGCCTTGGCGGCCCCGAGCATCGCCTCGATCACCTCGCGCTCGGCCGCATCGCCCGCCACGGGCTTGATGCGCTTGGGGTCGATCTCGACCAACTCATCCAGCCGGCCGGCCCGCCTGGCGTTCACGACGACCACCGCCCCGCTCTCGGCCAGCATGCGCGCGCACGAGAGCCCGATGCCGGCGCTGGCGCCGGTGACGATGGCCACACGGTTCGAGAAGTCGCTCATGGGCGCAGAATAGCACCCAAGCCACGGCGGCTCAGCCGGTGATGCGGTTGATCAGCCCACCCACGCCGCCGCGCATCGCGTCGATCTCGCTGTTGAAGCGTCGCTCGTCGATGTCCTCGCCGATGTTGGTGTTCAGGTCGATGCGGAAGTACCGCCGCGTCTCTGGACGGTCTCGCACGCCCGGCGGCACGCTGTAGCCCACCACCGACCGCTGGCCCGGGCTGGTCACGATGGGGATCATCCACTCGCCGCTCTCGTTGGCCCGCACGATGCGCGGGCGATCGGGATCGCGGTCGTAGAGCACCACCGTCGCGCCGGGCAGCGTGCGGCCCTGCAGCATCTCGGTGCGCCGGGCGCTGATGAAGTTGCCCGAGAAGCCAAGCGACACGTCGCTGAGCGAGAGTTGCAGGCTCCGGCCAGGGGCGATGGGCTGGCCCTGGAGCGATTCGAGGCTCTTGTGCAGCTTCGAGAGCCCGCTGAAGCTGTCCACCACGATGCTGGCGGTGTAGTCGCGCACCTCGACGCCGGCGATGGAGTCCATCGTGGGCGGGCCGGCGTCGAAGCTGGGCTTCATCGCCATGCGGTTGTTGACCTTGTGGTGGCGGATGACGACAGGCCAGATCTGGTCCCACTCGCTGCGGGTGACGCGGGCCTGCCCGCCCGTGCTGTCGCCCTGCACGACCACAGCCCGAACATTTCGGAAGTTCAGGGTGACGGGCAGTTCCGACTTGCGGACACAGCCCGTGGCGGAAACCAGCCACACGCTCACCATGGCGGCGAACAGCAGGGCCCGCAGCACGGCTTGCCGGCTCATCCCAAGGGTCGAGTTAGACGATGGCATCAGGAACATGGGGCCTTTGTGGAGACAGGGGCTCGGAAGCGGGTTCGTTGAGTCTGGATTCGCAGGAAGCCGGCGGATGCGGGCCCCTGCCAATCGGGCGTTATCGGCCGATTTTGCGCGTTTGGGCCAGAGTTTGGCACGCGACGGGCAAACCCCAGCGTCCGGGCTCATGCCGGGCTCTGGAAGGTGCGATAATGGGCTCTGTTGGTGGGTTGGGCCGAACTCGCCCGCCCTGCCGATCGTTGGAAGGGCTCGGCCTCGGATCGGTCTCGGAATTGGACCGAGCCGCAGCGAAGCGAATCGGGAAGAAGGGGCAGCGGATGATCGACAGGCAGGCTCGCACGCGACGGAAGACAGCCACGGTGGCCCTGCTGGCCGCCCTGGTGGGTGTCGGTTTGGGCGTGGGCGGTTGCCGGTCTGGGCCTTCGCCCAAGAAGCAGGCCCAGAACACCGCCGCCAACGACGCCGCCGACCAGGGCATCGCCCAGGTGCGCCTGGGAGACCCCAAGGCAGCCCTCGAAGAATTCGAGCGCGCCATCGAGCTCAACCCGCTGCTCACCCGGGCCTACATCGGCGCGGGCGACCAGTACATGGCGCTCAACGACGCCGCCATGGCCGAGGTGCGTTACACCGAAGCGACCAAGCTTGATCCCAACAACCCGCGCATCCACTTCAAGCTGGGCCAGGCATTGCAAAAGCTCGGCCGCGTCAGCGAGGCCATCCGCGCGTACCTGACGTCACTCGAGCTCGACCCCACCGACACGTTGGCCAACATCAACGTCTCGGTCGCGTACATGCAGGCCGAGGAGCCGCGTCTCGCTCGCCCGTTCGCCGAGCGCGCGGTCTTCCTAAGCCCCAACGACGGCGCTGCTCGCACGAACCTGGGCTCGGTATACGCCGCCATGGGCGAGCACCGCCGGGCCGTCGACGAGTATCAGCAGGCCGCCGAGCTGGTCGACCCGATCTCCGCCGAGCTCCTGGTGAACCTGGCCGAGAGCCTGCGTTCGCTCAACGAGGACGCCCAGGTGGTCAACGTGCTCGACCAGCTGCTGCGCACGAACGAGTCGGCCCTGGCCTGGGAGCGTCGCGGCGCGGCGCTCTTCCGCATGGGCGACTACGAGGGGGCGATGACCAGCTTCAATCGCGCTCTTGAGCTCGACGCCGATCACTACCCCGCACTCAACGGGCTGGGCGTCTACCGCCTCAACCAGTTCATCTGGAGCGAGAATACCGACACCACGGCCCTGCGCGACGCGCTGGACTACTTCCGCAAGAGCCTGCGGATCGAGCACCGCCAGCCGCGCATCCGCGAGCTGCTCAGCCGCTTCAGCTGAGCCCGGGCATCGACCGAACCTCACGCGAGCCGGCTTGTTGCCGGCTTTTTTTGTGCGCCGCCGCAACGCCTATCGATCGGGCACACCTCTGCCGGTGTCTGTCACACGCACTCCTACGCGTCAGAAGAACACTGGAGAGAACCCATGCGCACACGCACCATCCTGTTGGCGGCGGCGGCCTTCGCCACGCCCGCACTGGCCCAGACCACCCAGCCCGAGCCGAGCGTCTACCGCGTGCCCGGCGGCGTTGAGTTCACGCTCAACAATCTGGGCGCGAGCAGCTTCCTCTTCAATTGGTCGGACAGCGGCGGCGACTTCGTCGACATCGAAGACCCCACGCTCATCCTCACCGCGGGCGAGACGTACACGTTCCGCCGGCTCACCGCCTCGCACCCGTTCCTGATCTGCGACGACACGCTCCCCGTCACGGGCAGCGACGGCATGTACGAGCGCACCACCACCGATCTGGCGGTCATCGAGGCGGCCGTGCTCGACCCCTTCGACGACTTCCGGGCCGACCCTGCGCCCACCGACGACTTCATCGAGTGGACGCCCTCGGCCGACGACGCGGGCGAGTACTTCTACTCCTGCCACGTCATCTTCCACACGGGCATGGTGGGCGCCATCCGGGTCGAGGCCGGCGCCTCGTGCCGGGCCGACCTCGACGGTGACGGCTCGCTCACGCTGTTCGACTTCCTGGCCTTCCAGAACCTCTTCGATAGTGGCGACCTGATGGCCGACTTCGACGGCGATGGATCGCTGACGCTGTTCGACTTCCTCGCGTTCCAGAACGAGTTCGACGCGGGCTGCCCGTAAGTACACAACAACAGCACCAATACCCGAGCCCCAGCCGCGATCGACAGGCCGCCTTCACGAGAGAGGCCTGCGTCGCGGCTGGGGTTTTCCTTGGGTTTCTCCGGGCTCCTCGACTCGCGTGCCCCGAAACGCGGACGGTTCCCTTCGCGTACCTTGCGCAGGAGGGAAACCATGCACGTTATCGCCACCACCGTTGTCACCATCGGAGCCATCGCGGCCGCCGCCGTCCCAGCGATGGGCCAGACGAGCCAGCCCGAGCCCAACGTCTATCGCGTCGAGAGCGGCGTCGAGTTCTCGATCAGCCACGAGGGCTCGAACGACTACGTGTTCGTGTGGGAGGACTCCAGCGGAGAGTTCGCCGACAACGACCCGACGTTCGTGCTGACGGCCGGCGAGACCTACATCTTCCGCCGCGTCAGCGGCTCGCACCCGTTCGTGATCTGCGACGACTCGCTCGAGGTCGTGGGCGAGGACGGCATGTACTTCCGCGTCACGACCGACGAGTCGGTGATCGACGACGCCACGCTCGATCCCATCGACGCGTTCACCGCCGACCCGGCCCCCACCGACGACTTCATCGAGTGGACGCCCTCGGCCGACGACGCCGGCACCTACGTCTACACCTGCAACATCGCGTTCCACACGGGCATGACCGGCCTCATCCGCGTCGAGGCCGGCGACACGTGCCGCGCCGACCTCGACGGCGACGGCTCGCTCACGCTCTTCGACTTCCTCGCGTTCCAGAACCTCTTCGACACGGGCGATCTGCTCGCCGATTTCGACGGCGATGGTTCGCTCACGCTGTTCGATTTCCTGGCATTCCAGAACGAGTTCGACGCGGGCTGCCCGTAAGCGGGCTCAGAGGTCGCTGGCGCCACCCTCGGCCGCGGCCACCACGTTGCGCAAAAGCATGGCCACGGTCATCGGCCCCACGCCGCCGGGCACCGGGCTGATGAACGCGGCCTTCTCCTTGGCCTGGTCGAACGCGACGTCGCCCACGGTCTTGGTCGAACCGTCGTCCTGCTGCACGCGGTTGACGCCGACGTCGACGACGACCGCGCCCTCCTTCACCCAGTCGCCCTTGACGAGCTCGGGCACGCCCGCGGCGGCGATGAGCACGTCGGCCGATCGCGCCAGCTCCTCGATGCCCTTGGTGTGCACGTTGCAGCTGATGACCGTGGCCTCCTGACGCATCAGCAGCACGGCGATGGGCTTGCCCACCACGTCGCCCGCCCCCACCACCACGCATCGGGCCCCACGCAGGTCAACGCCGGTCGAGCGGATCATGCGGAGCGTGGCCAGGGCCGTGCACGGCGCCAGGCTGCTGCGGCCGTAGACGACGTTGCCGATGTTGGCCGGGTTGACGCCCTCGACGTCCTTGTCCGGGTCGATGCGTTTTTGCACCTCATAGGGATCGACGCCCTCGGGCATGGGCAGGTGCACCATGATGGCGTGGCAATCGTCCTGGGTGTTCAGCAGCAGCACGCGGCCGGCGATGTCGTCGAAGCCGGCCGTCCCCGGCAGGCTGTGCAGGCGATAGCCGATGCCCAGGGCCTCGCAGGTGCGCTTCTGGCTGTCAGCATACTGCCGGGCGGCGCTGTCGCCGTCGTCCACCAGCAGCGCGTCAAGCCGCACGGGCCTGCCCTGGGCCTTGAGCGCGGCCACGCGCCGGGCGATCTCCTCGCGATACTGGGCCGCAAGGGCCTTGCCGTCGATGATGGTGGCGTGTGGCACGGGCCATCGTACGTCGCCGCTGGCCACTATGCTGGACGCACCATGGCCAGGAACAACGAGCCCGCCCGCATCGCTGAGCTCCGGGACCTGCTGACGCGGGCCAACCGGGCCTACTACGTCGACGCCGACCCGATCATGAGCGACACCGAGTTCGATCGGCTGCTCGACGAGCTGGCCACGCTCGAGGAGCGCCACCCCGAGCTGGCCGACCCCGCCAGCCCGACGGTGCGCGTGGGCGGCGAGCCCATCGAGGGCTTCGTCACCCGCAAGCACGCCGTGCCCATGATGAGCATCGACAACACCTACAACGAGGCCGAGGTGCGGGCCTGGGTCGATCGTGTCGCCAAGCCCTTAAAGGGAAAAGCAGAGGCCGACCGCTTCGTGTGCGATCCCAAGGTCGATGGCGTCGCGGTCAGCCTGCGCTACGAGAAGGGCGAGCTCACCTACGCGCTCACCCGGGGCGACGGCACGAGCGGCGACGACGTGACCCACGCCGTGCGCACGGTGCGCGCCATCCCGCTGCGGCTCGACGCACCAAAGAAGAAGCTGCCCGACGTGCTGGAAGTCCGCGGCGAGCTATTCATCCCGCTCTCGCAGTTCGCGCGGATCAACCGCGAGCGGGCCGAGGCGGGCGAGGCCCCGCTGATGAACCCGCGCAACGCGACGGCGGGCACCATCAAGATGCTCGACCCAACAGTGGCGGCCGATCGCAAGCTGGGCTTCGTCGCCCACGGCCGGGGCGAGGTTGATGACGGCTTCGCCGATTCGTTCACCGAGTTTCTGAGCAAGATCAAGGCCATGGGCGTGGCGGTGAGCCCGATGGCGACGACGGCCAGGGACGCCGACGCGGTGCTGGCGGCCATCGAGAAATTCAACGCGGACCGCCACGACCTGGACTACCTGACCGACGGCATGGTGGTGCGCGTCAACCGCTTCGAGCAGCAGGAGACGCTGGGCTATACCAGCAAGAGCCCGCGCTGGGCCATCGCGTACAAGTACGCCGCCGAGCGCGCCACGACGGTCATGTTGGGCGTGGAACACCAGGTTGGCAAGACCGGCAAGATCACGCCCCGCGCCACGATGGAGCCCGTGCTGCTGGCGGGCACGACCGTGCGCCACGCCACGCTGCACAACTACGGCCAGATCGCCCAGAAGGACATCCGCATCGGCGACACCGTCGAGATCGAGAAGGCCGGCGAGATCATCCCCTATGTGCTGGGCGTGGTCGAGTCGGCGCGATCCAAGGACAGCACGAAGATCAAGCCGCCGGCGAGCTGCCCGGCGTGCGGCGGCGTGGTCGAGGTCGAGCCCGCCGATGCCCAGGACGATCCAAAGCTGGAGACCACGCGCCGCTGCGTGAACCCCGAGTGCCCCGCGCAGGTGCGCGAGAAGCTGGTGTGGTTCGTCGGCCGGCGGCAGATGGACATCGACGGTCTGGGCGAGAAGACCATCGACCTCATCCGTGAGAGCGAGGCGATCCCGCTCGAGCACTTCGCCGACATCTTCACGCTGGCCGAGCACGAGGATGCGCTTAAGGAACTCGAAGGGCTGGGCGAGAAGTCGGTGAAGCTCATGCTCGAGGGCATCGAGAACGCCAAGGGCCGCGGCATGGCGCGCGTGCTGGCGGGGCTTGGCATCCGCCATGTGGGCGAGAGCACGGCCAAGGCGCTGGCGCGCGTGTTCCCGTCGATCGATGCGCTGCTCGAAGCGCCGGTGTGGCAGCTCATGCCCACGGCGCTCAACTCCATGAGTCAGGCCGAGCGTGAGAGGCTGACCGGATCGCCCGACAAGCTCGACAACCCGCCAGAGACCGGCCTGGGAGCACTCACCGCGCCCGTGGTGCACGAGTACCTGCACTCGAAGGCCGCGCGTGACACGTTCGATCGCCTGCGGGCCGTCGGTGTCGATCTCGCCAGCGCCGACTACGTGGATCCCGCGGAGCGCGAGGCGCTGGCGAGCGCCGACAATCCGTTCGCCGGGCGGACCTTCGTCATGACCGGCTCGCTCGAACGCTTCGAGCGGGGCGAGCTCAAGGACATCCTGGAGGGGCTGGGGGCGAAGGTCTCGGGCTCGGTGAGCAAGAACACCAACGTCCTGGTCGCGGGCGAGAAGGCCGGCAGCAAGCTCGACAAGGCCCGGGACCTGGGCGTGGAGATATGGGACGAGGCGCGGCTGCTCGAAGAGCTCCCCCAAGAGCACCGGCCCGGCTGAATCGGCTCAAGACGCCCCAAGAAAAGCCCGATACTCCCCCGGGGCGCGATCGGTGCGCCGGTGAAGGGATGGTCGATGCAGAGCCTTGAGTTTCGCTGCGAGCTGCGCGACCCCGAGACGGCCATGGCCGCGCTGGTGCGCGCCGGGGCCAGCCCGCTGATCACCCTGGAGCTGCGCGACACCTACTTCCGCGTGCCCAGCGGCGTCTTCAAGAAGCGCGAGGCCCCCGACGAGCCGGTGGAGTACATCTTCTTCGACCGGCGCGACAGGCTGGCCCCCCACCTGTGCCAGTTCACGCTGTACGACGAGGCCCAGATGCGGCTGCGCTTCGGCCGCAGCGACCCGCCCACGTGGCGCATCGTGTGCAAGACGCGCGTGACGCTGATGCGCGCCAACGTGCGCATCCACATGGACGAGATCGACCGGCTGGGCCAGTTCCTGAAGCTCGAGGCCCTGGTGAGCCCCACCTACAACGTCGCCCGCTGCTACGAGAACATCGGCGAGATCCGCCACATCCTGGGCCCCACGCTGGGCGAGCCCGTGACGGGGACGTACGCGGG
>JBITAB010000043.1:1267-4262 GCA_044439825.1 Phycisphaerales bacterium JB064 | reverse complement strand
ACTCGCAGCCGGCGTCGAACTCGTTCTGGAAGGCCAGGAAGTCGAACAGCGTCAGCGAGCCATCACCGTCGAAGTCCGCCAGCAGATCGCCCGAGTCGAACAGGTTCTGGAACGCCAGGAAGTCGAACAGCGTCAACGAACCATCGCCGTCCAGGTCGGCCCGGCACTCATCGCCACCGGCCGCGAAGAGCAGCGACTGGGCGAGCAGCAGGTTGCCATCGGTGGAGATGTCCCAGAAGCCCGACGACGACGTGCTGGGGGGCGGGTAGAACCCCAGGTCGACGCGCTTCTCGTTGGCGCCGATGGCCACCAGCACGCGGCCATCGTCCCACTCGGCGATCGAGCGAGCGCCGGGGTTGAGGTCGGTCACGCGAGGCCGGAAGCTGGAGGTGCCGCCAAAGAACGTAGTGACGCCCGCCATGATGGGGTGGCCCGGCTCGAGGATGGTGCCCAGCGAAGCGCCGCCACTCTGGTTGCCGCTGCGGGGGACGATCACCTCGTAATCGGGGTTGCCGCGCCAGCGACCAGCGATGTCGCGGTCGGTGGTGGTGCTGCTGTTGGCGAAGGTCGCCACGACAACGCCGCCACCCATGTCGACGTAGTCGGCCAGATTATCGCCGAGCGTCGCAGGATCGCCGGGCGTGTTGTTGGTCCACACGATGACCGAATCGAAGGCCAACAGTTCGTCGAGCGTGGGCGTGGTTGTCACCGTGTTGATGACCGTGACACTGTCGAACAGTGCGCTCTCGTTGAGCAGACGCTCGACCTCGGTGAACGAGAGCGATGTGCTTGAAGTCGACGCGGCCGCCACGATCGCGACGTTCTGAGCCATGGCCGAGCCGGCAAGCCCGACGAGCGCAGCGATACCGATCAGATGCTTGTGCATTAGGGTCCTCCCTCTCAACGCCGATGAATCGGCGTGGGCACTCGATGTTCCAGGATGACCGAAATGGCCACCCCCACTGTGTTGAGATTACCTGATTCTGCCAGCGATTGCAAGACTATTTTCGAGTATCGCCCGCGGCTCGGTTGATCTCGGCCTGCCGCCGTGCGAAGCGATCAAGAGCCAGGTCGCCAAGGCGTGGAAACATGCTCAAGGCCCCGAGCCCAAGGCGGCTTGGCCAACTGGTCCAGACCTCGGTTCGAGGCTTTCGCAGGCATGCCACGACGGCTCTCGCAACGCGCTCGGGCGGCTGGATGAACGCCTTGGGCGTGTTCTCGACCAGGCTCCCCCCGCCGCTGCGTCGCCGGGCCTCCTCAAAGAACTCGGTGCGTGTGCCGATGGGGTGGACGGTGGAGACATGGACACCCAGGGGCTTGAGCTCGTGCCGCATCGCTCGGCCAACGTGCCACTGGGCGGCCTTGGTCGCGCAATACGCCCCATAACCGGGGATGGCCATCTTGCCGATGCTGCTCGAGCAGATGAGCACGTGTCCGGCCCGACGCTCCACGAACCGCTCGACCGCCGGGTTCACCACATGGAGCGTGCCGAAGAAGTTGGTCTCGAAGATCTCCCGCATGTCGGCGTCGCTGGTTTTGTGGACCGGTCGCTCGAACCCGAACCCAGCGTTGGCAAAGACCGAGTACAGCGGGCCCAACTCGGCCTCCGCCCGCTCGATGAACGCACGGCTCTGCTCGTCGCTCGTGACGTCGACCTCGATGGCCACAGCCTTGCCGCCGATCGCTTCGATCTCTCGGGCGACGGCTGCGAGCTTGTCCATGCGCCTGGCGCCTATCGCAACGGGCATGCCGGCGCTGGCGCAGGCGATGGCCGTGGCCCTGCCGATGCCGCTGCTGGCGCCGGCGATGGCGATGGGTTTGCCGGTGAGATCAATCGCCACGCCTTACCCCTTGCGACGCAGCACGCGTGCGAGCTCACGGTAGCCCATGGCCCAGGCCGCCACGACATACACCAGCCCGCCGACGGCCACGCACGCCACGAGCCGTCCGGCGTGCAATGCCCAACCGTCGGCATCGCTCCAGGTGAGCAGCACCACGAGCACGGCAACCGCCATGGCTGCGGTGCAGGGCAAGGCCTTCCAGCCTCGGCCCAGCGCATCGCCGGCAACACGCACATCGTGCTTTCGCCCGAGCAGGATAAGGAGTATGACCGTCTGCGAGCTGGCGGAGATTGCCGTCGCCCAGGCAAGACCGGCCTCTCTCAGCACCCAGATTAGCGAAAGATTCAGCACGAGATTCGCGCCCAGCGCGAAGAGTGACACCAGGGCGGGCGTGCGTGTATCGCCCTTGGCATAGAACGCCCGCGTGAGCACCTGGTTGCAGGCGTAGGCCCACACGCACGAGGCATAGCCCATCAGCGCCGCGGCCGCGCGATTGGCGCCATCCTGGCTGAAACCGCCATTACCGCCGAAGAGGGCTGTGGTCAGGTCGTGCGAGACCAGGATGAGCCCAACGCTCGCCGGCATTGCGATGGCGAGGGAGAGCGAAAGGGCGTCGACGAGCGCCTCGTGGAAGCCCTCACGCTGCGAGGCGAGCCGGCTGAGTAACGGGAAAGCAGCGGTGGCAACCGCCACGCCAAACACGCCGAGGGGGAACTGGTACAGCCGCTGGGCATAGAAGAGCACGGCATTGGACTGCTCGTCGAGCGGATAGGCAACGCCGAACATCGTGGCGCCAAACCAGATAGGCCACATCGCGAGCACGACGTCGAGCAGGGCGCTGGCCTGCAGCGTGCCGAGCCCGATGATCGCACCCGCCCAGCGACGCAGGAGCTTGCGGGCGCTCTGCCCGACACCAGTCAGCACGCGCGTCCATCGCACATGGTTGCGCAGGGCCCACAGGCTCCAGGCCACCTGCAGCACGCCCGACAGCACGACCGCCACGCACAGCATCATGGCGGCGGCCTCCTTGCTCGCGCCATCAAGCAGAGCGTGCAATCCCACGGCCCCGAGCACGCACGTGTTCAGCACGATGGGCTGCGCCGCCGGCGGGCCGAAGCGTCCGTGCGTCTGCAGCACGCCAGCCAGCGTGGCGG
>JBITAB010000043.1:0-1167 GCA_044439825.1 Phycisphaerales bacterium JB064 | reverse complement strand
TTGGGCACCGCAAAGGCGGCCGCGAAGGCCGAGCCGACGGCGGTATCGCCGAACAGCCGGGCCGTAACCACATCCCGCAGCAAGCCCAGCACGCGCGAGAGCAGCGTGAGGGAGGACACGACTCTGAACGCCCGTGCCAACGCGGCGGTCATGGTCTATCGGCCTCTCGCCGAGCGAGCGTGCGCGCGAACACGTGCGCTAAGACCGAGGCACAGAGCGCGCCACCCGCGTTCGCCGCCATGTCCCGAAGATCGAACACGCGATCAAATATCGGCAACGCCTGCGAAGATTCATCGGCCACGGCGTAGATCACACCCACCGACGCCAGAACGAGCACGCGCCCCGGCCGGCTCATGTCTCCGAGCCACCCGGTCAGACCAAGCAGGAACGTCCATGTGCCGAACGCGGCCGCGTGGATGAACAGGTCGAGCCGGATTCCGGGCACGACGTTGACGTCGACACCGGGCTTGTGCGTGGCGACGAACAGCACGATGGCATAGACAACGAACGCGATGCGCAGCAGCCGTCGATGGCGTTCGATCACGAGGCGTGCTGCTGGGCCGAAGGCGGCGTGACGATCTCGGGCGCGTCGCCTTCATCCTCGGCGGGCTCGTCCTGAGCTTCGGGCTCCACGGGCGTCGGGATGCTCGCCGGGGCCGCGGGGTCGAGCAGGGCCACGAAGTGCTTGGCCAGGGCGGCGTAATCACGAGCGCCGGCCGCCTGCGGGGCGTACTCAAAGATCGATTGCCCGAAGCTGGGCGCCTCGGCCAGCTTGATGTTCCGCCGGATAGGCGGCCACAGCACGCGCGCCCGCTGCCACGGCACGCTGCGATCGCGCGCCTCGGCGAAGAACGCTTCGATATCGCCCACGACCTCTTGCGTGTGGCTCGCCTGCTGGTCGTACATGCACAGCACGACGCCGGCAACCTTGAGCTGGGGCCTCACCTGTTGCGCGACGAGGCGGACCGTCTCGAGCAGCTTGCCCACGCCGTGCAATGCCAGGAAGTGGGCCTGCATGGGGATCACCACCTCGTCGGCGGCGGCAAGCCCGTTGAGGGTCAGCAGACCCAGACTCGGCGGGCAGTCGATGAGCACCACGTCGATGGGCATGCTCTGGCAGATCGACTCGACGGCCAGCCGCAGGCGATGGTGCCGCCCGTCGGCCTG
>JBITAB010000042.1:2390-4262 GCA_044439825.1 Phycisphaerales bacterium JB064 | reverse complement strand
AGCAGGCTGGCGTGCATGGCAACGCTTCGAGCATCCTCAGGGGGCTGGTTGATCTTGGAGCGCGCGTGGCCGTGCTGCCCGAGGTCATCGTCGGAGGTGCGGACGAAGGGTTGGAGCGGCCGGGCACGCCCATGCCACAGCAGCTGAGCGACGCCGAGCGGTCGGTCATCGCTGCCCACAAGGCGCGCCAAGTGGCCGAACAGGCTGCGGACCTGGCCCACCGCGAGCGTGATGATGCCCGCGGCGAACTGGCGGAGATCCGTGCGAGCCGGGCGTACAAGCTGGCCGAACGGCTGAGCCGCCTGCGACGCCGGCTGCTGGGCTAGCCACTACAATGGCCCGTGCAGGACGCCGCCCAAACATCACCCTCCCCTCAACCCACGCAAGGCTCTCCCGCCGGCTCATCGGACTGGGCCGTGCGATGCGACAACGTGGGCAAGCGGTTCAAGATCTATTCCAACCCCTGGCACCGCATCGCCGAGTGGGCCAGCTTCAACACTGCCAGCCTGCACCGCGACTTCTGGGCCGTACGAGGGGTTTCCTTCGAGCTCAAGCGTGGCGAGTGCCTGGGCGTCATCGGGCGGAACGGCAGCGGCAAGAGCACGCTGCTGAAGGTCGTCACCGGCGTATCGGTGCCCACCGAGGGAACGGCGGCCATCCAGGGGCGGGTGCTGAGCCTCATCGAGCTGGGCGCGGGCCTGAACAAGGACCTGACCGGCCGCCAGAACGTGAACAACATGGCGCGGCTGCTGAACTTTCCTGCCGACTTCGCACGCTCGAAGATGGAGGCCATCGAGAGCTTCGCCGACATCGGTGCGTTCTTCGACCGGCCCGTGCGCAGCTACAGCAGCGGCATGACGGTGCGCGTCACCTTCAGCATGTTCGCGGCCTTCGAGCCCGAGGTGCTCATCGTCGACGAGGCTCTGAGCGTGGGCGACATCTTCTTCGTGCAGAAGTGCACGCGACGCATCCACGAACTGCTCGACAACGGAACCACCATGCTGCTGGTCAGCCACGACGCCGGCGCGATCACCAACCTGTGCGACCGGGCCATCCTGCTCGAGCAGGGGAACGTCGCCTTTCAGGGCGAGCCGGTCGACGCCGTGGCACGGTACCACGCGGCGCTGCGCCAGGGCGGCGGCAAGATCCGCGGCAAGTGGGATCGCACAGAGATGGCTGAGGCGAGCGAAGCGATAGAGCCCAGGGCTGGCAGCCAGAAGGGCCAACGGCTTGCACAGCGTGTGATCGCGGCAGATATCTTGGGAACCAGCACCCAGCACGAGCGTCGGCACGGCCAGGGCGGACTGAAGATCCTCGCCTGCCAGTTGTGCGACGACCAGGAACGCGACGCGAGCATCTTTGCGATTGGCGACACGCTGCACATCCGCGTGCTCGTCGAGGCCACGGACCACGTTGACAGCCCACGCGTCGGCGTTCGCCTCATCGACCGCTTCGGCACCCAGGTCTTTGGGCAGGGCACGCTGCAGCAGGGCACCGAGATGCCGCCGCTTTCGCCCGGCGAGCGGCTGGTCGTCTCGTTCAAGCTCGAGCTGCAGCTCAAGCCTGGCGAGTACACGATCGGCCTCTCGGCGAGCGAGCCGGACTCCAGCGGTGATCCCAACGGCGCCGTCTTCCACGACCACATCAACGGGCTCGGCCCCATCCGGGTCAACCATCCGCCGCAGACGCCGCTGCCCTTCTTCGGCGCGGCCCGCCTGCCGATGACCGCCTCGTGCGAGTTCGCGGGCGGATCGGTGGCTACCGATGAGAACGCGGACGAGAAAGCGCAGGCCCCCGCGTGAGCGAGCCCATCGCCTTCCTCACCGGTTGCGGTCGCAGTGGCACGACGATCCTCGGGCAGATGATCGGCGT
>JBITAB010000042.1:0-2290 GCA_044439825.1 Phycisphaerales bacterium JB064 | reverse complement strand
GTCGAGGTCGCACGCTCGATCGCCAAACGCATCGAGGTCGGCCAGTGGTACGGCGAGCGTGACCGCAAGTGGAAGCTGCTCGAACGGCTTGCCAGGGACCGTGGCCTGGACGATGAACTCGCCCTGTGCACGAATGACGTCGCACGCGGGCTGCTCGAGTGGCGGATGAGCGTGGAGGTCGCAGGCGAGCACATCGACGCGATCGGGGATGACCGGGTCCTGCGTGTTCGCTACGAGGAACTCATCACCGACGCGCCCGCTGTCGCCACGCGCATCGCCGAGCATCTCGGCCTGCCCGATGGCGGCGCGGCCATGCGGACCTGGGCGGCCGGGCGCATCGAGCGCAAGAACCCCGCCTCGACCGACATCGCACCACCACCCGAGACCGAGGCCATCGCCGGCGCCGCCCTGCGCGCGATGGGCTATGACCCGCTGGGTGGCATGCTCGCGAGGCCTACCGTCGCCCCATGACCGATTCGAAGGCGAGCAGCCCGCCCATCTTCATCCTCGGCGTTCCCCGGAGCGGCACCACGCTGCTGCGCACCATGCTCGACGCGCACCCGTCGATCGCGTGTGGGCCCGAAACGCCGTGGCTGGCCGAGCACCAGGCCGCCACCATCCTGGGCCTCGTGCGAGAGCTGCGCGACCCGGAGCACGGCTATTGCAAGAGCTTCAAGCAACCCGCCAGCGTGGTGCACACGGCGGCCCGCAATTTTCTTGAAGAGTTGATGCTCGGCTACGCCCGCTCGCGCGGGAAGAAGCGATGGGCCGAGAAGACGCCCAACAACGTGCTGCACCTGGACGCATTGCACGCGATCGTGCCGGATGCCAAGTACGTGTGGATCACGCGCGATGCGCTCGACGTGGCCCACAGCACGGTGAGCGTGGCCGAGCATCGCAAGGGCATCGCCCCGGTGTACGAAAACTCGCTTCGGATGGCACCCAAGGCCACGACCGACTCGACGGCTCTTGCGGCGATGATGCGGTGGGTGAACTGGAACCGGCGGATCGAGGCGTTCCTCTCGGACAAGCCACATTTCCACCTGACCTACGAAAGCCTCGTCTGCACCCCGCGAGACGAGATGCGAAGGCTGTGCGCCTTCATCGAAGAGCCCTTCGACGGCTCGATGCTCGCATACGACAAGAGCCGCCACGACCTACCGGCCTGGGAATGGGGCAGCACCGACGTCGCCCACCACGGCAAGGTCGTGACCGGCCGCATCGGCTCGGGTTTTGCGCACTTCGACGAGCCGCTGCGCGATGGGCTCGCGGCCATCGCATCGCTGTGGCACGCTCCGGGCCGTCCTGGGCCTGTCGGTGAGCGGGCCGTCATGCCCGTGCATGCGGCGACGGCGGCACTGATCGGCGAGCAGATGGCCTCGCTGCTGCCCGCAAAGGAGCCGCCGCCCCCAGAGCATCAGAGCGACATGGGCGAGGCACTCGTATCGCTCGCATCGCGTGGGCCCAAAGCGGAGCACACCATGGACCTGCCCGCCAGGCTCGGCCCTGCTGCGCTCGCGCTCGCCTACTGCGGAGTTCACACAACCATCTCCGCCGTTGGCGACGACCACGCTGCGGCACTCGCGCTGCACGCCAAACGCTGGCAGATCGAGGACACGCTCACCATCACGAGCGAGAAGCCTACCTACACAGCACGATCGCTCGCCAGCGCAGATCCCACGGGTCTGCGAATCATCGCGCCCGCCCCCAGCGCCGTGCTCGCGCGGCTCGATGAGCTCAAGAGCGATCCCTTCACCGGCTTCATGGCCCAGCTCAACGGTTTCGCCGAGGCCCATGGCCTGCGCCAGTTCGACTCGTGGAGCAAGATCTGGGAGTACCCGTGGCTGTGGCTGCACGCCATCGAATCGATGCCTCTTGCGGGCCTGCGAATCGTTGACATGGGCAGCGAGCTGAGCCCCATGCCGTGGTGGCTCGCGACCATGGGCGCGCGCGTCACCCTCATCGAGACCACGCGCGGCATGGAGGGCCTGTGGGCCAAGCTGCGTGACAAGCTTGATGTCAGGGTCGACTGGGCCTTCACCGACGACGAGACCATCCCCCTGCCCGACAACGATGCGCACCTGGTCACGAGCCTGAGCGTCATCGAGCACCAGCCCAACAAGAAGCGTGCGATGGACGAGATCGCCCGCGTGCTCGTGCCCGGCGGCGTGCTCGCCATGAGCTTTGACATCTGCGAGGAAGAACTCGGCATGAAGTTCCCCGAGTGGAACGGCCGGGCGCTCACCATGGCCGAGTTCGAGCGAGACCTCTGGAGCCATCCGAAGTTCGC
>JBITAB010000041.1:3165-4268 GCA_044439825.1 Phycisphaerales bacterium JB064 | reverse complement strand
CCCCATGAGCCATCCCCACTCCGCCATCAACGTCGAGAACAAGCCCCAGCCCAGCTTCACGCCGCCCGTGGGGGCCGAGCGGGCCGAGCCCGAGGGCGAGATGATGGACGTGATGGGCGGGGCGGCCCGCTGGACGATCCCCCTGCACGAGCACGGGTTCGTGGCCCTGGTCGACGCCATGCCCAGGCTGGTGCCAGAGAGCCAGACGGCCGACCAGGCCGTGGTGCAGGCGGCCCGCGTGAGCTATGGGGCGGGCACCAAGCAGGTGAACGAGGACCGCGGGCTCATCCGCTATCTGCTGCGGCATGAGCACACGACGCCCTTCGAGATGGTGGAGTTCAAGTTCCACGTCTCGATGCCCATCTTTGTGGCGCGGCAGTGGATCCGCCATCGCACGGCCAACGTGAACGAGTACTCGGGCCGCTACTCGGTGATGCCCGATCGCTTCTATCGCGTCCAGCTCGAAGAGGTGCGCAAGCAGAGCAGCAGCAACCGGCAGGGCGGTGAGGACGTGTTCGATACCAAGGACTCGGGCGAGCTCAAGACCGCCGAGCAGTTCATGGAGTATCTCGACCAGGTCGAGGCGCTCTATGCCAAGTACGAGTCGCTGATCGGCCAGGGCGTCAGCCGCGAGCTCGCGCGCGTGGGGCTGCCCACCAGCCAGTTCACCCAGTGGTACTGGAAGTGCGACCTGCACAACATCCTGCGATTCCTGAAGCTGCGGATGGACCCGCACGCCCAGAAGGAGATCCGCGAGTATGCCCAGGCGATGCACGACCTGATCGCGCCCATCGTGCCGGTGACGATGGAGGCCTGGCGGGACTACCACCTCGAGAGCATGCGCCTGACGCGGCTGGAGATCGAGGCCATCGCCGACCTGGCCCGGGGCGGGGCCGGCGACCTGGCCAGCGACAACAAGCGTGAGACCGCCGAGTGGCAGGCCAAGCGCGAGCAGTTGGGCCTGGGTTCGGGCTCGCCAAAGGCATAAGGCTCCCGGCGTACGATTGCCCCGCCATGGCGCTGCGCTTGCTCCAAGTCATCGTTCCTAAACGCCACGACCTCGAGGTCAAGGAGCTCCTTGGCCGCCGCGAGGTCAGCACGAG
>JBITAB010000041.1:0-3065 GCA_044439825.1 Phycisphaerales bacterium JB064 | reverse complement strand
ATGGGCGCTCTCATGCTGACGGCCACCAACGTCATCTGCATCAACCTCAGCGCGATGGCCATGTTCCGCCTGCAGGGCGTGGGGCCATACACCGTGCTCGACAGCCGGCGGGCCAGCAAGGGCAGCACCTACGCGATGATGTTCTGGGCGTTGCTGCTCGCGTTGCTCGTCGCGATCATCGTGGCGTGGCCATCGATCATCGAGCAGTTGCCCGGCGGCGAGCAGCTCAAGGAAGACGCCGAGCAGACGGTGCGATCGGAGTCGGACAGGGCGCTCTAGCGATCGATGACCGATTCATCATCGGCACGCACACGCTCGGGGGCGAAGGTCATCGCCAGCGAGATGGCCACGATAAAGAACAGCACCGTGGCGGCCGGCAGCGTCCAGCCCAGGGCTTCCATCGGGCCGCGGCCAAACTGCGGCGCGGGCGGCCCGCTCTTGGGCATGACCATCAGCGAGGCGTCGAACTGCCACGTGCCGAACTTGAGCTCGTCCTCACGACGCTCGGGAGCCGGCTCGCCCGCACGGCGTGCCGACTGCACACGCCGATTGAAGGCCCGCTCGCTCTCGGGGAAGCGCAGGACCTCCTCGCGGAAGCCGCCGTCGGGCAGCAACTCGATGAACTGGAAGCGCCAGTCGCCGCGCATCACCTGGCCGAAGCTGTCCTGATCGACGCCGGGCCTTTGCAGCCGCACCACGACAGCCAGCCGCTCGTCGGCGGTGCCGGCGTCGATGGCCGCGAGGAGCTCCTCGATGGTCATGCCGCTGCGCGGCGCGAATCGCAGCACCTGCATCCACGACTCGTGGCGTTGCAGGCCGGGCACCGAGGCGGGCAGTGATTTGAGCCCGGAGCGCAGGCGGACCTCTTCGTCGCCGTACGCGAGCACGACCACGTCGGCGCCATCGGCATCGGTCTCGTCGGTGAAGCTGACCTCGCGCCCCGACCACAGGAACTGGCGCGCTGTGATAGGCTGGAAGACGTAGAGCTCGCGCCCATGCTCGTGGTTGTAGCGATCCAGCCGTTGGGCCATGAAGTAGCCCAGGACCGTGACCGCAACCAGGCTGAGGATGCAGGCGGCCAGCCATGCGGAGCGGCCGCGATGCCAGACGAAGGGCTTGCGAGTGGGAGGCGTGCTGGCTGTCTCGGTTTCCATTCCGTCCGATCGGTTCGGGGGAGGGGGGTTAGTGGCCCCCGCCGTGGTCGCCCTCGTCCGCAGCGTGGGCATCGCCCTCGTGCGTTTCGGCATGGCCGTGCCCATGGTCATCGTGGGGCGCTTCGCTCGAGAACAGGCCCGCGGTCAGCCCGTGCGCCATACGGCTGCGATCGGGCGAACGCAGCGGTTCGGCATGGCCATGGTGCGGGTGCTTCTCGGCGGCCAGACGCTCGTACTCGGCCTCGCCGACCTTCTGGATCTTCTGGTCTCGCGCGTATTGCACCATGGCGACGCTGATGGTCTCGTCCTCGCCACGGGTCAGGCCGCCGAGGCCGCCCGGCTGGATCTGCTTGGCCTTCCAGTCATAGAGCTCGTTGCGGTTGCCCAGGTCCATGGCGGTGAAGCCGATGAACAGGCCCACGCCCATGAGTGTGAAGAGGAAGACCATCAGGTTCAGGCGATTGTCCCACTTGAGGTGCATGAAGATCGACACCACGAAGATCGCCTTGATCGTCGCGATGCTCATCGCGATGAACACGTTGACCAGCGTGGGGATCTCGAGCTCGAACACATCGGCCACCCAGATCTCGGCGCGCGAGGACGCGACCGTGAGGATGGTGAAGAACACCAGCACGCCCAGCACCGCACGCAGCAGGAGCAGGCTGGTGACGTGATGGTCCTCGCCATCATGGCCGTGCTCGCCCGCCCCGTGATGCTCGGGGTGGAAGGCGTGCGGATCGGCCATGTAGTCCTGATACTCGGCATCCGTCATCGTCGAAGGGTCGGGCCGCGGATGCTCGTGCTGCGTGTCGTGGCTCATGTCTGGCTCCAGCGAAGGGATCGAAAGGCTCTGCAAAAACCCGCGGCGTTAGTGGATCAGGTACAGCAGGGGGAACAGGAAGATCCAGATCAGGTCGACGATGTGCCAGTACAGGCCGATGTTCTCCATCGCCAGGTAGTTCTTGGGTCCGTACCAGCCCTTGGCGTTGCGGATGATCAGCCAGCCGATGAGGCCCATGCCGATGATCACGTGCGAGGCGTGGATGCCCGTCGCCGCGTAATAGAGCGACCACCACATGGGCTCCATCGCGTTCTCGGCGTAGGGATAGTTGAAGAGCACGCCGGGACGCTTGCCCTCGGCCCACTTGGGCCCGTACTCGAAGATGAACTTGATCAGCAGGAAGGTGAGGGCGCACAGCCAGGTGATGATCAGGTTGATCTGCGCCCACTTGCGGTCGCCCAGCTGCGTGTGGCGGATGGCCGAGGCCATGGTGTAGCTGGAGAGCAGCAGCACGAGCGTGTTGCCGCCGCCGTACACCCAGTTGAGGTAGTGCGACCCGTTGGCGAAGGCCTCGGGGTAGAGCATGCGCATGATCGCGTAGCCGCAGAACAGGCCGGCGAACAGCAGCACCTCGGTGCCCAGGAAGAGCCACATGCCGAGCTTGCCGGCATCGAACTCGTCGTCCTTGGTGCGCCAGTGGTGGCCCTTCTCGACGGTATCGTGCGGAAGGACAGGGCCGTCGAGCTTGCCGCCAGAGGTGGGTTGGATCGTGCTCATGCGTGGCTCTCAGAACTGCGTGGGTCGGGAGTGATTCACAAACCGCGTGGCCAGCCTTAGTGCTTGTGCGGGCTGTCGGGCATCGGGTAGTCGGCCGGGTCGAAGTGCGGGGGCACGACCGTGTCGTAGTCGTACGGCCCGTGCTTGACGATCGGCTCGTGGGCGAAGTTGTGCTCATCGGGCGGCGAGTCGGCGTGCCACTCGAGGGTCAGGCCGCCCCAGGGGTTGGCGCTCGCGGGCTTGCCCTGCAGCAGCGAATGGATGAACGTGAACAGGTGCGTCAGGAAGCCGGCCAGCAGCATCCACGAGCCCACCGTCGACACGATGTGCATCCACTGGTACTCATCGGGATA
>JBITAB010000040.1:0-4276 GCA_044439825.1 Phycisphaerales bacterium JB064 | reverse complement strand
CAACGCCAGCGGCTGGCCATCGCCCGGGCCATCCTGCGAGACCCGGCCATCCTCATCCTCGACGAGGCCACCAGCATGATCGACGCGGGCTCTGAGGCCCGCATCAACGAGGCCATGGACGAGTTCAGCCAGGGGCGGACCACCGTCGTGGTGGCCCACCGGCTCAGCACCGTCCGCCGGGCGGATCGCATCGTGGTGATCGAGGCCGGCAAAGTGGTCGATATGGGAACGCACGAGCAGCTCCTGGCCCGCTGCGAGCTCTACCGCGACCTGGCCCGCACCCAGCTCCTGGGCGGCGAAGCCGGTGGTGGGGACGCTGGCGACGAGCCCGGAGATGGCCAAAGCGATGCCCCGGCGGGTTGACGCCCAAAGCCCGTGGCGTACCATGTTGGCTCGCCGTTGGGTGAGCAGCCTTCCCGCCTGTCGGGGGGGAAGCCCTCGGCGCCGCTGTAGCTCAGTGGTAGAGCGCACCCTTGGTAAGGGTGAGGTCGTGAGTTCAAATCTCACCAGCGGCTTTGGCAAACCTCCGACACCGGGCCCACGAAAGCCCGCCGGAGGGCTGCCCGATCGGCTGTAAGCCACGGTCTTGAGAGTCTATACTTGCCTTCCCCTTCTTCGGAATGGGGCAAGCGGGCTCCGCATCCGGGCAAGGCTTCTGGATCGGGGCAGTTGGCAGACATCGCCGGTTCCATGTGGATTCCGGCTGAGATTCATGAGGAACCGGTTGGCCAGATGCCCTTTCAGCGGGGCGGCCGACGCGAAGGTAATGCTGGAGGTAGACGGCGATGGCGAAAGATGTCTTCGAGCGGACCAAGCCCCACGTGAACGTCGGGACGATCGGTCACATCGACCACGGCAAGAGCACCCTGACGGCCGCCATGGCCGCTCGCTCGGCCACCAAGCGCGGCGGCAAGGCCAAGAGCTACGCCGAGATCACCAAGGGCGGCACCGTGCGTGACTCGTCCAAGACGGTGACCATCCACTCCAGCCACGTCGAGTACGAGACCGACAACCGCCACTACGCCCACGTGGACTGCCCGGGCCACGCCGACTACGTGAAGAACATGATCACCGGCGCCGCCCAGATGGACGGCGCCATCCTGGTCGTGTCGGCCGCCGACGGCCCCATGCCCCAGACCCGCGAGCACGTGCTGCTGGCCCGTCAGGTGGGTGTGCCCTACATCGTCGTCGCCCTCAACAAGGTCGACCTCGTCGATGACCCCGAGCTGCTCGAGCTCGTGGAGATGGAAGTCCGCGACCTGCTCAGCAAGTACGACTTCCCCGGCGACGACACCCCCATCGTGCACGTCACCGCCAAGGCCGCCGTCGAGAACCCCGGCGACGACGCCGCCAACAAGGGCGTCGACGAGCTCTTCGCCGCCCTGGACAGCTACATCCCCGAGCCTCCCCGCGAGGCCGACAAGCCCTTCCTGATGTCCGTGGAAGACGTCTTCAGCATCAAGGGCCGTGGTACCGTGGCCACCGGTCGTATCGACCGTGGCGTGATCAAGGTCGGCGATGCCGCCGAGATCGTCGGTCTGCGTCCCGAGCCGCTCAAGACCACCATCACCGGCGTTGAGATGTTCAACAAGGAGATGACCGAGGGCATGGCCGGCGACAACTGCGGCCTGCTCCTCCGCGGCATCGAGAAGAAGGACGTCCAGCGCGGCCAGGTCATCGTGAAGCCCGGCTCCATCAAGACCCACAAGAAGTTCAAGGGCGAGGTCTACGTCCTCTCGAAGGAAGAGGGCGGCCGCCACACCCCGTTCTTCTCGGGCTACAAGCCCCAGTTCTACCTCCGCACCACCGACGTGACCGGCTCGGTCAAGCTGCTCGGCGGCGCCGAGATGTGCATGCCCGGCGATAACGTCGAGATCGAGGTCGACCTCGAGGGCAAGCCCGTCGCCATGGAGCCCGGCCTGCGCTTCGCCGTCCGCGAGGGTGGCCGCACCATCGGCTCGGGCGTCGTCACCGAGATCATCGAGTAAGCACCCTGGCCGTTTGCCAACGAGGACGTGACCCATGGCTAAGAAAAAGGGCGCTGCCCGCGAATACGTCTGGCTCCAGTGCACCGAAACCGGTGACCTGAACTACCGCACCTCGGTCAACGTCCGTGGTGGTCTGCCCGAGGGCATGAAGGAGGGCATCAACAAGTACTGCCCCCGCCTTCGCAAGCACACCGTCCACAAGATCAAGCGCAAGTAAAACAGCGCTGGTCTTGTCCCGGGGCGGCCAGGCATCGCCCCGGGCGGCAACAGCCAGATCAGAATCACCAGCGCGGCGGGCTTCCATAGCCCGCCGCGTTTTCATTTTGCCCCGCAACCGACAGAGGGCTCAACCCGCGGGCCATTCGTGCCGATTTGTACATTGACTGCTCTTGAAACCCCATTCTCGATGCGGTATACTCACCGATTATCGCCCCAAGCAGGGGCCCATCCGGAGACCGACGATGCACATCTGCTCCACCCACGGCTGCCACGCTTCCCACGCCCACGCCGGCTTCTGCACCGACTGCATGTCCATCCACGCCGCTGGCTTCTCGCTCTCGGTTCCCACGCTGCTCATCGCCGCCCTGGGCGCCGGCCTCATCGCCTACGCCGCCACTCGCCTGCTCCGCAGCCGTGGCGCCGCCCTGGCCTCCGCCTGATACCTCGGCCATCCTGGCCCGCGCCAGATGACCGTCCCCTACTGGCAACGATCCACCAAACCCCAGACCATCGAGGTTGACGCCGCCGTGGTCGGTGGGGGTGTGTGTGGCCTGTCCGCGGCGCTCCACCTTGTGCGGCGCGGCTGTTCTGTTGTCGTGCTCGAGCGCCACGCCCCAGGCTCTGGTGCGAGCACGCGCAACGCAGGCTTCCTCATGCGCGGGTTGGCCGAGAACTACCGCACCGCGCGCGACACGCTGGGCACGCAGACGGCCCAGCACGTCTGGCGTTGGAGCGAGGAGAACCTGCGCGGGCTGCACTCCGAGGGCGTGAGTTCGCTGCCCAGCTATCGCCCCACGCCAAGCTGCCTGCTCGCGCTCGAGCAGGAAGAGGCCGACGAGCTCATCGAGTCGGCCGCGCTGCTCAAAGACGACGGTTTCGGCGTGCTGCTCACCGAGACCGGCGCCGACAGCGCCTGGGCGAGCGGCCTGCCCATCGTCGGCCTCGTCAATCCCGGCGATGCCTCGGTGAACCCGGCCGACCTCATCGCGCTGCTCGCATCCAAGCTTGGCCCGTCGATCCTGACCGGCCACGAGGTCCACGCCATCGAGCAAGGCTCAGCCTCGAACGATGGCTGGTGCGTCGTGCGCACCGCCGGCGCGACCGTCCGTGCGCGTCGCGTGCTCGTGTGCACCAACGCCTACGCGGGGCTGCTCCGGCCCGACCTCGCGTCGCTCGTCAGGCCCAACCGAGGTCAGATGCTCGCCCTCACCGCCGAGGGCGCCCGGCTCGATTACGCCTACTACGCCAATCGCGGGCACGAGTACATCCGCCAGACGCCCGAGGGAACGATTGTCGTGGGCGGCTGCCGAAGCCGGTACGCCGAGGCCGAGCGCACGCTCGACGATCGCACAACGCCAGGCGTGCAGCAGTCCATCGAGGCCTTCGCACGCATGATCCTCGACAAGCCCATCCGCGTGATCGCGCGGTGGGCGGGCACCATGGGCTTCTCGCCCGACGGCATGCCTCTGGTCGGGCCGATCACCGACGACGGCTCGGTCTGGTTCTGCGGCGGCTTCACCGGGCACGGCATGTCGCTGGCCTATCGGACGTCAGCCGGCGCCGTCGCCGCGATGCTCGATGGGCCCGGGGCCGATCCGCTGGCCGCGACGTTCGCCCTGGCTCGTGTGGGCGAGGCCGATACCGCACAAAATCCCGCGTAGGGCCGCTCTGGCGCGCAATCTGGCGGTTCCAGGCCCATTTTCTGTCGCGGCGGAGGCCCTTTTGCTGTACTCTGTGCGGACGGGCGGAGCCGCCCGGGGAGCACGTAGGGGGCCAACCACCATGCGACACGCCATCCGATCCACCATCGCCGCCTTCATCGCCATCGCCGGCGCTGCCACCGCCGTCAGCGCCTGCCCGGCCGACCTCGACGGCGACGGCGAACTGACGCTGTTCGACTTCCTGGCCTTTCAGAACCTCTTCAATGCCGGCGACCCGCTGGCCGACTTCGACGGCGACGGCGATCTGACGCTGTTCGACTTCCTGGCCTTCCAGAACGCCTTCGACGCCGGCTGCCCGAGCGAGGTGACGGGCATCGACCTGGTAGGCCGGGCCCTGCCCGCGTTCCC
>JBITAB010000039.1:0-4317 GCA_044439825.1 Phycisphaerales bacterium JB064 | reverse complement strand
GAATGGAGCGGAGGCGACTCGAACGCCCAACTTCCAGCTTGCAAAGCTGGCACTCTACCAATTGAGTTACCGCCCCCTCACGCGTCCCACTGTATGCCTTCTCGGACGCCCGCCGCACCAATCGGCGCGTGCAGACTTTTCCTTTTGCCGGCGGGCTCCCCCTGTGCCCCGGGCTGGCCGATAGCCACCGGCGAAGGGAGATGCCGCCCATGCCACGCCGGGTGCCGACCGCGATCACCATCCTTGCCCTGGCCGCCGCGACGATCGCCGGCCCCGCGCCGACGCCCCAGGCCCAGCAGGCCTTCGAGCGTGCCCGCGAGGCCGAGGCCGCCGGCCGCCATCGCGAGGCCTTCGACGCTTACCTCGACGCGTGGCACGACCCAACCCTGCGTCACGAGTCGGCCCGCCGGGCCCGAGCCCTCGAGCGCATCGCCCGCTACAACTCCAAGGACGACCTGAGCGCCGTCGAGCCGCTCGAGCAGAGGCTCGGGCCGGGCTTTGCCACCTACCGCTCCACCTCGTTCGTGGTGCTCTCCAACGCCGACGACCTGTGGACCCGCTCGCGCATCACCCTGCTCGAGCGCGCCCGAGAGCAGTACTTCCGAGACCTCGACCGCCTGGGCGTGCCCGTGCACCCCCACGCCCAGCGCCTCGTGTGCGTCTTCTTCGGCGAGCACGGCGACTACCTGGACTTCGCGCGCACGCACGACAACTTCGACGCGGGCTGGACGGCCGGCTACTACAGCATGGCCCACAACGCCATCATCATCCACGACGATCGCACCTCGCCCAGCCTCACCCGCGTGATGCGAGAGCTGCAAGACTACCAGAAGCGCATCGACGAGCTCAACACGCGGGCCGAGGCCGCCGACCGCCAGCGCCAGTTCGCCCAGGGCCAGCTCCTGCGAGACGCCGCGGCCGACCTGGAGATCAATGTCAGCAAGGAGCACAAACGCGTCGAAGAGCAGGTGCTGCGCTTCGGCATCGCCAAGGTGCTGCACGAGGCCATCCACCTGCTGGCCTTCAACACCGGGCTGCAGACCCGCGGCGCCGCCTATCCGCTGTGGGTCAGCGAGGGGCTGGCCGCCAGCTTCGAGGCCCACAGCACGTCGGGCCAGTTCGGCTTTGCCTTCGCCTATGAGCCCCGCGAGCAGGAGCTCGACACCCTGGCGTTGCAGAACCAGCTCCCCGACTTCGCCAAGCTGCTCACGCTCGACGACAACACCAACCTGCGGGCCGACACGGCCCGGCCCATCTACGCCGCCGCCTACGGCCTCTTTAAGGAACTGCACCGCACCGAGCGGGACCGTCTGGCCGCCTACCTCGCCGAACTGGCCGACCTGCCCCAGGGCCCCCAGACCGAAGCCGACCATCTGGCCCGCTTCGAGCGCCACTTTGGCGATGTGGCCACCCTCGAGCGGCGCATCGCCCGCCGGTGGATCGCCTCGGCCCGCGAGCGCGAGGGCGCCCGGGAGCAGACCATCCGGGCGGCCGGCCTCTAAGGTCGCAGCCCAAGTCCGCCCCCGCGCGCAATCTTGCGGCACTACCCCAATTCCACCGACAGCCGGCTAGACGCCGCGCATCAGACGCTGTAGTCTGTACCTGTCAGGCATGCGCCCATCCGCCGGGCGTGTCCTCGTGGCTCGCGTCGCACATCAGGAGATCCGCCATGCCGCCTTCCATCCGTGAGGCCGTTCGTTCGCCCCGCCGCCGCATCTCGGCGGCATTCGTCATGGCCCTGGCCGCGGGCACGGCCTCGCTCTCGATGGCCTGCGCCAGCGATGCCTCGGGCGCGGCCGCCACCAGCCCCGCCTCGACCTACACCACCACGCGCGCCGGCAGCGACGAGGGCGCGGCCGCATCGGCAACGTGGATGGCGCGTCAGGCCCGCGTCGGCTACCCGCGCATGCCGAGCCTGAGCCCCGATGGCTCGATCATCGCCTTCACCTGGGCGGGCGACCTGTGGGCCGTCAGCAGCGATGGCGGCATCGCCTCGCGCCTGACCACGCACCCCGCCGACGACCTGCGCAGCGCCTTCAGCCCCGATGGCTCGACGCTGGTCTTCGAGAGCGAGCGCGACGGCAGCCGCAACCTGTACGCGATGCCCGTGAGCGTCGAGAACGGTCGCGTCGTCGGCGGCGCGGTACGTCGACTGACCCTCAGCGATCGCTCGCTCACGCTGTCGGGCTTTGGCTCCGACGGCGACTCGGTGCTCGTGCACGCCAACCTGCACCCGCGCATGTATCGCGGCGTGAACATGTACAGCGTGCCGCTCGACGGCGGGCCCATCACCAAGCTCACCGAGGCGTTCGGCCTCATGCCGCGCATGACCGCCGACGGCAAGCGCGTGCTCTTCACCCGCCAGCGCGACGTCTCCGAGCGTCCGGCCTATCAGGGCGCGGCGGCCGGCGACGTGTGGGCGATGGACACCGGCACGGGCCGGTTCACCCAGCTCACGACATTCGAGGGCAACGACGCCAACGGCTTCGGCCTGCCCGATGGCTCGACCATCTACGTCTCGAGCCGGCACGGGCAGAACAACGTCTGGCGCATCCCCGCCGGCCGCACCGATGCCGACGGCCCGCGCAAGCTCACCAACTTTGCGCCCGCCGAGGGCCAGCACACCATCGCCCACGGCGTGCTCGACCTCAACGTCTCGCAGGACGGCTCGACGGCCGTCTTCATGGTGTGGGACACGCTCTACACGCTCGACCTCTCGCAAGCTGGCGCGCAGCCGCAGGCCGTTGAGATCTACGCGTCGGGCGACACGCAGACGCTCGACACGCGGCTCGAGAATCTCGACCGCCAGGTGGACGAAGCCGCGTTGAGCCCCGATGGCAAGACGCTGGCCGTCATCGCGCGAGGCGAGGTCTTCATCCGCAGCACCGAGGACGACCGCCCGACCCGCCGCGTCACCTTCACCAGCGGCCGCGAGCAGGACCTGGCCTGGAGCCCCGACAACCAGTACCTGTACTTCTCGAGCGACGAGACGGGCGAGTTCGCCATCTACCGCGCCACCGTCGCCCTCTCGCGCGACGACCTCAAGCCGAAGGAAGAAGAGAAGGCAGAGGAGCCCAAGGCCGAAGAGCCCGCCGAGGAACCCACCGACGAGGCGGCCGAGGAGGGCGCCGAAGAGGGTGAGGAGCAGGCGGCGGAGGACGACGAGGCCCAGCCCGAAGAAGAGAAGCAGGACGACGACAAGAAGGACGAGAAGAAGGCCGACAAGGTCGACCACGGCAAGCGCTGGGCCGACGCCCTGCGATTCGAGGTCGAGCCCTTCATCGAGACCGAGGCTCGCGAAGTGCGCCCCATGCCCTCGCCCGATGGCCGCTCGCTACTGTTCATCCGCGTGCGAGGCGACCTGTGGCAGTACGACCTGGCCACCGGCGACGAGAAACTGGTCTTCGAGAGCTGGAACGCGCCGGAAGTGCAGTGGGCCTCCGACAGCCGGCACATCGTGTACGAGGTCTCCGACCTCGACTTCAACAGCGACGTCTGGCTGCTCGACTTGCAGGGCGACCCGGCCAAGCCCGTGAACATCACGCGTCACCCGGACATCGACACCTCACCCCGCCTGAGCGCCGATGGCAAAATGCTGGCCTTCCTCAGCGATCGCGCGGGCGAGAACTGGTCGTTCGACGCCTACGCCGTGCTGCTCGACCGCTCGCTGGAAGGCTTGACCGACTACGAGCTCGCCAAGCACTTCGAGGACGCCGCCAAGGCCGTGAGCAAGAAGGGCGCCATCGACACGCCCGACCTGAGCAAGCCGGATGAGGACGCCAAGGTGCTGGAGTTCGACGCCGAAGACGCGTGGCAGCGCGTGCGTCGCCTGACGAGCTTCAACGGCGTGGGCGACCTCGCCCTGACGCCCGGCGGCGACCGCGTGCTCTTCACCACCAACATCGATGGCAGCACCAGCCTGTTCTCGGTGAACTATCGAGGCCAGGATCGCAAGACCGTCCAGAGCGGCGGCGTCTCGCAGGTGCAGGTGACGCCAGATGGCTCGAAGGTGCTGTTCATCCGCAGCGGCCAGGCCACAACGGCCAAGCCCGCCGGCGGCGGCAGCAATACGCTGGGCATCAGCGCCACCGTCCGCATCGACGTGGCGGCCGAGCAGGCCCAGAAGTTCCGCGACGCGGCCAACATGCTCGGACGCGAGTTCTACCACCCCACGCTCAAGGGGCTCAACTGGGAAGGCCTGACCGAGCGATACCTCGAGCTGGCGCGCGTGACGCGCACGCCCGACGAGTTCTATCAGGTGGCCAACCTGCTGATGGGCGAGCTCAACGGCTCGCACCTGGGCATCTGGGGCGGCAC
>JBITAB010000038.1:16493-18234 GCA_044439825.1 Phycisphaerales bacterium JB064 | reverse complement strand
TCGACCGCCACGTGCGGCCCGTCGCAGCCCTGCATGATCCACAGCGTGCTCAGCCCCAGGGCCATGCCGACCTCGACCGTGGAGCGGACGCCCTCGGCCCGGATGAGCGCCGCGAGCCCCTCGCCGGGCCGCCTCGTCAGGCCCACCGGAAAGCACGGGAAGGTCGCGTTGCCGTCCATCGAGGGCAGGCAGCCTTCGGAGTAGATCCGGTCGAGGACGGCCGCACAACCTGTGGCTTGTGTTGCGTTGGGCATGATCTTCCATCGGCTGACGTCCCTCAAGCTCTTAGAACCACCGCCAGATCCCCTCACGCATGGCAAGGCGGAGCCGCCAAGGCCCCTACCCTGCCTCCATGTTCAAAGCAGTCGCCATCCTCGTGCTCTACGCCGCCCTGGTCGTCGTGCTGGGGGCCATCGCGTACGCCGACGCGCCCGAGGGCGCCAACGCCGCGACGGCCCTCATCGTGCCCATCGCCGTGGCCGTGGTCAGCGTCGCCTGTGCGGTCATGGCCCTGCTCATCCACAAGCACCGCACGGTGGGCATGATCGGCATCCACCTGGGCATCGTGGTGCCGCTGCTGGTGGCCGTCGCCGTGGGCCAGCGGGCCTATGCCACGCACCAGGCAAGCGAGAAGTACCAGGAAACCCAGCAGCTCTGGGAGCAACGCATCCAGGGCGGGGCCATCGGCACCCCCACCGCCCGCGAGCGGTTCTTCGAAGAGGCCGAGAGCCCCGACCACGACAAGGGCTACCTCCGCGGGGCGCTGGTGGCGATCGCCGCCGTCAGCGTGCAGACCTTCGTCACGATGATCGTGGCCCGCCCCAAGCCGCCCGCACGCAAGCCCAAGCCCGCGGCCCCCGCCGAGCCGGACTGAGCCACATTCCCACACCGCCCGAGCCCGCCCAGTGACCACACAAACCTCCCCCTCCCCCACCGCCCCAAGCCAGCTCGGGGGCGTCGTGCTCGTCGTGCTGACGCTGCTGGGGTGGAGCTCCATCCCCCTCTTCCTCCGCCACTTTGCCGAGGACATCGACGGCTGGACCAGCAACGGCTGGCGCTACGGCTTTGCCGCGCTGCTGTGGCTGCCCGTGCTCATCGTGGTGGGATTGCGCAAGAAGCTGCCGCCGGGCCTGTTCAAGCTGGCGTTGGTGCCCGCCGCCTTCAACATCGTCGGCCAGGTGTGCTTCACCTGGGCCCACTACATGCTCGACCCGGGCATGCTCACCTTTGCGCTGCGGGCCCACATCGTCTTCGTCACCGTGGGGGCGGCCCTGCTGTTCGCCAGCGAGCGTGCGGTCATCCGCAGGCCGCTGTTCCTCATAGGCATCGTGCTGGTCGTGGGCGGCACCAGCGCCACGATCCTGCTCGCCCCGGCGGACAAGGTCTCCACCGCCAGCGAGGCCAGTGGTGTGCTTGCCGACGATCCGGCCCTGGCGCGCACGCTGGGCGTGGCGCTGTCGATCGCCGCGGGCGGGTTGTTCGCCTGCTATGCCCTGAGCGTGCGGAAGTTCATGGTGGGCGTCAACTCCATCGTCGCCTTCGCGGCCATCAGCCAGTACACCGCGTTCGCGATGGTCGTGCTCATGCTCGCCCTTGGCGGGGCGGCGGGGCTGAGCGCCCTGCCCAACGATTGGCTCGACGATGGCGCGCTCACGGTCACCGGCTTCTGGCTGCTGCTCGCCAGCAGCGTCATCGGCATCGCGCTCGGGCACGTGGCCTACTACATGGCGATCAACCGCCT
>JBITAB010000038.1:0-16393 GCA_044439825.1 Phycisphaerales bacterium JB064 | reverse complement strand
TTGATGCGGAAGTCACCGCGTCGCGTCCGTGATTCAGGGACCCGAGCCGCTCATGCCGGCCAGACCGCCCATGACACCGAAGCCCACGACAAGCACCAGCCACAGGATCGTGAACGCGATCGACAGGTAGCCGGCCACGAGCCCGATGATCGTGAGCACCTTGGCCGTGCCGTTGGTGTTGTTCTCGGCCTTGATGCGGCCCAGGGCCATGTGGCCCAGGATCACCGCCGGGATGCCCGCGAGGATGCCCGCGCACACCCACGACGCGACGCCAAGCCCAAAGGCCCAGCCGGCGAGCGGGATGAACTCGTCCTGCGGCCGGCCGATGGCGCCCGAGGGCTGCATGGGCGGCGTCGGATGCGCGGCTCCAGAGGATGGGCCGCCGCCAAAGACGGCAGAGGCGTCCTGCCACTCATCGGCGCCAACCTCGGCCACGAGCGTGCCGGCCGGCAGCTCGCCGCGGGCGTGCATGGCGGCCAGTTCCTCGTATGGCAGAGGCCCTGCGGCCTGGCGGTTCGCGTCGGTGTAGTAATACTCGGCCATGGATTTCCCCTGCTGCGGCGTGATGGGGCATCATTGGCCCCTTCCATGCGTGTGGTTGGGAAAACGCGGATCCGTCTGTCACTCCTGGCACGGAGGATCAGATGAAAAGCAGCGCGATGAACAGGCCGTTGTAGGCCATGCTGATCGCCCCCAGCACGATGCCCACCCATGCGTGAACCAGCCCGCCGTACGCCATCTTCTTCTTGCGGCGGCTCAGGCCCACAAAGCCCAGAATAAAAGCTGCAATCGCCAGCGGAAGACCCAGCACCGGAAAGAGGCCGACGATGCCCAGGTAGTAGGCAATCAGGGCCGCGGGGTTCTTGTATGGAATGACCCCGCCGGTGGCGTCGGGCGTCGGGCCGCCGTGCTCGATGGCTCCGGGGGGCGTGCGGGCCGGCACGGGCGGTGCGGCAGTGGGAACGGGCGGAGGACTCTCGGGCGGCTGATCCATCATGTACCCTTGGCGCGACCGGCATCGCGAGCAAGGCCCCTCTTGCTTTCCCGCGTTACTCGCAGCCGCGATCGAAGGCGCTCTGGAAGCACAGGAAATCGAAGAGCGTGAGCGTGCCGTCGCCGTCACAGTCGGCGGCGGGGTCGCCCATGTCGAACAGGCTCAGGAAGCACAGGAAGTCGAAGACCGTCAGCGTGCCGTCACCATCGCAATCCACCGAGCAACTCGCGGCCTCACCGCGAGCCTCGACCACGATGTCGGCCACGAAGCCGACGGACAACTCGTCGAGCATCAGGTTGGCCACGAGGTTGGCCGTCGAGCCGGCGGGCAGGATGGTGGGCAGGGGCAGCGGGATCGGCGGCAGCGCCGTCATGGGCTCCTGCGTCGAGTCCTGCTCGAGGCTGGCGCCGGCGCTGAAGACGAGTTCGCCACCGACGAGCGTCACCGTGCCCGCAAGCGGCAGCAACGCCGGCGTGGGCGGAAGCTCCAGCGGCGAGCCCAGGGCGTCGACCTCGCCGGTGAGTTCGCCCGGCAGCGCGATGGCCAGGCTCCACGCGTCGGGCCCGGTGGGCGTCAGCATGCCGATGGCGGCCTCGGTCTGCGTGAAGTGCAAGGCCGTCAGCGACAGCTCGCCCAGCGGGAGGGTGATCGGGAAGCCGCCGATGAACGTTGAGTCTGGCGCCCGCGTGCGGAAGCTGTCGAAGCTCAGGCTGATCTCGGCCGGCAGCGCGAGGCTGCCGCCACCGAGCAGGTCGAAGACGGCGCCGGACACCGTCGCCTCGCCCTCGGCCGTGTCGAGCACGAGCGAGAAGCCGCCCGAGCTGCCCGCCATCAGATCATCGCCGATCGCCAGACCAACCGACGCGGGCACGGGCACGTTCTCCGTAGCCCCAAACGACCCGAAGAGCCCCGGCTTGGTGCGCGTGCCGGTGGGGTTGGTATCCGGGTCCCAGTCGCCGATAAGCGAGCCGGTGGTGTCGATGCCGATCAGCAGTGAGCCGTCGAGGCCGCTGGCGTCGGTCAGGGCCATGTCGTAGGTCTGGGCACATGCTGCTGCTGCCGTCGCGAGCAGAGCCAAAGAGGCCGCACTGGTCTTCAGAGTCATTGCAATCTCCAGTTCAGGTCTGGTCACAAAATACCATGAACCGACCTTGATGCGACCCCGCAGACAATAAATAAGGCCGACACCAAGTGTGAGCCAATCCCGCGAGCCCTCACGGGGTCGGATCGAAAAGCACGACCGGTACGCCCCTGGGAAGGACGGGGCTTGACCGGTGGGCTATGGTGGCCCACACTTGGCACCCGAGATTTGGGGCAACAGGAAGGCCCCCAAGGGCGTATGAGACCTGCGTATGGTCGTTCCGGCTGAGTTTGCTGGCCCTCTGTCTGGCCTACAGTCGGTTTTGGTTCGGATGGCATGAACAGCTTCGGGGTCTGCCACCCCGATGTGTAGCAAAAGGGGGCCTCCCGATGGCCGGACGTGGTGGCGGCATGGCGATCTTTGCCGCGATTTCGAGCATCCTCGTGGTCGTGCTCTTCGTGCTCACGGTGGTCTTCTACTTCCAGGCCCAGGCCGCCCAGCGCGAGGTGGCCGGCATGGAACAGGCCAACGCCGAGTTCATCCGTCCCGAGGAGCGAGCCCGCGATGAGGTCCGCCAGCTCGTGGCCGCCGCCAGCGGCGAGCGCAAGAGCCTGGTGGGCTACCTCGTCGACAGCCGCCGCGACATCATGCAGCGCGTCACCGGCACCCCGACCGACTCGGTGGAGCGCCTGGGACAGCGTCTGTCGAACGTCGAGGGCGCTGACAGCAGCTCGCTGCTCCGCGTTGCCGAGGACGCCATCCGTCGCAACCAGGACCTTCAGGACCGCCTGAACCAGGCGAACGCCGCCGTGCAACGGGCCCAGCAGGACGCCGCTAACGAGACCCAGCGCGTGGCCTCCATCGAGGAAGGCTTCCGCGAGACCATCAGCCAGCTGAGCGCCGAAGTCGCCGGCTACCGCGACGAGGTCGAGAGCCTCCGCGGCGAGTACGGCCAGGCCCGCCTGAGCATGGATCGCCGCGTGTCGGACATCCGCACCCGCGCTGACGATCGCGTGTCGATCCTGGGCAGCCAGCTCGATCAGGCCCGCGCCGACCTGCGTTCGTCCGAGGAGCAGCTCCGCGAGCTCCGTGGCCAGGGCCGCACCACCGGCGTGCGTCCCCGCCCCGAGGAGTCGCTGGCCGACGGCGTGATCGTCTCGATCAACGAGGGCGACCGCCAGGTGACCATCAACCGTGGCTCGCAGGACAAGGTGACCCTGGGCATGACCTTCGCGGTCTACAACGACGCCCGCGAGATCGCCCCCGACGCCCAGGGCAACTACCCCCGTGGCAAGGCCAACCTCGAAGTCATCCGCGTATTCGACGACCGCTCGATCGCCCGCATCAACGGCGCTGTTGCCGGCCGCCCGATCCTTCAGGGCGACGTCGTCGCCAACGCCGTGTACGACCCCAACAAGGTCTACAAGTTCGTGGTCTACGGCTTCTTTGACGCCGACGGTGATGGCGTTGAGAGCTTCGGCGAGACCCGAGCCATCGAGGCGTCGATCCGCAACTGGAACGGCCGCGTGGTCGACAGCCTCTCGGGCGACGTCGACTTCGTCGTGCTGGGTACCCGCCCCTCGCTGCCGCCCGAGCCGGACATCACCGCGACCGCCGAGGAGATCCAGCAGTACCAGGAGGCCCTGACCCGGGTCGAGCGGTACGACAACCTCTTCAACACCGCCGTGTCCGCCGGCCTGCCCGTGCTGAACCAGAACCGCTTCTACACGCTCGTCGGCAAGCCTTACGGCGACGTCCGCTGAGTTCCTTGAATCAGCCCCCTCGGGCGCGCTAAAACTCGCCGTGGCTGGCAAGAAGCATCTTCCCAATCGTGGCCTGCCCGCCCCCGTCGTCTTCGGCGGGATGGCGGGCATTCGCATTGGGGTCGGTGCGTTGGCCGCCCCGACATGGCCCATGACCTGGGCCGCCACCAAGGCCGCGGGCTGCTATTACGCGACGCGAGCGACCAACAGCAAACGGCTGGAGCGTGCCCGCGAGCACCTGCGGATCGCCTTCCCCGAGGCAAGCGCAAATGAGGTCGAGCGGCTGGCAGTCGCGTCGTACCAGCACCTGTTCTCGCTGGGCGCCGAGATCGCCCGCGGACCGCGGACGATGAACACCGACAGCGTGCTGGGCAACGTGGAGTTCCACAACGTTGAGAAGGGGCTCAACGCGATCGTGTCGGGCCGGCCTTGCATCCTCATGACGGGCCACTGCGGCAACTGGGAGGTGCTGGCGACCACGGCAGCCCTGTTGGGCATCCCGATGCACGCCATCTATCGTCCGCTGGACTTCGAGCCGCTGGACAGTTGGATCCGCCGCGAGCGCAGCCGGCCAGGGGTGATCATGGTCGACAAGTTCGGCGCGATGCACCAGCTGCCCAAGCTCATGGAGCAGGGCGCATGCCCAGCCTTCGTGGCCGACCAGAACGCCGGCGATCGCGGCGTGTTCGTGCCCTACTTTGGCCGTCTGGCCAGCAGCTACAAGTCGATCGGCTTGCTCGCGCTGCGCTTCGGTGCCACGATCATCTGTGGGGCGGCCCACCGCAACCACACCGCCGATGGGAAGATGCGCTTCCGCTTCACCATCCACGACACGTTCGGCCCCGAAGCGTGGTCGACGCACCCCGACCCGTTGTTCTATCTCACGGCTCGGTATCGCCGCGCGCTCGAGGTCGCCGTCCGCGAGGCTCCTGAGCAATACCTTTGGATGTATCGCATCTGGAAGAGCCGCCCCCGCCACGAACGGCTGGACAAGCCCTTCCCCGATAAGCTGCGCGAGCATCTGCGGCTCTTGCCCTGGATGACGGACGAGGAGCTTGCGCAGATCGAAGAACGCAGCGAGTTCGATCGTGCCGCGATGCGCAAGACGCCCGCGGCTTAGGCCGCCTTGCGCTTGATACGCTCGGCGATGATGCCGTCGATGACGGTCACGACGCGCGCCAGATCGGGCTTGGCGATCTGGGCGTTGGCCCCCACCTGCTCGCCCTTCTTGAGGTTGTCCTCGGTCACCAGCGAGCTGAAGAGCACGACCGGCAGGTTCTTGTGCACCTGGGATTCTCGCACACGAGAGGTCAGGTGCAGCCCGTCCATGCGGGGCATCTCGATGTCCGCCAGCAGCAGATCGACCGTGCCGGCCTGATCCTGTTGCAAACGCTCCCACGCGGCCTGACCGTCTTCGAATATCTCGACCGAGCCGATGCCCGCACGATTCAGGATGTCGCTCAACAGCCCGCGCATGAACGTGGAATCTTCGGCGACGACGACGCTGAGCTTGGAGCGATCAACGCCCTCGGGCGGAGGAGCGATCTCGGCCTTGTGCAGGCGATCATCGAACACGATCGAGTCCGAGACCGACTCGAAGTCGATCATCAGCACCAGCCGCTCATTGAGCTTCAAGACACCCGTGCACGCGCCGATGGCCTTGTCGCCGGCCTTGCTCAGCGAGCCGAGGCTGTTGAGGTCGGGCACGGGCTCGATCGAGGTCCAACTCAGCCGGTGGATCTGCTCGACGGAGTCCACGACGAACGCGGTGCGCCTGCCGTTGAACTCTGTAACGATCACGCGACGGTCTTCGTCGGACGTGTGCGTGGTCGGGATGCCCAGATGCCGGGTGAGGTCGACCAGGGCGATCACCTCGCCGCGCAGCTTGAACATGCCGTCGACCGACGGATGCAGGCCCGGCGTCTTGGTCGGCGGCATCCAGCGGACGACTTCGCGCACCTTGGCGACGTTGACGCCGCACGTGCTGCCGCCCAGAGTGAAGACCAGCACCTCCAATTCGTTGGTGCCGGCGTTAAGAAGGATGCCCGTCTGCTCGTTGATGCTTTGCATCGCCCGCTCCCGTGCTGGTATGCCTCGTGGCCCACACGGGCCCCGTCCATACCATCGGGCTGGCAGGGCTCCTACTTCATATCACCGGCTCGAACGTACACTTTGGCGACATGACCGAGAACTCCCCCACACCCGAGATCGATGTCCGCAAGGTGGCGCAGCTCGCTCGGCTCGAGGTGGCCCAGGGCGATATCGGACCGCTTGCTCGTGAGCTCGCCTCGATCCTGGGCCACGCCCGAGACCTCGAGAAGCTGGACCTGGCGGGCGTTGCACCGCTCTCGCACGCGGCGGATCTCGAGGCCGAATTGGCCCGGGATGAGGCATCGGGGAAGCTGCCCCGCGAGGCGCTGGAGTCGATCGCTCCCAAGATGGACGGCCCGTTTATCGCCGTACCGAAGGTCTTGGGCGGCGACGGCGGCAGCGCCTGACGCAAGCACGACTGGGTGAGGGAAGTTCTCGGACTGGCCGCTACACTGCCCCCCTATGGCCGACCCCAAGCATCGTTTGCCCACAGATACGGACGATGGCCTGCTCGTGGTCATGAGCGGCCCCAGCGGCGTGGGTAAGACCACGATCGCCCGAGCCGTCGAGCGCGCCATCCCGGCCTCGATGTTCAGCGTCAGCGCCACGACACGCGCCAAGACCGATGCCGACGTCGAGGGCGTGGATTACCACTTTGTCGATGAACCGACATTTCGCGCGATGATCGGACGCGACGAGTTCCTCGAGTGGGCCGAGGTCTTCGGCCGGCTCTACGGCACCCCCAAAGATTGGGTGGATGAGCAGCTCCGACGCGGCAGGGTGGTCATCTGCGACATCGACGTGGAGGGCGCCCGGCAGATCAAGGCCAAGATGCCGCAGGCTCTGACGATGTTCGTGCTGCCGCCGAGCGAGGAGGAGTTGATCGATCGCCTCCGCCAACGCAAACGCGAGAGCGAGGAGCTCATCCAGAAGCGTTTCGCCGAGGCCAAGCGCGAGATCTCGGCAGCCCGAGACAGCGGCGTGTACGAGCACTTCCTTGTCAACGAGGACCTGGAGGCCGCGATCGCGCAGGCCATCGCGCTCGTTACCAACGCTCGGGCCCGGCGGCGTCGGGGTTAGCGGAGCGACGCGAGCCTGGCTTCGAGCTCGTTGCGTTCGTCCTCGGTCCGAGCGTTGCCGAGCGCGCCGCGAAGCACGGTGCGAGCCTCGTCGACATGGCCGGAGGCGGCGAGCGCACGGGCGATCTCCCCAGCATCGTCCGCCAGCTTCTGAGGGCGTACGTGCGGGCTGAGCAATCGCGCCATGGTCGCCGCCGCTTCGCGGTCATTCAGTAAGGGACGGAGGGCGTGCCAGGCGAGGTCTTCGACCGCGTTGTCGCCCTGGCGCTCGCGCGGCAGGCGAGCGAACATGGCGGCCACGGCCCGCCGCTGGCCGGCCTCGAAGAGGGCGTGCAACGAAGCCTCGGCCATCTCCGCCGACACCTTGCCTGGCTCGTCTCGCAGGGTTGCCAGGGCGAGGTCGACCAGCGTCTGGTCGCGGCCGGCCATGCGGAGCATCCATGCGGCCTTGCCCAGTTCGCCGCCCTCGATGGCCTCCTGAGCGACTACTTCCAGCGGACGCGCGCCCTCCAAGTGCGGCTGGGCGGCGACGCGTGATCTTGGCTGGGGATCGAGCATCCAGAGCGGATCGCCGAAGACCGCGAGCTTGCGGTTCTCGATCAGGCCGTCCTCTCGCCCGGCTGCGCCGAAGGGAAAGAGCGAGCCCATGCGTGCGGCGTAGGTAACCTGCGGCACGAAGCTCTGCAGCCCTGGCTCATCGACCGAACCCATGTACGCGAACGCGCCGCGGTTGAGCCACGCCCCAGCGACACTCGTGTTCACACCCGGCCGCTGTGCCGAGAACGAATGGATGAAGTACACGGCAATCGGCCGGCGGAGGATGGGCACGTCGCGGCCCGCGGCCGCTCCGGGCGAGAGATGGAACTCGGCCATGCGGCCCTTGGTGTTGACGGCGACAAGGCCCGCATCGAGCGGATCACTCGCTGCTTCGATGAAGTGCGTGAGGCCTTGCTCGATAGGCTTGTTGATCGTCACGCTCAGGTTCATCTGGCGATAGATGTCAGCAGCGGCGCTCAATGCGTAGTTGGACCATGGCGGATCGGTTGGGTAGCTGTCGAACAGCCACGCGCTCGGCGTGTCGAGGAAGATCGAGGCCATCGCGTTCGCGGCCGTGATGGATGACGAGCCGAAGATGTGCCCGCACCACGCCCAGCGTGGCGCTGCACGATCTACCGAACCCAGGCGACCGACACGAGCGGTCAAAGCAAGGATGCCGTGCTGCTGGCTCTCCAGGCGGGCCGGGGCGTTCATGCAGAGGGTGACGGCGTCAACCTCGTCGCCCAGGCCGCTCCACTCCAGGTCGAGGGCGTCGAGCGCCCCCTCCAGCGTGCGGCAGAACGCGTCGGCATCGGTATCGGAGATGGTCTGGTTGATGCCGCCCGGGGCGCTCAGCCACACGATGGGCTGCATGCGCGCGGTTGCGAGCGCCAGCGCGGCGGGCCAGGCGCTCTCGCCCTCGCCGACCACAACCACGCCCGGCGGCGGCGCTTCGAGGGCCCGCCATTGGGCGATGAGGGTGGGCATGGGCTGCTGGCCTTCCTCGAGCGCAACGCCCCAGGCGCGGAGCATGGCGGCCTCGATGGCCTCTCGTCGCTCGCGATTGTCGAAAGGCTCTGCCGCATCCTGGGCCCGCCAGCGGAGCACACGCTGGGGCTCGAAAGCGTGGACGAAGCGTGCGATGGCCTCACGGGCGTCGGGCGAGCCGTCGTCGAGCAGCACCGGATATCGAAGGGCTGGCGTCCAGCGGGCGATGGCCTCGATGAACGAGCGATCGTCCTCGACGATCACCACGACGGGGGACACCCCCACGGCCCGCTCGACCGCCCGCACCCGGGCCCCGAGCTTCTGGGCCGGCAGAAGGTCGTCGAATCGCTGCTGCTGGGGCTGATTGGTGGGCTGGGCGGCGGGTTGGGCGAACGCCTGGCAGGCCAGGGCGAGCCAGAGCAGCACGGTGGTGGTCCACATGGGCATCGAACAACACTACGCGTTGGGCCCGTACCATCGGCCTTGAAGTCCGAAAAGCCGCGGGCGTGGCGGAATTGGCAGACGCGCGGGATTTAGGTTCCCGTGGCCGAAAGGCTGTGCAGGTTCGATCCCTGTCGCCCGCATTCAGTAGCCGATATTGTGCCGGGGAAGGCCGGGGGCCTTCCGAGAGTTCGTTGAAGAGTGCCGAAGGAATCCGCCGTGAGCCCGAATACCTCCTCGACCCGCATCGATGCCGCCAAGGACGCCGCCGCAGCCCTGGACAAGGGCGAACTGGCCGTGCTGCGCACCGAGACGGTGTACGGCGTGTTCGCTCGGGGCGACAGCCGCGAGGCCGTCGACAAGATCCGAGCCCTGCCCCGTCGCTCGGGCACCGGCTCATGGGGCTCGCTCACCTGGCACGCCCCGAGCGTGGAAGGCGTGCTCGAAGCGCACGAGAAGGCGTCCATCGAGGTCGCTCCCGCGCTGCGTCGCGCGATGCGACGGGTGTGGCCCGGGCCGGTGACGCTCCGCCTGCATGGCGAGGGGCTCGATGACCTGATCGGTGCGCTCGGGCTCTTGCCCGGCGTTGCCGACAGCAAGGGTGAGGACGGCCATGCCCTGCTCGTGCGCGTGCCGGACGACACGTGGACGGCGATGGCCCTTCAACGCGCGGGCGGGCCGGTCGTCGGCGCTTCGGCAGAGCCGATCGAGACCGGCGAGGGCGGCCCCACGCCCGGCACCTGCCCACGAGGCCTCGAGAAGGCCGGCGTGTCGGTCGTGCTCGACGAGGGGCCCACGCGTTATGCCAAGCACAGCACGGTGCTCGACATGGGCAGCGATGGCGACTGGAGCGTGCGATCCGAGGGTGCCCTGACCGCTGAGCAGGTGACCGAGCGTCTGGCAACCCTGATCGTCTTCGTGTGCACAGGCAACACGTGCCGCAGCCCGATGGCCCAGGCTATCGCCACCAGCCTGCTGGAGCGGCGGGGCAACGCCCACCGCGCCATCGCGGTGTCGGCGGGTGTGGCCGCCATGAGCGGGGCCAGGGCGACGCCCGAGGCCATCCTGGCCAGCGAGGCCGTCGGGGCGAGCCTCGATATCCACCGCAGCCAGCCCGCGGGGCAGGACCTGCTCGACCGGGCCGACGTCATCTACGCAATGACCGCCAGCCACGCCGAGGCGGCCAAGGCCATGCTGCCCGCGGGGCAGAAGAGCAAGGTGCACCTGCTGGATGCGGCCGGAGACGTCGAAGATCCCATCGGCGGGCCTCAGACGCTCTATGATGAGCTGGCGCGACGGTTCGTCGGGATCATCGAGCGGCGCCTTGAGGAACTCGGACTATGAAGATTGCCATCGGAGCCGACCACCGCGGCCATGACGCCGCCCGCAGCCTCGCACGAGCCCTGGAAGCCATGGGCCACGAGGTCAGCGTCCGCAACGGGGGGGACTCGGCCACCGGTCAATCGTGCGACTATCCCGATCGGGCCTTCCAGGTGGCCAGCTCGGTCGCCAAGGGCGAGGCCGACAAGGGCGTGCTGCTCTGCGGCTCGGGCATCGGCATGTGCATCGCCGCCAACAAGGTGTCGGGCGTGCGGGCCGCTCTGGTGCACGACGAGTTCACGGCCCAGATGGCCAAGAGCCACAACGACGCCAACGTGCTGTGCCTGTCGGCCGACATGCTGGGCCAGCGCCTGATCGAGCGCATGGTCGAGGCCTGGATGACCGCCGAGTTCGAGGGCGGCCGCCACGCCCGCCGCGTGGCGAAGATCCACGCCATCGAGCGGGGCGATGACCCCGCTTCGGTGAGCAGCGAATCCGTCACCGCCTCGTAAGGGTCTCAGTCGATCTCGCTGACGATGTAGGCGATCCACGACGCGTCGGCGTCGCCCACGGTGGCGGGCTCGAAGTTGCCGTCGCCGCCGCCCTTGCCGTCATCGCCTTCCCAGTACACGGTCGTCTTGGCGAAGCCGGCCTCGGCGAGGAGGTCACGCAGCTCGGCGAGGTTCCACAAACGCCAGTGATAGGTGAAGGCGTTGCGCATCTCGGTGCCATCCTTGAACTCGAAGTGGATGGCGGTGTCGAGCGTGGCGTCGATGGGGTTGTACTTGACCTGCTCCCACACATAGGTGAAGCCCTTGCAGGCGCGGCGTTCTTCCTGCTCCATCAGGCTCTCGTAGCCGCCGTAGCAGTCCATGACGAAGATGCCGCCCGGCGCCAGGCTCTTGCGGACGGCCTTGAGGTAGGCCAGCATGTCGGCCCGCACCATGAGGGCGTTGTAGCTGAAGTTCATCGCGAGGATGATGTCCACGTCCTTGGCCTTCTTGCCCGGGTGGCGGACGTCGCGGTTCTTGAGCGTCAGCCGCTCGCGCTGCTCGTCGGTCAGGCGGCTGAGCACGTGGTCGCGCCCCCACTGCAGCGTGGGCTCGTCGAGATCGAGGCCCACCGCGAGGTTGGTCGGCCGGCGGCGGACCCACTCGGCGCTGGTCTGGGCGGTGCCGCAGAAGTCTTCGCGGAGCCTCACAGCCTTCGTGCCCCGCAGCGTGGCGTAGGTCTCGTCGACGAAATCGATCTCGCTCTCGACGTTCTGGACCGCCGCGGTGTAGAGCTGGTGCCGATCGGCCGTGGCCGCGGTCAGCTTCGGGGCGGCCTTGGGCTTACGTCGCGCCGTGCGCTTGGGGGCCCGGGACGACTTGGTCTTGCTGCGTGTGTTCTCGGCCATCGGCCACTGTAGCGGCTGGTGACTGGCCGGCCACGCCGCATGGGCCGATTGAATGGAGCGGGCCCTAGACTGGGCCCTTAGCGAGCGACCGAACCCCGCTGGGGGAGGCCCGTAGGACGGGCTTCTGATCGGTCAAATCTGGCGACGGAGGAGCAGCATGAAGCTGACGATGGTTGGCACGGGATACGTGGGACTGGTGACCGGTGTGTGCTTTGCCAACACCGGCAACGATGTCATCTGCCTGGACGTGCTGCCCGAGAAGGTCGACCAGATCAACCGGGGCGAGTGCCCGATCTACGAGCCCGGGCTGACCGACCTGATGCAACGAAATCTTAAAGCCGGGCGCCTCAAGGCCACCCTCAACAAGGATGAGGCCTACGAGGACGCCGAGATGATCTTCATCTGCGTGGGCACGCCCAGCGGCGCCGACGGCAAGGCCGATCTGAAGTACGTGATGCAGGCGGCCGACGACATCGCCGCCGTCATCAAACGCCTTGGCCCCGGGCAGACGCCCAAGACCATCGTGGTCAAGAGCACCGTGCCCGTGGGCACGACCCTGGCCGTGCGCGACCGCATCCGCCAGACCGTGGGCAGCATCCCCTTCACCGTGGGCGACAACCCCGAGTTCCTGAAGGAAGGCGACGCGATCGTCGACTTCAACAAGCCCGACCGCGTCGTGTGCGGCGTCGAGAACCCAGGCGACCCCGAGGACCTGACCGCCCAGCGATTCCACGAGGTCTACGAGCCCTTCACGCGCAACGGGCACCCGATCTTCATCATGGACATCCCCTCGGCGGAGATGGTCAAGTACGCCAGCAACAACTTCCTGGCCACCAAGATCAGCTTCATCAACGAGATGGCCATGCTGTGCGAGAAGTACGGCGCCAACATCAACCGCGTGCGCGAGGGCATGTGCAGCGACAGCCGCATCGGCCACAAGTTCCTGTACCCGGGCCTGGGCTACGGCGGAAGCTGCTTCCCCAAGGACACGCTGGCGGTCATCGGCATGGGGCACGAGTCGGGCTTCGATACCCAGCTTTCGCAGGCCGTGCACGACGTGAACCAGCGTCAGCGCAGGCTGTTCTTCGACAAGATCCTGGCCCATTACGGTGGCTCGCTCGCTGGCAAGACGCTGGCCTTCTGGGGCATCGCCTTCAAGCCCAACACCGACGACGTGCGCGAGGCTCCGGCCCTGACGCTGATGGAACTGGCCCACCAGCACGGGGCGACCATCCGGGCGTACGACTCGGTAGCCGACAAGACGGGCAAGAAGTCGCTCGACGAGATGGGCGTTCCCTGCCAGATCGTCGACAACATGTACGACTGCCTGGAGGGCTGCGACGGGCTGGTGATCTCGACCGACTGGGACGAGTTCAAGAACCCCGACTTCGCCCGCATGGCCAAGGCCCTGAACGAGAAGACCATCTTCGACGGCCGCAACCTGTACAACCGCGATCCGATGGCCAAGCTGGGCTTCAACCACCACAGCGTGGGCCGGCCCAGCGTCGTGCAGCCGGGCGAGCCCCAGCGGGCCTGACGCGGCCTCCAGATTGCCCCTAGACTCTCTGCCTGAGCGGCCCGGACGGGCCTGTTTGGGTTTTGGAGGATTGCATGCCCCTTGTGCTTGCCATGAGCCCGGTGCTGTCGAACCTGCTGATGCTGGTGTTCATCGCCGTGGCGGTCATCATGATCCTGATCATCCTGATCCAGCGGCCGGCCGGCGGCGGGCTGAGCGGTGCGTTTGGCGCTTCGAGCGGCGGCTCGGGCCAGACGGCCTTCGGCGCCAAGACCGGCGACGCGCTGACCATGATGACCATCGGCACCTTCGTGGTGTTCATCCTGACGGCCATCGTGCTGGTCTTCAGCAGCCGCCCGCCCGAGACACCGACAGCCGAAACAACCGCAACACCCGTCGGCGAGCAGGCGCCAGCCGAGTCGGGCGCTTCGACCAGCGAGGGCGAGCCCGAGACCACGCCGGCCTTCCCGCTCGAGCCGGCCGGCGATCAGCCCGCTAGTGACGAGCGAACCGGTGACGAGCCAGCAGTTGATGAGCCGGCGGATGCACCGACCGGCACGCCCGCGGAAGAGCCCGGCGACACCCCCGCTTCCGATCCCGAGCCTGAGCTCCAGCCAGAACCGGAGCCCGGCTCGTGAGGGAACTCACCTCGTGGGACCTTTCCGGGTGGGATCTCGTGCGGGGTGGTGCATGATCCGCAGCATGACCGGCTTTGGCGATGCCCGGCTGGAGCGCGGCGGGGTGACCTACAGCGTCGAGGTGCGCTCGGTCAACCATCGCTACCTCAAGGCCAATGTCCGCCTTCCCGATGAGTACGCCCCCTTGGAAGGCGCTCTCGAAGAGTCGCTTCGTGGGCTGCTGCAGCGCGGCAGCGTGACGGTGCGCTGCTCGGCCGAGGGCTCGCCTGCCAGCCAGGCCGGTGCGATCAACCAAGGCGTGCTCGAGTCGTACCTGCAAGCCATCCATGCGGCCTCGCTCAAGCTGGGCGAACACCCCAGCGAGATGACCAGGCCCACCATCGACATGGCCGGCTTGCTCCAGTTGCCCGGCGTGCTCCGAGTGGAGCCGCTCGATGCCCGACTCGAGGCCGCCCGCCAGGCGTTCCACGAGCTCTTGCCCATCGCGTGCGAGAAGCTCATCGAGATGCGTGCCCGCGAGGGCGCCGCGCTGCATGCCGAGCTCGGGCAGCTCTGTGGCGTCGTGTCGTCGGCGCTCAAGCTCGTCGGCGAGCGAGCTCCTGAGGTGAGCAAGCAGTACGAGGCGCGGCTCAAGGCCCGTATCGAGCAACTGCTGCCCGAGGCCGAGCCGGTGGACATCGTGCGCGAGGTGGCGTCCTACGCCGAGCGATGCGACGTGAACGAGGAGATCTCCAGGCTCGGTGGGCACGTCGAGCAGTTCCTCGCGGCCATCGAGGAAGAGGGGCCGGTCGGCCGCAAGCTCGACTTCATCGCCCAGGAGATGCTGCGCGAGGCCAACACCATCGCCAGCAAGAGCCCCGATGCGGACCTGTCGCGAGCGGCCATCGAGGCCAAGGCCGCGATCGATCGCATCAAAGAGCAGGTCCAGAACGTCGAGTAGCGTGGTGGATCCTGGCGCTCCCAGCACGCCGGCCCACGGGCCCATGGATCCCGAAGCGCTGGCGTCGGCCGAGGCGCAGGCGGGCTTTGCCGTGGGCGAGGTGCACCATGTCCGCGTGCACTACCCGATCGGCCAGGTGCTCAAGGCGGCGCCGCTGAACGCCGGCTCGCCGCTGGCGCCCAAGATCATCCTGCTCGGCTCGCTCTGCGGCCCGATCGTGCTCAAGCGGCTGGCGCCCGGGCGCGATGGCCCGGAGTTCGTGCACGTCATCCACTCGATCCACCGACGCCTTGCGGCGCACGGCTTCCCGCTTGCGCCGCTGCTGGCGACACGAGGCGGCGCGAGCGCGCTGCGGCTGGAAGGCCGCGTGTACGAGGTGTGCGGCTATATCCGCGGTGGCAAGTGTGATCGCTCGCCAGCACAGACCAGGCTGGCTGGCGAGGCGCTGGGGCGATACCACGCGCTGCTGGCCAACGCTCACGATCATCTGGGCGCAATGGGCCGGAGCATCGGCGAGCCATTGACCGGCGTGTACCACGACGACGCGCGCATCCGCCGTGCCCTGGCGCGACTGCCCCAAGCGCTCGATGCGCCGGGTGGCGATGAACTGGCTGCAAGGCTTGGCACGCTGTACGAGCGAGCAGCGGCGCGGGCACGCGACGCGCTGGACGGTGGGTCGGTGCAGATCGTCCACGGCGACTGGCACCCGGGAAACCTGATCTTCAATGAGGGTGCCATCGCCGCGGTGCTCGACCACGAGTCGGCCGGGCTGGCGCCAGCAATGCTGGACATCGCGAACGGCGCTCTGCAGTTCTCGCTGCAAGGCGCTGGAGCGGACTTCCGCCAGTGGCCCACGCCTCCCGATGCCGACCGGCTGAGCAAGTTTATGGAAGGCGTGCACGGTGGTCGGGCACTGATCGGCGTGCCTGGCGTGGGCCAGCAGGCCCTGGGGGCCCTTCCCTGGCTCATGGCCCAGGCCCTGATCGCCGAGGCGGCGGTGCCCATCGCGGCCACGGGGGCGTTCCATGGGCGGGACCCTGCCCCCTTCCTGCGGATGGTGGCTCGCAAGGCCCAGTGGTTTGCGGACCATCCGGCGGACGTGCTGCAGAACGCCAGGGCCTGAGGGGCGGTACCATTGGGCACCATGGCCCGCGTGCTTCGGCGATATCTCGTGGCGGTTGGCGTTTTCGCCGTGGCGTGTCCTGTCGCTTCGGCGTCCATGCAGTCGCCCGCCGACGAGCAAGCCGCAGTCGATGCCGTTGCCCGGCTGGCAAGCGAGAAGTGGACCGAGCGGATCGCCGCGAGCGCGGACCTGATCGAACTCTCACGCACGCTCGACCCTGACACGGCGATCGGCACGCTCGAGAAGGCGCTGCAGTCATGGATGGCCGACGCAGCGGATGACCCCGAACGCGATGGCGATCTGGCCGAGGTGCTCGCACGCTTCGAGATGGCCGCGATGGAAGCGTTCTTCAACGCGCCACGCGCCGGGCTGGGCATCACCTATGACACGTCGCCCACAACTCGTGGTGTGCGCCTCGGCGGCACCGTGCGGGGCTTCGACGCGTACGGCAAGCTGCGCGAGGGCGACATCATCCTGGCGTTCT
>JBITAB010000037.1:0-4353 GCA_044439825.1 Phycisphaerales bacterium JB064 | reverse complement strand
TATCCCGGCAACGTGCGTGAGCTGCAGAACATCGTCGAGCGGGCTGCCGTGCTGACGCGCTCGCCGACGATCCAGTTGCACGATCTTCCGCCGCAGGTGATCGAGAACGCCACCGGCGTGCTCACGCCCGCGCCGCTGCGTGCGGCCGCCGAAGAGGAAGAAACGCCCTGGATCCCCATGCCTCTGGCCGACGCGTTGCGCGAGCCCGAGCGGCGGATCATCCTCAAGGCCCTCAAGGCCAACGACTGGAACCGCCAGCAGACCGCCGACGACCTGGGCATCAACCGCACCACGCTCTACAAGAAGATGAAGGCGCTCGGGCTCGACGATCCCACGGATTGACCGCGGCACGCCCATACACTGGGCCATGCGCGTGGCCACATGGAACATCAACGGCATCCGCTCGGCCTCGAAGAAGGGCCTGGGCGATCGATTGCAGCACCTCGACGTGGATGTCGTGTTGCTGCAGGAAGTGCGCGGCATGCGAGAGCACGCCCCCGAGCCGCTCATCCATGCCGGCAAGTACGAGGTGGTGTGGAACCCTGCCGCCCGCCCGGGCTACGCCGGCACGGCCGTTCTGAGCCGCAAGAAGCCCAAGAAGGTGACCTATGGCCTGTGCAACGGCGCGTGCGAACAGGACGACGAGGGGCGCCTGATCCTGGCCGACCTCGGCGGGCTCGTCGTCGCGAGCATCTATCTGCCCTCGGGCTCGTCGGGTGACCATCGCCAGGCGATCAAGGAGCAGTGGATGCCCAAGTTCACCAAGTGGGTCGAGCCCTTGCGTCGCAAGCGCACGCCCGTGCTGCTGGGGGGAGACTTCAACGTCGCCCACACCGAGCGCGACATCTTCTACGCCAAGGGCAACCAAAAGAACAGCGGTTTTTTGCCCCACGAACGCGAGTGGATCGGCGACCTCCTGGGCTCGGGGTGGCACGACATCATCCGCGAGAAGCACGGCGATGTCCATGGCCCCTATAGCTGGTGGAGCAACCGCGGGCAGGCCCGCAAGCTCGATCGCGGCTGGCGCATCGACTATCTGCTGGCCAATCCGGCGGCCAGAAAAGTGCTCAAGGATTGCTGGATCGACCGCGATGCTGCCGATGGCATCTCCGACCATGCGCCGGTGATTGCCGATCTCGAGCTGTAGTTCGCACCCGACGCCACCCGCTTCTCTTCCGGAGCCCGCACGCATGAAGGCGACCCTCGACGGCCAGAGCCTGACCCTTGACCGCCCCTCGCTGGCGGCGGCCATCGAGGCCGGCGCTAGCCGGGCCCGCGAGCAGGGCCGCATCGTGATCGAGGTGTTCGTCGACGGGACGCCCGTCGAGGGCGCGGCCCTCGACCAGGTGAGCGACGAGCCGCTCGACGGTCAGCACGTGGAGATGACCTCCACCGATCCCGCCTCGCTCGTGCGTGTCACCCTGTTCGACGCTGCCGATGCGATGGACACCTCGCAGGACGAGCACGCCGCCTGCGCCGAGATGATCCACCGCGGCGAGGTGACCCAGGCGATGGGGGCGCTCACCCAGTTGCTGGCAACGTGGCAGGCCGTGCGAGAGGCGGTCATCCAGGGCGGAGCAGCCGTTGGCCAGTCTCTGGAAGCCTTCGCTACCGATGGCAAGCTGAACGAGCGGACCGATGCGCTCTCGAAGCAACTCGACGCCCTCAAGCGAGCCGTGGCCGACGACGACCTCCCTGCCGTCGCCGACCTGCTCGAAGAAGACCTGCGCACCGAGGCCGGCCTGTGGGCCGACACCCTGCGTCACATCGCCGAGGCGATGAAGACCGATTGACGTGTGCGATCACCAGCAGCGGTCGTAGTACCGCTGGTGGCGGTAGTGGCCGTGGTGATAGCTGCGCTGGTGGTGATACCGGGGCTGGTAATAGCTGTGGCCATAGTGGCGCGAGCCCTGGTAGATGACCACCGGCTGGGGCGAGACGTACACCTCGCGGTCGACGTACACCGGTCGTTCGACGATGCGCTCGGTCGTGTGCCCGCCGCCCACGCTGTAGGCCGAGGCCCGGGCATTCTGGTCGCCGATGATGGCGCCGCCCACGCCGCCCAGGATGGCGCCGATGGTGACGGCGTCGCTGCGGTCTCCGGTGACCGAGCCCACGCCAAGGCCCGCCAGGCTGCCCAGGGCCGCGCCCGAGAAGGCGCCCTGCACGCCGTTGTTGCACCCGCCCATGAGCAGGGCGGGCACCAGGGCGGCCATCACGGCCAAGCCCTTGCGCCAGTTGGTCTTGATGATGCTCGCTTCGGTCATGGGCACACCTCCTTGGCGGCTCGCCAGGCCGCCCGCCGAGCCCCACCACGGGCCGGGTAAGCGACTGTCACTAGTAAAGACTTACTAGCAAAGATGCGCAGCCGTTGCACCATCCGCGCACAATCGCGGGGAAATACTGATGCCAGACTCTCAATTGGCTTTGCTCAGGCCGGCGTGTGGGATACAATCCCCTCTAACCGCCTCCCTAGCTCAATCGGTAGAGCAGCTGACTCTTAATCAGCGGGTTACAGGTTCGAGTCCTGTGGGGGGTACTTGCCCGGAGCCTCGTGGTTATCGCTCTGGAGTGCCCGATGCGGTGGGGTTATCCGCCAATCCAGATTCGCGACGTCCGCGGTGAACTCGCGAGGCCAATCGAGGCTTTGCGGGCCACGCCCTGGCCTGGAGCGAGGCCCAAGCGCCCGCCCGTTGCCGCGCGGTCTCGCCCGCTGTGGCTCTGCTTCGCCTTCCTGAGCGTCGCGTGGCCGATCGGCATGGTGACGTGGGCGGTGGTTTTTGTGATCACCGATATTCGAAGCGACTTCAATCCTCCGCCGAGAAGTGTGGTAAGTGAGTTCTTCTTTTCATTTGGCCTCGCGGCGTACTTGTCCGTTTGGATGCTCTGGGTCCGCCACTGGTGGAAGGTCGGTGCGCAGAGGTCTGCGGAGATCGTCGCGCGTAGGGGGACATGCCCGAGTTGCGGCACCAACCTCACCGCATTGCAGAGCAACCCGGCGAAGCTGCCGTGCCCGAACTGCGGCATGGTGTGGGATCTCGGACCTGCGAGTGAAGCCAGCTAGCGGCCGCCGAGTTCCTCGGGCCTGGGCCTGCTCCTCCGCCCGTGCCGCCAGGCGTCCCAGCTGTAGAGCGCCAGTGCTGACCAGATGATCACGAAGGCGGCGATCATCGTGGCGTCGAGCTTCTGGCCGTAGACGATCGAGAGGATGAACTGGCCCGTGGGGGCGAGGTATTGCAGCATGCCCAGCGTCGCCAGGCGCAGGCGGTGGGCGGCGGCGGCGAAGGCCACGAGCGGCACGGTGACGACGAACCCGCCCATCACCATCAGCCCCGTGCGCAAGGGCGGGCCTTCGAGGATCTCGGCGCGGCCCGTGCCCAGCAGCCAGGCGTAGAGGCCGATGGCGATGGGCAGCATGATCAGCATCTCGACGCACAGCCCGGGGGCGGGCTTGGTCTGGGCGCGCTTGCGGACCAGGCCATAGAAGCCAAAGCTCAGCGCGAGCGTGATGGCGATCCAGGGCAGGCCCTTGTGGTGCACGGTGAGCACGATCACCGCGACGAGGGCCATCGCGATGGAGACCAGTTGCACGCGGCGCGGCCGCTCGCCCAGCAGCACGACGCCCAGCGCGATCGACACCAGCGGCGTGATGTAATAGCCCAGGCTCGCGTGGATGAGCTGCTTGGTCGACACGGCGTAGATGAACGTGAACCAGTTGCAGAGGATCAGGAAGCTGCTCAGCAGCAGCGCGCGGAAGCGTTTGGGCTCGGTCAGCGCGGCGCGAAGCTCGCCCAGCCTGCCGGTGGCGGCGAGCAGGATGAGCAGGACGGGGATGCCGAAGACCGCGCGCTGGGCCAGCAGTTCGAGGGCGGGTGTCGCCCAGTCTCCGCGGCTGAGCGTGTTGACGTAGATGGGCACGACGCTGCCCCACCAGACGTAGGACAGCAGGCCAAAGCCCACGCCGGCGGCCGCGGTGTTGGTGGGTGAGCTTGCGGGAGAGGCCTGGGGAGAAGCCGTCATGGACAGCGAGGGTAGCGGAGCCGACGGACGGCCCGGGGATGTCCGCGTGGGGTTGTTTCCCCGAAGGTGGGCCCTATGCTGATTCCATGCCTTTGATCGTCACCGGAACTGTTGGGATCGACACCGTCTACACCCCCGAGCATGGCCATCGGGAGAACGTGCTGGGCGGGTCGTGTACGTACTTTGCCGCCGCGGCTTCCTTCTATTGCCAGCCCGTGCGGGTGGTGGCGGCGGTGGGGGATGACTTCCCCGACGAGCTGCGCCAGACCATGGAGCGTTTCAAGGGCGTCGACCACAGCGGGCTGGAGGTCCGCAAGGGCTCCAAGACCTTCC
>JBITAB010000036.1:0-4356 GCA_044439825.1 Phycisphaerales bacterium JB064 | reverse complement strand
CGCACCTTCTGCACCCAGGCCGAGGCCAACGCCCTCCAGGCGGCCGGCCTCTTCCAAGACCTCACCCCCGCCGACATGCTCGTCATCGGCCCGGCCGGCCCCATCGAAAACGCCTACCGCATGGACAACGAGCCGGCCGCCCACAAGCTGCTCGACGCCATCGGCGACTTCACCCTGGCCATCCGCCCCATCCAGGCCGACATCACCTGCCACAAGTCAGGCCACGCCCTCAACCACCGCTTCGCCCAATGGATCTGCATGCGCTTCCACGCCCTGACCACGCCCGCGAGGCCGTGAGTAAACCTGGTTCTCGTAGTTTTTGCGGCGCATGTCCGCCCCCGCGCGCAACCTGCCGGCGCTGCGCAAATCTCACCTTGACGCCCCCGAAATCGGCCGTATTCTGACCGTGCCCGCGGCCCCAACACCCACTGAACGGGGCCGCACGACCAACCCCCACCATCCGCCGCGGCTCGGCCTGGGCCCGCACGAGCGGCGGGTGACAGCGCCTGCGGGCCCCTGCGCCACGTGGCCAGAGGGGGTTACCCATGAAGTCCGCCAAGAAGTCCGCCGATGTCCTCCAGGGCCCTCCCGCCCGCCGGGGTTCGTTCGTAACGCGCAACCGTCTGGGGGGACTAGCATTTCGGGAGAGGCTCGCGGGGGCGTGGGCCACGTTGGGGCCCACGGCCCAAACGCTGCTGGCGACCGTGTTCGTGGCCGCCATGCTCGTCGCCATCGGGCAGTCAGGGGGCTGCGTTGACCAGGCCGCCATGCGCAACCAGATCGACTCAGCGCGACAAGACCTTGGCGCGCTGCGCGAAGCACTGGCCACCCGAGAACATGCCCTGCGCCAAGCCCTGGAAGATCCATCGGCCCCTGCCGATCTCGCCGACGGCTGGCGCACCCAGCTGGGCATCGTCCAGAGCCAGCTCGCCGCCGCAGACCATGCCCTTCACGCCTCGGCCGAGTACGAGCACGACCCCGCAGGCGGAGCCATCACGCGCACGGTCGGCGCCGTGGCGCCATTCGTGCCCGAGCCCTATCGCCTGCCACTCGTCCTCGGCGCCGGGCTTGCGGCATCGCTCGCTCGCGGCGCTCAGCTCCGCCGGGCCGGTCGCGCGATCGCGCGCGGCGTCCAGCGAGCCCTCGATGCCGACCCGCAACTCGCCAGCCGCTTCGCCCAACAAGCCGATGCCGTCCGAGCCGATCAGCCGCCCCTCGCAAGGCGACTGGTCGACGAGGCCCAGGGCAAGCGAGCGCCGCTTCCCATCTGACCCAGCCCCGCCTGCCAGGGGAAGCGACCATGCGTAAGGCCTTCACACTCATCGAGCTGCTGGCGGTCATCGCCATCATCGGGGTGCTCACCGGCATCCTCATCCCCACGCTCAGCGGCGCCCGCGAGAGCGCCCGGCGCACCCAGTGCCTGGCCAACCTCTCGCAGATCGGCATCGGCACCCAGCTCTACATGGATACCGAGTCCAAGGGCGTGCTGCCCGTCGTCCGCCCCTTCCACGAGGGCGAGCCCGGCGGCGGCAGCGACCCCAGCCTGCTCGACGTGCTGAGCACCTACCTCGACACGCCGGTGCCCCGCCGCGCCTCGCCCGAAGACGATTTCGTGCTCGGGCGCAACTCCTGCTATCGCTGCCCGAGTGACACCGGCAGCGACGACAGCGGCCGCCCACTGTGGGCCAGCGCGGGCACCAGCTACGAGTACTTCCCGGGCCTGGTCATGACCGCCACCGAGCTCGCCTTCGCCGCCAAGAGCCCCCAGCTCGAGCGCGCCGTGACGAAGGCCCTCGAGTTGCAGGCCGAGACCGGACGCCCCGCGCCGCTGCTGAGCTGCGCGGGCGATTGGCACACACTTCGAGCCAACGGCCCGACCCGCAACGCCGTCTACTTCCCCGCCATGAACACCAACTGGCTCGAAGAGCTCACCGCCGAAGACGGCGAGAACCTGTTCGGCCAGATCGGCCGCCTGCTGAGCATCCGATGAGCGAACTGCACGACGACATGCTGCGCACGCTCGGCCGGCTCAACGGCCGCCGACTGGACATCCGCGCCCTGCGCGAGCGCATCGCCGACTTCGAGCGCAACACCCTGCGCGACGGCGACAACTGGCGCCGCTGGTCGCGCAAGTACTGGCCTTTTGCCGCCGGGCTTGTCGTGGTGCTGGGCGTGTCGGGCTACTTCATCTTCCGCCCTACGCCGGTGCCCGACTATGAAAACGACCGCATCGACACGCTGATGAACTTCACGCTGCTGCAGAGTGAGTTCAACAACCTGCCGCTCGAGCGCCGTCTCGAGCTCGTCGGCATGCTGGTGCAGCGACTGGAAGGCATGAGCAGCAGCGACTCGCTCATGCTCGCCGCCTTCGCCGGCTCGATCCGAGGCGAGGCCCGCAAGCAGCTCGAAGAGAACGCCAGCCGCCTGGCGATCGAGCTGTGGGATTCGCTCGCATTCGAATACCAGGGCGTGCCCGACGAGCAGCGCGAGCAGTACCTCGCCGAAGCATTCGTAAAGTTCGAGACCACGCTCGAGATGATGGGCGGCGACGTGCGCGATCGCAGCCCCGAGGAGCGCCTGGATCGCGCCAGGCGTCAGGCCCAGCGCGACCAGGAAGCCATCCAGAGCGGCCAGGGCCCGCCAGCGCGCATCATGGGCCGCATGTTCGAGGTCATGAACAACAACGTGGGCCAGCACGCCAGCCCGCTGGAGCGCCGCCGTGGCGAGTTGCTCATGCGCGACATGACCCGCTTCCTGCGAGGCCAGCCCGTCTCGGGCGGCGGTGGCTGACTCCGCCGGATGATGGCCCGTTCATTGTGATGCCGTCCCCTCGCCCACTCGATACCGTGCACGCGGGAGGCCACCATGACAGACCAGAAGCTCATCGACCGCGCCCCTGCGACGTATAGCGATCTGCGCGCCATCTACATCAACTGCTCGCTCAAGAAGTCGGACCGCACCAGCCACACGCAGGGCCTGATGGATAAGTCCATCGATATCCTTGAAAAAGTGGGTGTCTCAGTCGAGACCATCCGCGCCGCCGACCACACGCTACCGCCCGGCGTGCAGCCCGACATGACCGAGCACGGCTACGACGCCGACGATTGGCCCGACTTGCACAAGAAGGTGATGGACGCCAACATCCTGGTCATCGGCACGCCTATCTGGCTCGGCGAAAAGAGCTCGGTGTGTACGCGCGTCATCGAGCGCCTGTATGGCAACTCGGGCGAGCTGAACGACCATGGGCAGTCGAGCTACTACGGCCGAGTGGGCGGGTGCATCATCACGGGCAACGAGGACGGCATCAAGCACTGCGCCATGAACATCCTCTACTCGCTGGGCCACCTCGGCTACACCATCCCGCCCCAGGCCGACGCCGGCTGGGTGGGCGAGGCCGGCCCCGGCCCGAGCTATCTCGACGACGGCTCACAGGCACAAGACAACGACTTCACCAACCGCAACACCACCATCATGACCTGGAACCTGCTGCACATGGCGCGCATGCTCAAGGACGCCGGCGGCATCCCCGCCTTCGGCAACCAGCGCGACAAATGGAAGAACGGCGAGCGGTTCGGGTTCGAGAATCCCGAGTATCGGTGACCGCAAGCGTGGTTAGAACCGGAACTCCAACCCAACCTCCAGCGCCGCGCCGTCCAGGTCCAGCAGCCGCATGCGCTGGTCGAACTCGTCGTACCAGTGGATGTTGCTGAACGCGCGGTAGCGGATCATGGTGTAGAGCGACACGGGCTCGGCAAGCTCGAAGCTCGCACCGGCCATCACCTGCAACGCCAGGGCGCCGCGCGAGTCGTCGTAGTCGCTCTGGCTGCTGTCGCTCAGGCTGAAGAGCGAGGCGCCGATGCCGCCGCCGGCGAACAGGCTCACGCGCCCCAGCTTGATGTCTGGCATCACGTTGACCATGAAGCCGTACTCGAACAGATCGCCGTCGCCCGCGCTCGGCCCGCCGCCGCGGACGTTGCGGTCGTAGGAGGTGTAGCCAAACAGGCCCTCGAGCTCGACGCGGATGCCCACGCGAGACCACGGGCCCACGTCCCAGATGCGGTACCGCCCGCCCACGGCGAAGTCGACGAACAGCCCCGTGTCGAAGTCCGCGTCGAAGTCCATGCCGTCGAAGCTCTCGAAGCGGGCCCCGCCGCGCTCGTAGCCGCCCACGCCGATGCGGTAATAGAGCCACATCTCCTGGAGGGCGATCTCGCGCTGGCGGCGGCTCCAGTCGACGTCGTCCTGCACGGCCGCCGAGCCAGCAAGAGCAGCCGACGCCGACCCGGTCGTCACGCCGCCCATGACCGCCGGCGCGGCCGTGTAGGGCTCATGGATGAACCTGGGGCCGCCCTCGGC